>NZ_JBJHAC010000022.1:0-88560 GCF_054050835.1 Blastococcus sp. SYSU DS0510 | reverse complement strand
ATCACGCCCGCCGCCTGACGCAGCACCCCGGACGGGCACTCTCCGCGATCACCGCGGAGAGCGCCCGTTCCGCGTCCCGCGGCCGGTGCGCCGTCGAACAGATGTTCGACGGGCGTGCGAGACTGCTCCCGTGGCGGGCGGGATGAACCGGGGGCGCGGCGGCCGCTCCCTGGGTGAGCGGGCGGCGGAGTCGGGCGTCGTCCCCGAGGCCCCTCCCCCAGCGCCGACCGGCCCGCACCCGCGTGCCGCCGTCGCGGGGTCCCCGAACGCCGGTGGGGGCGGCGGCGAGGGGCGGCACTGCTGGGTGCGCGACCCGCCCGACTCCCCCGGCACCTGGCCGGGCCTGCTCGTGGAGTGGCGCCAGCGGGACGGCGCCTGGCAGGGCCGGGTTGCCTACACGGTGCGCGGCCCGCACGGTCCGGCGCTGGTCGAGGCGTGGCTGCCGGCGGCCCGCCTCGAGCCGCGGTGACCGCCGTCCCGGTTAGCGGGACCGGGTCGGGGCTATGGCCCTCCCCGACCGCATCCCGACAGATCGGAGGGCACCACGATGACCGGCCCGCACGACACCCCGAACCTCGACGACGTGATGGAGCCGCAGGAGCACCCGACCCGCGACCGCACGCAGCACGCGAAGGACCCGCACCCCAGCGACGAGGTCCTGGAGCACCGCACCGAGCAGGAGCGGCAGGCCGTCGGGTCCGACGACGCCGACCCGGCCGGCGCCGACCTGCACTCGGCCACCGACTGACCGCGCGGACGTCCCGGCCGGCGGCGCCGGCGCGGCTGCGTGCCGCCGACGTCGCCGGCTGGCTGCTCAAGAGCGCCCGGTCACCGGTGGCCGTCGACGCCGGCTGGCTGCCCGGCACCACCCGTGACCTGGCGCGCTGCGTGCGCCGGAGCTACCGCCTCGACCTCGTGGCGGCCGGGCAGCCGGTCCTCCTGTGGGTGAGCGGGCCGGTGGCGCCCGGCGTCCACGCGATCGGCCGGGTCACCGGGCCGGTGGGCGAGACCGCGGACGGCCCCGTCGTCCCGGTCCGCCTGCTCCGCCTCGACGCACCGGTCGGCCGGGCCGAGCTGCGCGCCGATCCCGCCTTCACCGGCGCGGAGGTGCTGCGCATGCCGGCCGGCAGCAACCCGTCCTGGCTCTCGGCCGCGCAGCTGTCCGCCGTCCTCGAGCGGATCCCGCCGGAGGAGCTGGGACGATGGCTGCCGTGACTCCCCACCGCCTGCGCTCGGGCGCCCTCGCCTGGGTCCTGACCCTCCAGTTCTTCGTCGTGGAGGCCGTGGCGCAGGCCCGCTACACCGGGCCGTACTCCCGGGCGGGCGACGTTATCAGCGCACTGGGCGCCGCCGACTCCCCCGGCCGGCAGCTGATGAACGCCTCGTTCGTCGTCCAGGCCGCGCTGATCCTGGGCGGGGCCCTCCTGCTCCTCCCGGCGCTGCGCGGCGGGGCCGCGCGCGCGGTGCCGGCGCTGCTGGGCGCGGCCGCGGTGGGCGTGCTCCTGGTCGGGGTGTTCCCCACCGACGGCAACGGCACCGTGCACACCGTGGGCGCGGTGCTGTACCTGGTGGGGGGCGCCCTCGGGCTCGTCGCGCTCGCCTACGCCGTCCGGCCGCTGTCGGAGGCGCTGGGGACGGTCGTGGTGCTGCTCGGCATCGCGGCCACCGCCGGCACCATCTTCTTCCTGACCGGCGTCACCCGGTACCTCGGCGAGGGCGGCATGGAGCGCCTGGCGGCCTACCCGCTACCGATCGCCCTGGCGCTGAGCGGCGCCGTCCTGTGGTGGCTGGGCCGCCGCGGGGACCTGGCCGCGGCGGGGTCGTCGTTGCGCGCCGAGCGCGCCCGGGAGCGCGCGCGGCAGGAGGAGCTGGCCCGCGCCCGCGACGCCGCTCTGGAGTCCGCCGCCGGGCGCGACCGGCGGGCCGGTACGGGAGGCCCGGACTCCGAGGCACCGGCCGACGACGGCGAGGACGGCGACCCCGAGGACCCCTGGGCCCCCAGGCGCCGGCAGAGCTGAGCGGCGCCGGCTGCTGAGCGGGGCCGGCTGCTGAGCGCCCCGGCGGTCAGCCGGCGGGCTCGAACCGCAGCACGTCGCGGACCGGGCGCCGGCCGCTGACCGCCGGCGCCGCGACGTCCACCGGCCGCGGGTAGCCCAGCCGCAGCAGCATCTGCGGGTGCCCCACCAGCGACAGCCGCGACTGCATCCGCGCGCGGGTCGCCGGCCAGTCCAGCGCCTGGGTCAGCGGCGAGGCGACGAGCCCGGCCGCGGTCGCCCGCAGCAGCAGGCGGCCCAGCGCCCGCCCGGCGAGCAGCCAGTCGGCGCGGTCGTCGCCGTCGGTGCCCATGAGCACGACCGCCGGCCGCTCCACCTCCGGCGGAGATGCCGTGGGGTCGCCGGCGGCCCGGAACGCGTGCTGCTCGCGCTGCCCCGCCACGAAGTCGCGGATCAGCCAGTCGGAGGCGCGCTCGTGGGGGTCGCCGCTGGGCACGGCGCCCACCGGCACGCCGTCCTCGGCGGCCGGGTCGGTGCGCAGCCACCGCTCCAGCTCGGCGAGGTAGGCGGGATCGCCCTGCTCCATCTCCTCGGCCCGGGAGATGAGGAACACCGTGGCGACCTCCTCCTCCGAGCGGGTGATCGGCTTGAGCCAGGCACCGAAGGCGGCGGTCTCCGCCTGCAGGCGGTCGAGCAGCTCCTCGGGCACCGCCCGCGGCTCGAACGGCGCCCGCACGGTGTGCCGGTGGGCGATCGCCTCGGCCAGCGCGCGGTCGTCCTCGGATGCCTCGGCTGCGCCGGCGACCCGCACCGTCGCGAGGTGGCCCGGCGACCCGTCGTCCGGCAGCAGCGTCACCTCGGCGTCGCGGCCGCCGGCGGCGAGCGCGACGACGGCGAACTCGAGCAGGGCGCCGCAGCTGATCACCTGCTGCCGGCCGGACGGGTCGAGCACCGGCAGGGCGCGCTCCGGGTCGTGGTGCAGCTCCAGCCGGTCGGGGCGGGCCACGAACCGCCACGGCTGCGTGTTGTGGATCGACGGCGCCCGCGTGGCCGCCGCCACCACCTGCGCCCAGTCCTGCTCCTCCACCACGCACCTCCCGGCCGGTCGCCACGCAGGACCACCGGCGGCGGCCCCGGTGCGTGCCTACCCCATCGCCGCGTCGCGGTGCACACCCGGTCGCCGGCGCCTACCCCCGGCCGGCCGCCCCGGCCCGTGCGGCGGGCATCCCGGCCGCCGGCACCAGCGCCGGCCGGGACCGCCGGCGGGACACCGCCACACCGGCCAAGCAGACCACGCCCCCGACGAGGGCCAGCGGCGGCGGCGCCTCGTCGAGCAGCAGCCAGCTGAGCAGGATCACCAGCGGGGGCACCAGGTAGGTGGTGACGCCCAGGCGCCCGGCGTCCATGCGGGAGAGGGCGTAGGCCCAGGTGCTGAAGGCCAGCGCCGTGGGGACGACACCCAGGTAGACCAGGCCCGCCACCGAACCCGCGGGCGCGGTGCCCAGGTCGGTGACGAGCGCACCGGCCCAGGGCAGGCAGGCCACCGCGCCGATCGCGCAGGCGGTGAAGGTGACCTGCAGGCCCGGCAGCCGCCGCAGCAGCGGCTTCTGCGCCACGACGCCCACCGCGTAGGTGACCGCCGCGACGACGCAGAGCAGGACCCCCACCAGGTCGGCGTCCGCGCCGCGGGTCGACAGCCCGATCAGCAGCACCCCGCCGAAGGCCACGGCCAGGCCGACGACCAGCCACCTCGGGAACCCCTCGCCGAGCAGCAGCCCGGCGAGCACGGCGATGAGGATCGGCCCGATGTTGACCAGCATGGCCGTCGTCCCCGCGTCGAGGTGCCGCTCGGCGGCGTTCAGCGCCACGTTGTAGACGGCGAACCAGCCGAGGCCGCAGACGGCCAGCAGCCGCCAGTCGCGGGCCACCGGGCGCACCCAGCCCCGGCGCGCGACGAGCAGCCCCAGCACCAGCGTGCCCACCAGCAGCCGACCCAGCGCCAGGGCGCCGGGCGAGACGTCCTCGCCGACCGCCCGGATGCCCACGAACGCCGAGGCCCAGGCGAGCACGGTGACGGCGACGGCGAGCAGCGTGCGGCCGTCGGGGGCGGCGGGAGTGGTCACGTCGGGGACCCTAGGGCCGCCCACCGACGCGACTCCGGCGGTTTCCGGCCGCGGCACGCCGCTGGCACCCGCGCTGCGGGATCCGGCAGGAACGCTGCGGTCCGCGCCGGCGCTCAGCCGCGCAGGTGGTCGGCCCAGGTGCGCCGGCCGCGCGGACCCCGCGTGGGCAGCGCCGCACCATCGCGCACCGCCGTCCCGAGCCGGCCGGGCACGGGGGTGGCGATGACGTGCGCGCCCGGCGCCCGCACCGCCGCCCATGCCCTGGCCAGGTCGGCCACCGAGTGCTCCTCGGGGCCGCCGAACTCCACGACCCCGCCCGAGGGCGCGGCGCCCACGAGGTCGACCAGGTGGGCGGCGGCGTCGGCGACGTCGACCGGTTGCACGCGCCAGCCCATGGGCACCGGCAGCAGCCGTCCGCGGCGCGCGGTGCCCAGCAGCTCGTCGACGAACCCGTGGAACTGGGTGATCCGCACCAGCGTGACCGGCAGCCCCGACGCCAGCAGCACCTGCTCGGCGGCGTACTTCGCGCGGTAGTAGCTCAGCGGGATCCGGTCGACGCCGACGATGGAGACGTGCACGAGGTGCGGCGGCCGTGCTCGGTCGACCGCCTCGACCAGCCTGCGGGTGCCGGCGACGTCGACCTCCCACGGGTCGCCCCGGGGATCGCTGGCGGCGTGCACGACCACCTCGGCGCCGGCCACCGCCTGCGCCAGGTCCCGCCCCGTGGCGAGGTCCCCCCGCACGCCGCCGGGGCCGGTGCCCCGGCGCGACATCGACCGCACCTGGTGCCCGGCGTCCCGCAGCTGCGGGACCAGGTCCCCCCCCGAGGCGGCCCGTGCCGCCGGTGACCAGTACGTCCACGGGGGGCAGTCTTCCGTCCCGCGCCGCCGCGGCGGGTGCGGTCCTCATCTCAGATACGAGATAACGTGTCCGGGTGACGCTCACCGACCAGCCAGCCGACGAAGCCGTGCGGCGGATCGGGGCGCTCGTCCGCGACGCCCGCCGCCACCGCGGTCTCACCCAGCAGCAGCTCGCCGAGCGGCTCGGCACCAGCCAGAGCGCCGTCGCGCGCATCGAGCAGGGCAGCCAGAACCTCACCCTCGAGTTCCTGGGCCGGCTCTCCGCCGCCCTGGACAGCGAGCTGATCCGGCTCGGCCCGGCCGGCCCGGCCCACCTGCGCGTCACCGGCGGGCACCCGCTCCGCGGCCGGGTGGCGGTCAAGTCCTCGAAGAACGCCGCCGTCGCGCTGCTGTGCGCCTCGCTGCTCAACCGGGGCCGCACCACCCTGCGCAACGTCTCCCGCATCGTGGAGGTCGAGCGCATCCTCGACGTGCTGCGCTCCATCGGCGTCGCCGCCACCTGGGACGAGCACGGGCACGACCTCACCCTCGTCGTCCCCGAGGAGCTCGACCTCGACGGCATCGACGCCGACGCCGCGCGGCGCACCCGCAGCATCATCATGTTCCTGGGGCCGCTGCTGCACCGGGCCCGCTCGTTCCGGCTGCCCTATGCGGGCGGCTGCGACCTGGGCACCCGGACGGTGCAGCCGCACATGATCGCGCTGCGCCCCTTCGGCCTGGCCGTCGAGGCCCACGCCGGCGAGTACCAGGTCGGCGTCGACGGGCCGGCCGCGGCCGACCGCACCATCGTGCTGACCGAGCGCGGGGACACCGTCACCGAGAACGCGCTGCTGGCCGCCGCCCGCACCGACGGCACGACCACCATCCGCAACGCGAGCTCGAACTACATGGTCCAGGACCTCTGCCTGTACCTGCAGCTGCTGGGCGTCGACATCGAGGGCATGGGTTCGACGACGCTGGTCGTCCGCGGGCGGCCGGTGCTCGACGCCGACGTCGACTACACGATCAGCGAGGACCCGGTGGAGGCGATGAGCCTGCTCACCGCCGGGATCGTCACCGGCTCGGAGCTCACCGTGGCCCGGGCGCCGGTGGACTTCCTCGAGGTCGAGCTGGCGGTGCTGGCCGAGATGGGGCTGCGCTACGAGCTCTCCGCCGAGTACGTGGCCGACAACGGGCACACGCGGCTGGCCGACATCACCATCCACCCGTCGGAGCTCAAGGCGCCGCTGGACAAGGTCCACCCGATGCCCTTCCCGGGCCTCAACATCGACAACCTGCCGTTCTTCGCCGTCATCGCCGCGCAGGCGCAGGGGTCGACGCTCATCCACGACTGGGTCTACGACAACCGGGCGATCCACCTCTCCGACCTGACCCGGCTCGGCGCCGACGTCCGCCTCCTGGACCCGCACCGCGTGCTCGCCACCGGGCCGACCCGGTGGCGGGCCGCCGAGGTGGTCTGCCCGCCGGCGCTGCGGCCCGCCGTCTGCATCCTGCTGGCGATGCTCGCGGCGAAGGGGACGTCGGTGCTGCGCAACGTCGACATCATCGCGCGCGGCTACGAGCAGCTCTACGAGCGCCTGGTCGAGATGGGCGCCGACATCGAGGTCTTCCGCGACTAGGGCCGGCGACGATCAGCTGACCTGATCCGAACGCGTCCTCCCTCACCGTGTGCCGTGAGGGAGGACGCTCCACGATCAGGGCCCCTGATCCCGGGCCGCGGGCCTGCCGGCGCGGACCCGGACGACCGGCTCAGCGCTCCTGGTCGGTCGGGCGGACCAGCACCTCGTTCACCGCGACGTGCGGCGGCTGGGTCACCACGTAGACGACGGCCCGGGCGATGTCGTCGGCGTGCAGCGCCCGCATGCTCGCGTGCATCCGCTCGGAGGCGGCCTTGGCCTCGACCTGGGTGATGTGCGAGGTCAGCTCGGTGGTGACGGCGCCGGGCTCGACCAGGGAGATCCGCACACCCCGGCCGGTGACCTCCTGGCGCAGCGACTCGCTGAAGGCGTTCACCGCCCACTTGCTGGCGTTGTAGACGCCCGCGCCCTTGCGGGCCTGCCGCCCGGCGACGCTCGACATGTTCACGATGTCGCCCGAGCCCTGCTCGAGCATGCCGTCCAGCGCCGCGTGGGTCATGTAGAGGACCCCCATGACGTTGGTGTCGACCATCCGGCGCCAGTCCTCGGGATCGGCCCCGGCGATCGTGCCGAGGAGCATGACGCCCGCGTTGTTGACCAGGACGTCGAGCCCGCCCAGCTCCGACCGGGTGCGCGCGACGGCGTCGGCGCACGCCCGCTCGTCGGTGACGTCCAGCGCCAGGGGCAGCACCGTCGCCCCGCCGTCGGTGAGCCGGCCGGCGAGCGCCTCGAGCCGGTCGGCCCGCCGGGCGCCCAGGGCGACGGCGGCCCCCGCTCCGGCGAGCGCGACCGCCGTCGCCTCGCCGATCCCGGAGGACGCCCCGGTCACGAGGGCCACCTTGCCGGCGAGCGGGCGGTCGGGCTGGGTCATGCGGATCTCCTCCCGCGCCGCACGCTGCGGCGCTGCGTCCTCCGAGCGAGGTGGCGACGGCGTCAGAGCAGGGCGTCGAAGCCGTCGTCCGGCAGGCCGATGCCGCCGTCCAGAGGTGGCCGCGCCGGCTGGTCCAACCCGCGCATGCGGGCGGCGTGCAGGGCCAGCAGCAGGTTCAGCCGCAACGTCGGGTCGGTGGTGAACGGGCCGAGGAGCCGCTCGAGCTTCCCGATCCGGTACCGCATCGTGTTGTAGTGGAAGTGCAGCCGCCGGGCGGACTCCGCGACGTTGAGGTTGGTCTCCAGCAGGACCCGCAGCGTCTCGCGGAGATCCGCGGAGTCGTGGTCGGCGGCGTCGGCCAGCGGGCCGAGCACCTCGTCGACGTAGGAGCGCAGCTCGGTGCTGTCGGGGATCAGCGACAGCAACCGGAAGACCCCCAGCTGGTCGAAGTGGGTGACCGCCGACCCGCCGTGGATCTCCTGCCCCACGCCGAGCGCGCGCTGCGCCTGGCGGTGCACCTCGGCGAGCTCGGAGAGCGATCCGGCGGGGCGGCCGATGCCGGTGCCCAGCACGCGGCCGACCCGGCGCAGCCGCCCGTTCACCCGGGAGCTCACCGCCGAGACCAGGGCCGACAGCTCCTCCATGGTCCGCCCGTCCAGGGGCAGCAGCGTCACGATCTCGGTCGCCAGCCCGGCGACGGCCGCACCCGCCACCTCGGACTCCAGCGCGGCCCGCCAGCCGTCGGCGAGCCGGTCGAGCACGTCGAGGGCGCGGGTGGGGTCCGCGGCGGCGTCCGCCATGGTCTCGGTGGCGGTCACCAGCACCGCGACCGGCCCGTCGAGCCGCCAGCCGAACGAGCGGGTGTAGGCCAGCGTCCGCTCCGTGTGGCCGACCGCGCCACCCACCAGCCGGCGCACCAGGTCGCCCTGGAAGCGGAGCTCGACCGAGTGCACGGCCTGGAGGCGGATCACCGAGAGCGCGGCGATGACGGCCGCCCGCTCCAGCACACCACCGGCACCGAGCATCATCGCGCCGGTGCGGTGGACGGCGACCAGCCAGCCGTGCCGCTGCTCGCCGGCCATGATCGGCGCCACCGCGTACTCGCCGATCCCGCCGGGCAGCTCGTGGTGGCCCGGGACGAGCAGGATGCCGTCGGCGGGCGAGAGGTCGGCGTCCAGATCGGCGGGGGTGACCACGGTCTGGTCCGCGCGGACCCCCGAGAGCCGCAGCGACGGCGCCATCGCCGCCAGCTCGTCGTCGGCGGCGGCGTCGAGCAGCCACAGCCAGTCGCTGATCTCGTCGACGTCGTCGGACGGGCCGGCGCTGGTGACGACCTCCCGGTCAGGCCCGAGGCCGAGGACCGCGGCGCCCTCGAGCATCACGGCCAGGCGCTGGGTCACCTCCGCGAGCCCACCGCCGGTCAGCGCCACCTCGGTGAACTCGTCGTCCATGCGCGAGGAGAGCGCGAGGGCCTGCCCCTGCTTGGCGACGACGGCGCCCAGGACGCCGGAGACGATCTCGTCCAGCCGGGCCGTCGGCGGCAGCGCGAGCACCGGCAGACCGCGGCGCTCGGCCTCGGCCAGCACCTCGGCGGGCAGCGGTGGGGGGCCGTCGACCCGCCGGTAGGCCAGCGCGGCGGTGCCGATGGCGTCGAGCCGCTCGACCAGCGCACGGCAGCTGGCCGGGTCGGCGGGCGGCAGGCGCGCGCCCAGGACGACGAGGACGTCGGGGCCGGCGGCGGCCAGCGGCTCGGCGGGGTCGTCGACGACCATGTGCCGGATCACGCGGCCCAGACCGGCCCCCCCGGTGGTCACGCTGCTGCCGGCGAGGACCGGCAGCCCGAGGGCCTCCTCCACGGTCAGACCCATGCGCTGCTGCCAGCTCGTGCGCTCGTCGCGCCGCGCGATGCGGGGCGACTCGGCGACCGCCCAGTTACGACGGAACGGGGTGGTTCCATTACCGTGGGTGGACGACTTGAGCGACGCGTCACTCTGTGTCACAAGGCATCCCCTTCCAGTCGTCGTCCAGGGTGCCACACGGCAGAAGCCTGTCAGGTGTCCCCGGACGCCGGACCCCATTCTTGGCGACATCCGCCATACGAGGGCGTGCGACGCGCCGCTTAGGTTCGACGTCGTTCCACCTGCTCGCTGGATCGTAGGCGCTCCGTGAGGGGCCCCTGCACCGCCCCGGCGGGCCGGTGGGGCGACGGGCGGGCGCCGACGCACCGGCCTCCGCCGTCCCTACGGGGTGGAGGCGTCCCATGCGCGCGATCGACGACACCGAGGTCCGGAGCGGCCTGAACCCGCACCTCGCCCAGCGCGGCCGCGCCGCGCGGGCGGGTGTGCCGACCATCCCCCTGCCACGCGAGTCGGGCCGCACCACCCCCTCCGTGCCGACGCCGTCAGCGGTCCCGGCCGCGGCGAGCACCGCCGTCGCGGACGTGCTCCGCGGCCCGGTCCGCCCCGCCCGGGTGCTGCTGAGCGTGCCGGCCGCGGTGTACGTCTACGTGGGGGGCGAGCGCGGCGCCGGCGAGGTGGTCGGCGTCCTGACCAGTGACGCCGCCCGGCTGCCGCTGGGCTGCGTCCTGTTCCGCCCGAGCAACGGCCGTCCCCTGGTCGGGGTCTCCACCGGCGCCCCCGCCGAGGTGGGCGGCGGGCGCATCGTCGTCGGCGACCTCGCCGTCAGCGCCTCCGCCTGGTGGGACCCGCGCCCGCGGCTGCCCGGGGGCCGCCCCGCCCTGCTGCCCGAGGGCGTCCGCCAGCTGCGCAACGCGCTCTACGGGGAGGGCGTGCCGCACAGCGCCTTCACGCTGCCCGGCCTGCCCACCGGCCCCGGCGGCCCGCTGGCGGCCCTCCGCGGCGCGGTGCGCCGGGCGGACCTCGAGGCGGCGCTGCGCACGGCGACCCGGCTCATCGGCCTGGGCCCCGGGCTGACGCCCGCCGGTGACGACGTCGTGGCCGGCACGATCGCCGGCCTGGTGCTCCTCGGGCACCCCTCGGCGCAGCGCTTCGCCGCCGGCGTGGTCTCCCTCGCCGGGGGCCGCACCACCGAGCTGTCCCGCGCGCTCCTGAGGCACGCGGCCGCCGGTCAGGTCAGCGGCGAGTACGCCGCGGTCCTCCGCGGGCTGGTCGGCGAGCGCCCGCTGGCCCCGGCGATCGCGCGGCTGCTCTCCACGGGCGCCACCAGCGGGCGGGCGATGGCGCTCGGGCTGTGCACCGCCATCGACCTCGTGGACCGGACCGCGCGGGTTCGCTGAGCCGGTCGCCGTCAGGCGACCGGCAGGGTCCCCTCCCCCACCGGCACGGGCAGGAGGGGGCCCAGCGAGTCCCACTGCGAGATCCGGCAGCCGTCCACCCGGGACAGCTGCAGGTCGACCGGTTCCCCGCGCCAGCGGCCGGTGACGTCGGCGGTCTGCGGTCCGCCGTACTGCTCGGTGCAGACCAGGTCGTCCGGCAGCGGCGCGAACGGCTCGGACATCTCGTCCAGGTGCGCGCAGGCCGCTTCGGCCCGGGGGTGCGTGCCGCCGACGGAGGGGCCGCAGGTCAGCGTCCAGGTCTCCGGAGGCGACCCGTCCCCGCGGTCGACCTCGACCACGAGGTCGTCCGCGGCCTGGGAGACGCCGGTCGCGCCGCCGTCACCGTCACCGCTCCCGGCGGACCCGTTCCGGGCCGAGGCGCAGGCGCCGAGTGCCAGCGCCGCGACCAGGAGCAGCAGCGCGGCGAGCGCGCGGGACGCGTGGGGCTCCCGTGTCCCCGTCCAGAGGCTCGCCGCGAGCGTGCGAGCGGTGAGGAGGACGGGGTGCTTCATCAGATGCGCGAGGCGTGGATGCTCGTCACGAGGATGGCACGGGCCCCGAGCTCCCAGAGCTCGTCCATCACCCGGTTGGTCTCCGTGCGGGCGATCATGGCCCGCACCGCCGACCAGCCCGGCGTCTGCAGGGGGCTGACGGTGGGCCCCTCGATGCCGGGGGTGACGGCGGTGGCGCGGTCCAGCAGCTCGTTGGGGCAGTCGTAGTCGAGCATCACGTACTGCCGGGCGACCAGCACGCCGCGCAGCCGCCGGCGCAGCTGCGCCACGGCCGGGATCTCCTCGGCGCCCTCGCGCCGCACGAGGATGGCCTCGCTGCCGAGCACCGGCTCCCCGATGATGTGCAGCCCCGCCGCGCGCAGCGTCGTCCCGGTCTCCACCACGTCGCACACGGCGTCCGCGACGCCCAGCCGGCACGCGGTCTCCACCGCGCCGTCGAGCTTCACGACGTCGGCCTTGAGGCCCTGCTCGTCCAGGTAGCGCCGCAGGAGCACGGGGTAGGCGGTGGCGATCCGCTTGCCGGCGAGCTGCTCGACCTGCTGGATCTCCGACTCCACCGGGGTGGCGAACCGGAAGGAGGAGCGGCCGAAGCCCAGCGGCATGACCTCGACCGCGCTCGGCCCCTCGCCGTCGGCCGGGGCGGTCTCCAGCAGCATGTCGCGGCCGGTGATGCCGACGTCCAGCGTGCCGGCGGCGACGTAGACGGCGATGTCGCGCGGGCGCAGGTAGAAGAACTCGGTGTCGTTGTCGGGGTCGTAGACGGCGAGGTCCTTGGCGCTGCGCCGCTGGCGGTAGCCGCTCTCGGCGAGCATCTCCGCCGCCGGCTCGCTCAGCACACCCTTGTTCGGCACAGCCACGCGCAGCACTCGAGGTCTCCTAGGTGACGTGATGGAACGGCCCCGCTGCAGGGCCCCGCCGCAAGCGCAGCGAGCGGTGGGGGCAGCGGGGTCCTTTCAGAGGTGAGAGTAGACGTCGTCGAGCGTGAGACCCCGGGCCAGCATGAGGACCTGCACCCGGTAGAGGAGCTGGCTGATCTCCTCGGCGGTGCGCTCCTCGCCCTCGTGCTCGGCCGCCATCCAGGACTCGGCGGCCTCCTCCACGACCTTCTTGCCGGCCGCGTGCACCCCGTCCCGCACCGCCGCGACGGTGCCCGAGGCGGGGTCTCCGGCGGCCACCTTGGCGGTGAGCTCGGCGAAGAGGCTGTCGAAGGTCTTCACGAGCGGGCCTCCTTGCCGGCGGGGACGGCGGAGAACCCGGTCTGCCGCTGGGGGCTGCGCAGCTCGCGGAGCACGAGCGCGGTCTGCAGCGCGGCGAGGGTGGCCTCCCAGCCCTTGTCCTCGGCCGAGCCCGGCAGCCCGGCCCGGTCGCGCGCCTGCTGCTCGTCGTTCGTGGTGAGGACGCCGTTGCCCACCGGCTTGCCGGCGTCCAGGGCCACGCGGGTCAGCCCGGCGGTGAACGAGTCGCAGACGTACTCGAAGTGCGGGGTCCCGCCGCGCACCACGACGCCGAGCGCGACGACCGCGTCGTGCCGCTCGGCGAGGGCCTGCGCGACGACCGGCAGCTCCACCGCGCCCGGCACGCGGACCACGGTCGGGGCCGCGATGCCGCAGGCCCGGGCGGCGGCGATCGCGCGGTCCAGCAGCGCGCCGGTGATCTCCGCGTGCCAGGTGGTGGCGACGATGCCGAGGGTCAGCCCGGTGGCGTCGACCGGGGCCGCCTGCGGTGCTCCCGTGCCGCTCACGTCGGCTGCTCGTCCTGGCCGAGGGGCACGTCGGTGCCCGGCACCGTCGTGGCGCCCGGGGCGTCGGCCGGACCGGACTCCGTCTCCGGCTCGATGATGTCGAGCAGGTGGCCCATGCGGTCGCGCTTGGTGCGCAGGTAGCCGAGGTTCTCCGCGGTGACGTGGCTGGGCAGCGAGACCCGGCCGAGCACCCGCAGCCCGTAGCCCTCGAGCCCGGCGCGCTTGGCCGGGTTGTTGGTGAGCAGCCGCATGGTCCGCACGCCGAGGTCGACGAGGATCTGCGCGCCGGTGCCGTAGTCGCGGGCGTCGGCGGGCAGCCCGAGGTCGAGGTTGGCGTCGACGGTGTCGGCGCCCATGTCCTGCAGCTGGTAGGCCTGCAGCTTGTGCAGCAGCCCGATGCCCCGGCCCTCGTGCCCGCGGATGTAGAGCACGATCCCGCGGCCCTCCTGGGCGACGGCGGCCAGCGCCGCCTGCAGCTGCGGCCCGCAGTCGCAGCGCAGCGAGCCGAAGACGTCGCCGGTCAGGCACTCGGAGTGCACCCGGACCAGCACGTCCTCGCCGTCGCCGATGTCGCCGTAGACGAAGGCGACGTGCTCGCGCTCGTCGTAGGAGCTGCGGTAGCCGACGGCGGTGAAGGTGCCCGGGGCCAGCGGGACGATCGCCTCGGCCACCCGCTCGACCAGCTTGTCGAAGCGCTTGCGGTAGGCGATCAGGTCGGCGATGGAGATCATCACCAGGTCGTGCTCGTCGGCGAAGGCCCGCAGCTCCTCGCCGCGCGCCATGCCGACGGGGTCCTTCTCGCTGACGATCTCGCAGAGCACGCCCGACGGCCGCAGGCCCGCGAGCAGCGCGAGGTCGACGGCGGCCTCGGTGTGGCCCGGGCGGCGCAGCACGCCGCCGTCCCGGGCGCGCAGCGGCACGACGTGGCCGGGGCGGGCCAGGTCGGCCGAGGAGGTGTCCGCGGCGGCGAGGGTGCGGATGGTGTGCGCCCGGTCGGCGGCGGAGATGCCGGTGGTGACGCCCTCGCGGGCGTCGACGGTGACCGTGTAGGCGGTGCCGAGGCGGTCCTGGTTCACCCGGTGCATGGGGGGCAGGTCCAGCCGGTCGGCGTCGGCCTCGGTGACGGCGACGCAGACGTAGCCGGAGGTGTAGCGGACCATGAACGCGACGAGCTCCGGGGTGGCGAGCTCGGCGGCGAAGATGAGGTCGCCCTCGTTCTCGCGGTCCTCGTCGTCGACGACGACGACCGGGCGGCCGTCCTTGATCGCGGCGATGGCGCTCTCGATGGAGTCCAGCCGGGTGCGCGGCTCGGTCATGCGCGTGCTCCCAGCAGACGTTCCACGTACTTGGCGATCACGTCGACCTCCAGGTTGACGGGCTCCCCCGGGGCGCGCGCGCCGAGCGTGGTCTCGCGGAGGGTGGTGGGGATGAGGCCGACCTCGAACCAGGGCTCGGGGTCGGCGACGTCGCTGACCGCGCTCACGGTCAGCGAGACGCCGTCGACGGCGATGGAGCCCTTCTCGACGACGTAGCGCGCGAGGTCGGCCGGGAGCGCGATCCGCACGACCTCCCAGTGCTCGCCGGGGGTGCGCGACGCGATCCGGCCGACGCCGTCGACGTGGCCCTGCACGATGTGCCCGCCCAGGCGGGTGTGCGGGGCGACGGCGCGCTCGAGGTTGACCGGCGCGCCGTCGGTCACGGCGCCGAGGCTGCTGCGGCGCAACGTCTCGGCCATGACGTCGGTGGTCCAGATGCCGGCGCCGTCCGCACCGGGCTGCACGCCGGTGACGGTGAGGCAGACGCCGTTCACGGAGATGGAGTCGCCCAGGGAGACGTCGGTCAGGACGGTGCGGGCGCGGATGCTCAGGACGGCGGAGTCGCCCTGGTCCTCGCGAGCGGCCAGGGTGCCCACCTCTTCGACGATGCCGGTGAACACCTCAGCTCCCTCCGTCTCCGCCGTCCCCGCCGGTGCGGGTGGCCCCACCAGTGTGCCGGGTGGGGTGCAACCGGATCTGCACGTCCCCGCCCAGGGGGGTGAGGTCGGCGACCGAGAAGGTCAGCGCCGAGCCGATCCCGGGAATTCCCACGTCCCCCACCAGGGAGGGCCCGGCGCCCAGGAGCTTGGGCGCGAGGTGGACGACGACCTCGTCGACGACCCCGGCGCGCAGGAAGGCCGCGGCGAGGGTGGGCCCGCCCTCGAGCAGCACCCGCCGCACGCCGCGGACGAAGAGCTCGGCCAGCAGGTCGGCCGGCGCGGCGGCCCGGCTCACCAGGGTCGGGGCGGCGTCGTCCAGCACCCGGGCGGTGGCCGGCAGCCGGTCCCGGCGGTCGACGACCACCCGCAGCGGCTGACGCGCCGCGTCCCGGCCGTCGGCGTCGCGGACGGTGAGCTGCGGGTCGTCGGTGAGCGCGGTGCCCGACCCCACCACGACGGCGTCGCAGCCGGCCCGCAGCCGGTGCACCTCGGCGCGGGCCTGGGGTCCGGTCACCCAGCGGCTGCTGCCGTCGGCCGCGGCGACGCGGCCGTCGAGCGTGGCCGCCACCTTCCAGAGGACGTAGGGGCGGTGCTCGCGGACGCCGGTCAGCCAGCCGGCCAGCGCGCCGCGCTCGGCGGCCTCCTGCTCCACGCCCAGGACGACGTCGACGCCGGCCGCCCGCAGGCGCTCCGCTCCCCCGCCGGCGAGCTCCGTCGGCTCGGGCACGGCGACGACGACCCGGGACACGCCGGCGGCCAGCAGCGCGTCGGCGCACGGGCCGGTGCGCCCGGTGTGCGCGCACGGCTCCAGGGTGACGACGGCGGTGCCCCCGTGGGCCCGCTCGCCGGCCTGCGCCAGCGCCAGGACCTCCGCGTGCGGGCCACCGGGCGGGGCGGTGGCGCCCTCACCGGCCACGGTGCCGTCGGCGGCGAGGACGACGGCGCCCACCGCGGGGTTGGGGCTCGTCGTCCCGAGCACGGACGCGCCGAGCTCCCGCGCCCGCGCCATCGCGGATCGCTCGGCCGGGGAGAGGCTCACCCGCGCATCGCCGCGGCGGCCTGCGCGCGCAGGGCGGCGATCGCCTTCGCCGGGTCGTCGGCGCCGTAGACGGCCGAGCCCGCGACGAACATGTCGACGCCGGCCTCGGCCGCCTGCTCGATGGTGTCGGCGTTGATGCCGCCGTCGATCTCGACCAGCAGCCGGAGCTCCCCGGCGTCCACCAGTTCCCGGGCGCGGCGCACCTTGGGCAGCACGTCGGCGATGAAGGACTGGCCGCCGAAGCCCGGCTCGACGCTCATCACCAGCAGGGTGTCGAAGTCCGCGAGGACGTCGAGGTGGTCCTCCAGCGGCGTGCCCGGCTTGATCGCCAGGCCCGCGAGGGCACCGGCGGCACGCAGGTCGCGCGCGACCGCCCGGGGGTCGGTGCAGGCCTCGGCGTGCACCGTGACGTTGCGCGCCCCGGCCTCGGCGTAGCCCGGCGCCCAGCGCTCCGGGTCCTCGATCATGAGGTGGCAGTCCAGGGGCACGGGGCTGACCTTCTGGATCGCCTCCACCACCGGCAGGCCCAGGGTCAGGTTGGGCACGAAGTGGGCGTCCATGACGTCGACGTGCAGCCAGTCGGCGTCGGCCACGCGCGCCACCTCGTCGGCCAGCCGGGCGAAGTCCGCGGAGAGCAGGCTGGGCGCGATCAACGGTTCCCGGGACACGTCCGCCGAGTCTAGGTGGCGGTGGGTGGGGAACCCGACCCGTCCGCCGGGTGGCCGCCACGCGGCCGGCCCGGGCCCGACCGCCGTCCTCCGGACCCGTCCGCACGGGCAGCGGGTGCTCCTCGAGGGGGTAGGAAGCGCCCCCCCGGCCGGTGCTGGGGGCCGACCGGGGGGACGCTTCGCCTGGGGCCGCTCAGCGCCTGGTCGGGCGTGGGCGCGAGCGGGAGCAGAACGGCAGCACCGGTCGCCGACCCCGGGGTCCGGGAGGCGCGCCGTGTCCTCGCATGGTGAGCAGGTTCCGCCACACAGGGTCGCGGTCTCCAGTGGACGTTGGGGCTAGTACCGGCGGCCCACCCGAATCTGGGGGTCCGGACCGGACACCGGCCTCCACCAGCCCGTCCGCCCCTACGCTGCGCCCCGTGTCCCCCAGACGCCGCCGCTCCGGGACCCGACGCCGGGTCTCGGTCGCCGGCTCCGTCACCCGGTTCACCCTCGCCGGGCTGCTGGTGACGGCCGCGCTCATCGGGGTCACCGGCGTCCTCGCCCAGCGCGCCGGCGAGCAGGAGGCGACCCGCTCCGCCGAGCGCATCGCCCGGGTCGTGGCCGGAGGGGTCGTGGAGCCGCTCCTGACCCCCGAGGTCGCCGCGGGCGAACCCCGGGCGGTCGCGGCGCTGGACGAGGCCGTGCGCCGGGTCCTCGAGTCCGGACCCGTCGTGCGGGTGAAGGTCTGGGCGGCCGACGGCAGGCTGGTCTGGTCGGACGAGCCCCGGCTGGTCGGGCGGTCCTTCCCGCTGGACGACGAGGAGCGCGCGGTCCTCTCCGGGGACGTCGTCATCTCGCACGTGAGCGACCTGACGGAGCCGGAGAACAGGTACGAGCGGGGGCACGGCGCGCTGCTCGAGGCCTACGTCGGCGTCCGCGACACCGCCGGGCGGCCGCTGGTCGTCGAGGTCTACCAGTCCTACGACGGGGTCGCCGAGGCCGCCGCGCAGGCCTGGCGGCGATTCGCCCCGGCAGGGCTGGGCGCGCTGCTCGTCCTGGAGCTGCTGCAGATCCCGCTGGCCTGGGGGCTGGCCCGGCGCCTGCGGCGGAGCCAGGAGGGAGAGGCCTCCCTGCTCCAGGCCGCGGTCGACGCCTCCCAGGCCGAGCGGAGGCGCATCGCCCACGACGTCCACGACGGCGTCGTGCAGGACCTCACCGGGCTCACCTACGACCTGGACGCCGCACGGCTCAGCGGCTCCGCGGACCCCGGGACCGGCGCGCTCATCGCCGGAACGGCCAGCGGGCTCCGGCGGTGCGTCTCCGAGCTCCGCCGGCTGCTCGTGGACCTGAGCCCTCCGCCGCTGCCCGCGGCCGGGCTGGGCCCGGCGCTCCACATGCTGGCCTCGGGGCTGGAGCGCAGGGGCTGCCAGGTCGCCCTCGACGCGGAGGAGGCCGATCACCTGCCCCGCCCCGCCGCCGCGCTGCTGTACCGCTTCGCCCTGGAAGCGGTGCGCAACGTGTCCCGTCACAGCGGGGCCAGCGCCGTCCGGATCACCCTGACCCGCCACGACGACGTCGTCACCCTCGTCGTCGCCGACGACGGGGTCGGTTTCGACGACGCCCGGCTGGCCGAGCGCAGCGCCGAGGGTCACCTGGGCCTGCGCGCCCTCTCGGACCTGATCGGCGAGTTCGGCGGCTCGCTGGCCGCGGCCAGCAGTCCCGGCATGGGCACCCGGCTGACCGCCACCCTCCCCCTGGGGCCCGCCGCCCCGCCGGTGGGCGACACCTCCGTGCCGGCCGCGGCCTCGTCGTGATCCGGGTCCTGGTGGTCGACGACCACTCGATCGTCCGGACGGGGCTGTCCCACCTGCTGGCGGCCGCCGGGGACATCGTGTGCGTCGGCACGGAGGCCGACGGCCGGGCCGGGCTGGCGGCCGTGGCGGCCCTCCGGCCGGACGTCGTCCTGCTCGACCTCTCGATGCCCGTGATGGACGGCGTCGGGATGATCCGGGCGCTGCGGGCGGCCGGCGACCCGGTCCGCATCCTGGTGCTCACGTCGTTCGGCGACGCCGATCTCGTGCTGGAGGCGGTCCACGCGGGAGCCGACGGCTACCTGTTGAAGCAGAGCGAGGCCGAGCAGGTCATCGAGGGGGTGCGTGCGGTGGCGCGCGGCGGGGCGCCGGTGGACGCCACGGTGGCCCGGTCGCTGCTGTTCGAGCTGCGCGGCCGCACCCAGGCCGACCCCCTGACCGAGCGCGAACGCGAGGTCCTCGAGCAGATCCGCCAGGGGCAGCCCAACAAGGCCATCGCGCGACGGCTCGGCATCAGCGAGCGGACCGTCAAGGCCCACGTCACCCACATCCTCCAGCGGCTGGGGGTCGCCGACCGGACGCAGGCGGCCCTGTGGGCGGAGCGCCACCGCCCGGTGGCGGACCGCACCTGACCACCGCCCCGGCCGACGGCGGGGCCTCAGCGGGTGCGGCGGAGCAGCGCCATGAACATCGCGTCGGTGCCGTGCCGGTGCGGCCACAGCTGCGCGTGGTCACCGCGGGCGATGCCCGGCACCTCGGGGAACAGCGGCGCCACCGGCAGGACCTCGACGTCGTCCCGGGCGGCGGCGGTGTCGACGACGGCCACGGTCTCGTCGGTGTGCGGCGAGCAGGTGACGTAGGCGAGCACCCCACCGGGGCGCACCGAGGCCAGCGCGGCGGCGAGCAGCTCGGTCTGCAGCTCGACCAGCCCCGGGACGTCCTCCGGCGTGCGCCGCCAGCGGACCTCCGGACGACGGCGCAGCGCCCCGAGCCCGGTGCACGGCGCGTCCAGCAGGACCCGGTCGAAGGTCCCCGGCGCCCACGGCGGTTCGCGCCCGTCGGCGGCCAGCACCTCGACGTCGGCCTCGTCCCGCAGCGCCTGGCGGACCAGCTCGGCGCGGTGCGGAGCCCGGTCGGCTGCGGTCAGCCGCACCCCGGCCGGCCGGGTGGCGGCGAGCAGCCCGGCCTTGCCGCCGGGCCCGGCGCACATGTCCAGCCACGCCTCGTCCCGGCCCTCCAGCGGGGCTCGGGTGAGCAGCAGGGCGGCGAGCTGGCTGCCCTCGTCCTGCACCGCCGCGAGCCCCGAGCGCACCGACGCCAGCCGGCCGGGGTCCCCGCCGCCGAGCCGCACCGCGAAGGGCGACCACGGCCCGGGCTCGCCGCCGGACTCCTCGGCGAGGGCGTCCCGCTCCATCCGGCGGGCGACCAGGTGCACCTCGGGGGCGGCGCCGTCGGCCAGCAGCGCAGGCTCCAGCTCTGCGTCGCCGCCCAACGCGTCCCGCCAGGCCTCGACGACCCAGCGGGGGTGGTCGGTCGCCAGCGCCAGCCGCTCGTCGCCCTCGGCGCCCAGCGCGGCCAGCCAGGCGGCGCGGTCACCCCCGGCCGCGACCTTGCGCAGCACCGCGTTGACCAGCCCGGAGGCGCCGGGGCCGACGATCGCCCGGGTCAGGTCCACCGTCGTGTCCACGGCGGCGTGCGCGGGCACCCGCAGGTCGACGATCTGGTAGGCGCCCAGCCGCAGCAGGTCGAGCACCCGCGGGTCCAGCTCGGCCAGCGGGCGGGAGACGAGCCCGGTGAGGATCGCGTCGAGCGTGCCCTGCGCGCGCAGCGCGCCGTAGGCCAGCTGGGTCGCGAAGCCGGCGTCCCGGGGGTCCAGCCGGCGCTCGCGCAGCAGCTGGGGCAGCAGCAGGTTGGCGAACGCGTCGCGGGAGGAGACGGCGTCGAGGACGTCGTAGGCGGTCAGCCGGGCGCCGTCGAGCACCGGGCGCCGCGAGGCGGGGTGGCGGCGCCGTCCCTGGCCACCGCCCCGGCCGGGGCGGGTCACTCCCCGCCCAGCCGTTCGCCGGGCGCCGGCCGGGCGCCGCGCGCCCAGTCGGCCACCGGGAGCATCCGCTTGCCGGCCGGCTGGACCTGGTCCAGCCGGACGGCGCCGCTGCCGGTCCCCACGAGCACGGTCCCGGCGTCGACGAGCAGCTCTCCCGGCCCGAGGGCGGGTCCGTCGGGCACCGGGTGGACGGGGCCGAGCCGCATCCGCTCACCCCGCCAGGTCGTCCACGCGCCGGGGGCCGGGGAGACCCCGCGGATCCGCCGGTCCACCAGGTGCGCGGGCAGCGCCCAGTCGACGCGGGCGTCCGCCGTCTCGACCTTGGGGGCGAGGCTGATGCCCTCGGCCGGCTGCGGCTGCGGCTCCAGGGCGCCCGCGGCGATGCCGTCCAGGGTGGCCCGCAGCAGCTGCGCGCCGCTGACGGCGAGCCGCTCCAGCAGGTCGCCGGCGGTGTCCCGCGGGCGGATCTCCTCGGTGACGGTGCCGTACACCGGGCCGGTGTCCAGCCCCGCCTCGAGGAGGAAGGTCGAGGCGCCGGTGATCTCGTCGCCGGCCATGATCGCGTGCTGCACCGGGGCGGCGCCCCGCCAGGCGGGCAGCAGGGAGAAGTGCAGGTTGACCCAGCCGTGGCGCGGCACGTCCAGCGCCGCCTGCGGCACCAGGGCGCCGTAGGCGACGACGGGCACGCAGTCGACGTCCAGCGCCGCGAGCTGCTCGAGGAACTCGGGGTCGCGTGGGCTGCGGGGCTGGAGCACCGGGATGCCGGCGGCGTCCGCCCGCTCGGCGACCGGGGAACGGCTCACCTTCCGGCCCCGCCCGGAGCGGGCGTCCGGCCGGGTGAGGACGGCGTGCACCTCGTGGTCGGAGTCGAGCAGCGCGTCCAGGGACGGGACGGCCGGTGCCGGGGTGCCGGCGAACAGGAGCTTCAGTGCGGGCTCACCTTCACGACGGGGAGGTAGCTGCCGTGGCCCTGCCACTCGGCGGCCTGGATCTCGGCGAGCGCCGCGGCGCGGTCGACGTCGGCGAGCCGGTCGACGAACAGGACGCCGTCGAGGTGGTCGGTCTCGTGCTGGATCGCGCGGGCCAGGAGCTCGGAGCCCTCGACCCGCACCGGGTCGCCGTGCATGTTCCAGCCGGTGGCGACCACGTGCAGGGAACGGCGGCAGTCGTAGCGCAGGTCGGGGATCGACAGGCAGCCCTCGGGGCCGTCCTGCACCTCCTCCCCCACGGCGGCGACGTCGGGGTTGACCAGGTGGCCGACCTCGCCGTCGACGTACCAGGTGAAGACCCGCAGGCCCACGCCGATCTGCGGAGCGGCCAGGCCCGCGCCGCCGGCGGCCTGCATGGTGTCGGTGAGGTCGGCGACGAGCTGCCGGAGCTCGGCGTCGAAGTCGACGACCGGGCTCGCGGGCCGGTGGAGCACCGGGTCGCCGAACAGCCGGATGGGGGTGACGCTCACCGGGCGATCGTATGCGGGGCTGGTGAGGTGCTAGAGCGGCCCCGCTGCAGGGTCCCGCCGCGAGCTCGCGAGCGGTGGGGGGCAGCGGGGTCCTTCTTCCAGCGCGGCCCGGACGGCGGCGTCGACGTGCAGCGCCGTCGTCGGGAAGGCGGGGACGGGCAGGTCGCCCGGGCCGATCAGCAGCTCGATCTCCGTGCAGCCGAGCACGACCCCCTGGGCGCCGCGGGCCACGAGCCGGTCCACCACCTCCCGGTAGGCCCGGCGCGACTCCTCCCGCACCACCCCGAGCACCAGCTCCGCATAGATCACGCGGTGCACGAGCTCCCGGTCGGCCCGCTCGGGGACCAGCACCTCCAGCCCCGCGGCCGCCAGCCGGTCGACCAGGAACGGCTGCTCCATCGTGTAACCGGTGCCGAGCAGGCCGATGCGGGTCAGGCCGGCGGCGGTCACCGCCTCGGCGGTGCTGTCGCCGATGTGCAGGAAGGGGATGCCGACCGCGCCGGCGACCGCATCCGCGACGGTGTGCATGGTGTTGGTGCACAGGAGGAGCAGGTCGGCGCCGGCGGCCTGCAGCGCCCGCGCGTCGGCGGCCAGCAGCTTGCTGGCCACGGCCCAGTCGCCGGCCGCCTGCAGGCGCTCGATCCCGGCGAAGTCCACCGAGAGCAGGATGCAGCGCGCCGAGTGCAGCCCGCCCAGGCGGTCGCGCACCGCCTCGTTGAGCAGCCGGTAGTAGAGCGCGCTGCTCTCCCAGCTCATCCCGCCCAGCAGCCCGATCGTCCTCATCGGCGGCATCGTCGCAGCTCGCCGGCGCCCGGCGAAGAGGTGCGGTCCTCCGGATCTCCCCTGCACGGTCGCCCGCTGCCCGCGCAGGCGGGGCAGAGAGCGACTGTCCGGGAGGCGGCACCACCGGGCACCCGCTGCCGCCCGGCGGCGCTCCTGGGCGACGCCTACACCAGGTCCAGCGGGTCGAGCTGCACCCGCACGTGCTCGGGCACCTTCTTCGCGCTGCGCACGCCCTGCACCTCGGCCAGCGCGTGCGCGAGCGCCGTGCCCTCGGTGCGCGGCACCCGCACGAGGTACCGCTCCCGCTCGCCCTCCTGGCCGGGCCGTGGTCGCTCCGGGACCGGGCCGAGGAGGTCGGCGTCGGCGGGCAGGCGCGCGGCGGCGAGGAACTCGCCCAGCGCCGCCGGCGACCCCACCAGCGAGGCCATGCGCGTCACCGGCGGGAACCCCAGCTCCCGGCGGTCGGCCAGCTCCCGCTCGGCCAGCCAGGCCGGGTCCCAGCGCACCAGGGCCTGCACGACGGGGTGCCCGGCATCCGCGGCCACGACGACCTGGCCCCCGGCCGCGGCGGGGCGCACCAGCGACGCCGCGTTGGCCCAGCGGCGCAGGGTCTCCTCACCGGCGCGCAGGTCGGCGCGGCCGAGCAGCGCCCAGGAGTCCAGCAGCAGCGCCGCGCCGTAGCCGCCCTCGGCCACCGGCTCGGCACCGGGCGTCGCCACCACCAGCGCAGGGCCCGCCGGGACGGTGGCGAGGACCCCGGACGTGCTGCCGGAGGTGCGGACGGTCGTGCCCGGGAAGGCTCGCGCGAGCTCCTCCGCGGTGCGCGACTCCCCCACCACCGCGGCCCGCAGCTTCGTGCCGTGGCAGTGCGGGCAGTCGAAGGTGGCGGCCGGCCGGGCGCACCAGCGGCAGGCCGGGATCCGGGCGCCGCCGGGGCCGGGTCGTGGGGAGATGCCGAGCGGGCCGGCGCAGTGGGCGCACCGGGCCGGGGCCCGGCAGCGGGCGCACGCCAGGGAGGGGACGTACCCGCGGCGCGGCACCTGGACGAGCACGGGCGCGCCGGCGGCCAGCGCTTTGCGCGCCGTCTCGTAGGCGAGCGAGGGCAGGCGGGCGGTGCGGGCGGCAGGGTCACGGGCCAGCTCGAAGTCGTCGCCCAGCGCCTGCACCCGGGGCGCGGCCGCGCGCAGCACCGCCCGGTCGGCCACCAGCTCGTTCGCCCAGCCGGACTCCACCAGCAGCCCGGCCTCGGCGGTCCGCGAGGTCCCCGCGACGACCGCCGCGCAGGAGTCCAGCCACGCCCGCTGCACCAGCACGTCGCGGGCGTGGGGGTAGGGAGCGCGTTCCTCGGAGTGGAGGTCGTCGCCGTCGTCCCAGACCACCACCAGGCCCAGGTCGCGGACGGGCGCGAACATCGCCGCCCGGGTGCCGAGCACCACCTGCGCGGCGCCCCGGGAGGCGGCGAGGAACCGGCGGTAGCGCTTCTCCGGCGAGTCGTCGGCCCGCAGCACCGTGAACGCGTGCTCCGGGAGCAGGCGCTCCGCCGCCGCCGTCAGCCGGTCGAGGTCGCGGCCGTCGGGGACGACGACCAGCGCCCCGCGCCGCCCCGACAGCGCCGCCCGGCACAGCTCGACCAGCCGGGTCGGCCAGTCCTCACCGGGCAGCGCCGTCCAGACTGCGCGGGCCGGCCGCCCCTCGGCCAGAGCGGCCAGGAGCGCCGGACCTGCCTGGTACCGGGCGAACCCGGCGGGGTCCGGCGGCTCCGGCAGCGTCTCCGGCGTGGGCGACTCGCGCTTCTCCGCGGCGGCCCGGCGCGGCGGGAGCGCCAGCCGCAGCACGTCGCTCGCGGTGCCGGCGTACCGGTCGGCGACGGCCCGCACCAGCCGGGCGACCTGCGGCGTGAGCACCGGCTCACCCGAGGGCACGTGGGAGAGCGGCTGGAGCTTCCCGGCGAACTCGCTGGACCCGCCGAGCTCCCACACCACGCCGTCCACGAGGCGGCCGTGGAAGCGGACCCGCACCCGGCAGCCCGGCTGCACGGTGCCGGCGTCCTTCTCCGGCACCGCGTAGTCGAACGGGCGGTCGAGGTGGGCCAGGGGCACGTCCACGACGACCCGGGCGACCAGCACGTGCTCAGTCTCCCCGTCGCTACCGACCGGAACGGCCCCGGGTGACGTGCTGGAACGGCCCCGCGCAGGGGCCCGGGCCGAGCCTGCGAGGTCCGGGGGGCAGCGGGGTCCTTCCTCAGCCGACGGCGGCCTGGAGCGCCTCGACCCGGTCCAGCCGCTCCCACGGCAGGTCCAGGTCCGCCCGACCGAAGTGGCCGTAGGCGGCGGTGGGGCCGTAGATGGGCCGCAGCAGGTCCAGGTCGCGGACGATGGCGCCCGGCCGCAGGTCGAACACCGAGGTGATCGCCTTCTCCAGGACCTCGTCGGCGACGGTGCCCGTGCCGTGGGTGTCGACGAACAGCCCGACCGGGTGGGCGGCGCCGATCGCGTAGGCCACCTGCACCTCGCAGCGACGGGCCAGGCCCGCGGCGACCACGTTCTTGGCCACCCAGCGCATCGCGTAGGCGCCCGAGCGGTCGACCTTCGACGGGTCCTTGCCCGAGAAGGCGCCGCCGCCGTGGCGGGCCATGCCGCCGTAGGTGTCGACGATGATCTTGCGACCGGTGAGGCCGGCGTCACCCATCGGGCCGCCGATGACGAACTTCCCGGTCGGGTTCACCAGCAGCCGGTGCCCGCGCGTGGGCAGGCCGAGGGCGGCGAGCTCCGGCTCGACGACGAGCTCCTCGATGTCCGGGGTCAGCAGCGTCTCGATGGAGATGTCCTCGGCGTGCTGCGAGGAGACGACGACGGTGTCGACGGCGACCGGGCGGTCGTCCTCGTAGACGACCGTGACCTGGGTCTTGCCGTCGGGGCGCAGGTAGGGCACCGAGCCGTCCTTGCGCACCGCGGAGAGCCGGCGGGAGAGCCGGTGGGCCAGCGCGATGGGCAGCGGCATGAGCTCGGGCGTCTCGTCGGTCGCGTACCCGAACATCAGGCCCTGGTCGCCGGCGCCCTGACGCTCGATCGCGTCGTCGGCGGTGCCCGCCGTCCGCGCCTCGTAGCCGGTGTCGACGCCCTGCGCGATGTCCGGCGACTGGGCACCGATGGAGACGCTGACGCCGCAGGAGGCGCCGTCGAAGCCCTTGCGGGAGGAGTCGTAGCCGATGCGCAGCACCGTCTCCCGGACGATCGCCGGGATGTCGACGTAGCCGGCCGTGGTGACCTCGCCCGCGATGTGCACCTGACCGGTCGTGATCATCGTCTCGACGGCGACCCGGCTGCGCGGGTCCTGGGTGAGCATCGCGTCCAGGATCGAGTCGCTGATCTGATCGGCGATCTTGTCCGGGTGGCCCTCGGTCACCGACTCGGACGTGAAGAGGCGGCGTGGCACTCGGTACTCCCTGGGGACGGTGGGCGGGGTCGCTCGGTGCGGAGCACCGGGTGCGCACGTTACCGGCGCACCCCGGAGGCGGGCACGACGGCGTGCGTCAGGCCCCCGCGGGCGGGGTCAGCCGGGCCGTGACGGCCGACCAGATGCCGGCGGCGACGGCGTCCTTGCTCCCCCGGGGCACCTCGGTGCTACCGCCGTCCGGCGACAGCACGACGACGGCGTTCTCCGCCCGGCCGAACACCTGCCCCGCGCTGACGTCGTTCACGACGAGGAGGTCGCAGCCCTTGCGGGCGAGCTTGGCCCGGGCGTGGGTGAGCACGTCGCCGTCCCCGTCGCCGGTCTCGGCCGCGAAGCCGACGACGAGCTGGCCCGGGACCCGCTTGGTGACCAGCTCGGCCAGGACGTCGGGGTTGCGCACCAGCGGCACCGATGCCGGCTCGCTCGCCGAACCCTTCTTCAGCTTGGTGGCGGCGACGTCCGCCGGCCGGAAGTCGGCCACGGCCGCGCTCATGACCACCACATCGGCCGCCGCCGACTCGGCGACCATCGCCGTCCGCAGCTCCTCGGCGGTGCCCACGGGCACCACGCGGACGCCGAAGGGCGCCGGCAGCTCGACGTTGGCGGCGACCAGCACGACCTCGGCGCCACGGGCGGCGGCGACCCGGGCCAGCGCCCAGCCCTGCTTGCCCGACGACCGGTTGCCCAGGTACCGGACCGGGTCCAGGGGCTCCCTGGTGCCGCCGGCGCTGATCACGACCCGGCGGCCCGCCAGGTCCGGGGCGAGCGCGTCGGCGCCCGCGGCGAGGACCACCGACGCCAGCGCGGCGATGTCGGCCGGCTCCGGGAGCCGGCCGGGGCCGGAGTCGGGCCCGGTGAGCCGACCGACGGCCGGCGGCAGCACGATCGCGCCCCGGCGGCGCAGCGTCGCGACGTTGTCCTGGGTGGCCGGGTGCAGCCACATCTCGGTGTGCATCGCCGGCACGAAGACGACCGGGCAGTGCGCGGTGAGCAGCGTGGCGGTGAGCAGGTCGTCGGCCCGGCCCGTGGCGGCACGGGCCAGCAGGTCGGCGGTGGCCGGGGCGACCACCACGAGGTCCGCCTCCTGGCCGATGCGGACGTGGGCGACCTCGGGGACGTCGGACCACACGTCGGTGGTGACGGGGTTGCCCGAGAGCGCTTCGAAGGTCGCCGCCCCGACGAAGTGCAGCGCCCCCGGGGTGGGGACGACGCGGACGTCGTGCCCGGCCTCGGTGAGGGCTCGCAGCAGCAGCGCGGCCTTGTACGCGGCGACCCCGCCGCTGACCCCCAGCACGACCCGGCTCATGCGCTCATCCTCTCCCAGACGCGACGACGCCCCCGGCAGCTGCCGGGGGCGCCATCACAACGAGCGAGACGGCTGGGCACGTCACCAGCCGTCGGCCCCGTCGCAGGGCCCCGCGCCGAGCGTGCGAGGCGTGGGGGGCGACGGGGTCCTCCTAGTTCTCGCCGGCGGTGTGGGCGAGCAGGCCCTCGTTGATCTCGCGCAGCGCGATCGACAGCGGCTTCTCCTGGGGCGCGGTGTCGACCAGCGGGCCGACGTACTCCAGCAGGCCCTCGGAGAGCTGGCTGTAGTAGGCGTTGATCTGGCGCGCGCGCTTGGCGGCGAAGATCACCAGGCCGTACTTGCTGCTGGTGCGCTCGAGCAGCTCGTCGATCGGCGGGTTGGTGATGCCCTCGGGGGCGGGTGCGACTCCGGACACGGTCGGACGGGTCTCCTCGATCGTTTCGTGGGAGCGGGCAGGCCGGCGGAACCGGCGGGCTCACTCGTGGGCGCTCACGCCCGGAACCGGTCCGGGCGAGGGCGCAGTCAGCAAGCCTACCAACTCGTCCGCGGCGCGGGCGACGTCGTCGTTGACGACCACCACGTCGAACTCGCCGGAGGAGTCCAGCTCGGCCTGCGCGATCGCCAGCCGCCGCTCCTGCACGGCGGCGGGCTCGGACCCGCGGCCGGCCAGCCGGCTGACCAGCTCCGCCCACGACGGCGGGGCGAGGAAGACCAGTTGGGCCTCCGGCGCGCGGGCCCGGACCTGCCGGGCGCCCTGCAGCTCGATCTCCAGCAGCGCCGGCCGGCCGGTGGCCAGCTGCGCCTGCACCGGGGCGAGCGGCGTGCCGTAGCGGTTGCCCGCGTACTCGGCCCACTCCAGCAGCCCGTCGGTGGCGATCAGCCGGTCGAACTCGGCGTCGGCGACGAAGTGGTAGTGCACGCCGTCGACCTCGCCGGGCCGGGGGCGACGAGTGGTGGCCGACACCGACACCCAGACCTCCGGGTGCCGCCGCCGGACCTCGGCGACCACGGTGCCCTTGCCGACCCCGGAGGGTCCGGAGAGCACGGTCAGCCGTGCCGGTGTCGCTGCAGCCACTCGTCGTCCTCGCCCGGGGTCGTCGGCGGTTCCGACGACCCTCCTCAGACGGAGCCGTCGGCGGGGACCTGCTCGGCGTCGACCTTCTCGCCGCCGAACTCGGCCTCCAGCGCCCGCCGCTGGTTGGCGCCCAGACCCCGCACGCGTCGTGTCGGGGAGATCTCCAGGCGTTCCATGATCTTCGCAGCCCGCGCCTTGCCCACACCGGGCAGGGATTCCAGGACGGCGGAGACCCGCATCTTGCCGATCACTTCGTCGGTCTCGCCCTGCTTGAGGACGTCGCCGACCGTGGCGCCCTTGCTCTTGAGTCGCTCGCGCAGCTCGGCGCGCGCCTTGCGGGCGGCGGCCGCCTTCTCGAGGGCGGCGGCCCGCTGTTCCGGGGACAGGTCAGGCAGGGGCATGGTGCAACCCAATCGTGTCGTCGTCGGCCGAGGTCCGACCGGCGGTCGTTCGGTTCCTGGAGACGCACCGCGCCTCCGCTGCGAGCCTCACGGTCGTGGTGGTGCCCGGCAAATCCGCAGGTCACGCACGGACTCGGAGATCAACCGAACGGCCCGGCGACCCGGTGTTCACGCATTCGCTACCTTGTCCCTCACCCAGTGTGATCACCCCAGGTCAGGGTCGGCATCCGGACGGAGCGGTTTCGTGGCGGCGGCCGCCCGCGAGCGCGGTGGGCGCGGCCCCGACACGCCGACGAGACGACACGCCCGGCGGGCGTCCGCGGCCCGGTGCGGGCACCGGCGGCGGCCCGGGGTGCCACGGCCACGCGCGTGGGGACGCCGACCTCGCGGTGCGGTCGCCCCGCTCAGGTCGCCAGGGCCTCCGCCCAGCGCTCGGCGGCGGCCCGCAGCGCCGCGGGGTCGGGGCCGGCGCCCAGCACGTCGCGGGACACCGTGGGGACGACGGCCGCGCGGTCGCCGAACAACCGGCGCAGGTCGCGCACCGTCCCGCCCTGCGCACCGAGGCCCGGTGCGAGCACCGGACCGCCCAGACCGGTCAGGTCGACGTCGAGCTCGCGCAGCGTCGCGCCGACCACCACCCCGAACGAGCCGGTCGTGGGGCCGAACCCGGTGGCGAGGTCCCGCACCGCCGCGGGGTCGGGCAGCGGATCGCCCACGACCCAGCCCGGCGTGTTCCAGCCGCGCACGGTATCCACCACGACCTGCGCGGCCGACCGCTCCCCGACCAGCGCGTGCTGGAGGATCGCGGCGTCGGGGTTGGAGGTGCGGGCGAGCACGAACAGCCCGCCGCCGTGCTGCCGCGCGCTGTCCACCGCCGGCTGCAGCGAGCCGGGGCCCAGGTAGGGGCTCACGGTCATCGCGTCCACCGCCAGCGGGTGGTCCGGGCGGAGCAGATCGGCGTAGGCGGCCATCGTCGAGCCGATGTCGCCGCGCTTGGCGTCCAGCAGCACGAGCGCGCCGGCCGCCCGGGCTCGGGCCACCGCCACCTCGAGGACGGCGAGGCCGCGGGAGCCGAACCGCTCGTAGAAGGCGATCTGCGGCTTGAGGACGGCGACCGAGCCGGCGAGCGCGTCGACGACGGCGTCGGTGAACCGGGCCACCCCGTCGGCGCTGTCGGGCAGCCCCCAGGCGTCGAGGAGGGAGGCGTGCGGGTCGATGCCGACGCACAGCGGCCCGCGGTCGGCCACCGCGTCGGCCAGCCGGTGCCCGAACGGCGCGGTCACGGCGCCACCGCCCGGGGCAGGGTCTCCCCCAGCGCGGCGACGCAGCGCTGGGCCAGGAGGGGATCGGCGAAGGCGCCGGCGGCGGTCTGCACCGCGTCCGCCCCGGCGGTGATGAGCGCCTCGAACGACGCGGGGTCGGTCACCCCGCCCATCGCCAGGACGTCGAAGCGGGCCCCGCTCGCCTCCCGGAGGGCGACCAGCCGCCGGGTGAAGTCCAGCGCCGACTCGCGCACCGCGATCCCCGACAGCCCGGCCAGCTCCCGCCCGGGGAAGGTGGGCGTGCCGTCGCTGCGCCGCACACGGCTCTGCACGGTGTTGATCCCGGCGATCCCGTCGACCAGCGGCGCCAATCGCGGGACCAGGGCGGCGAGCCGATCGGGGTCCAGCCAGGAGAGCTTGGCGACCAGCCCGGTGCGGTCGTCCAGCGCCCGGCGCACCGCCTCCACCACCGCGACGGTGGCTTCGGCGTCCAGGCACAGCGGCGGCTTCACCCCGGCCGCGGAGCGGTCGAGGGTGTTCGGGCAGGAGAGGTTGAGCTCGACCACGGTCGCACCGGCCTCCTGCGCCAGCAGCGCGGTGCGCGCGAAGTCCGCCGCGAGGTCGTCCCCCTCCCCCATGACGCTGACCAGCAGCACCTGCTCCTCGCCCACGGCGGCCACGGCGCGCGCGAGGTCCGCCATCCACTCCCCGGGCTCCGGCGACGGGACGCCGAAGGAGTTCACGCTGCTCACCGCCGCCGACCCCGGCGCGACCCAGTCCCACGGATCGGAGACGACGTCCGCGCCGGCCCCCGGGGGGAGGCTGGCGGTCTGCCCCGGGGCGACCGTCCAGTTCGGCGCCTCGTTCGGCGGGTGCGCCCGGCCCCGGACGGTCTTGTAGGTGAGCACGTTCCAGCCGTTGGCGACGTTGTGCCGCACCCACGCCGCGCTGCCGTTGAGGACGCACGAGGAGACCCCGATCGGGAAGCCCACCGTGCGGCCCAGCAGCGGCCAGCGCCGGCCACCCGCCGTCGGCCGCTCGGGCAGCCGCAGGCCCAGCGGCCGCTCCAGGTTCTCCCGGAAGGAGCCCAGCACGTCGTAGGCCGGAGTCGGCAGCCCGTGCGCGGCGAGCAGGTCGCCCTGCCGGGCGGTGACGAGCACGCGCGTCAGCAGCGGCAGGTCTCCCTCGCCGACGGCTCCGGTCGCCAGGCGAGCCGCCAGGTCGCCGGCCGCGCCGGTCAGTGCGTCGAGCTCCGCCTGCGGGGGCCGCCCGAACCGGGTGACCCCCGCGGTGAACGCCGCGGGCAGGCCGTCGACCAGGCCGCGGGCGACGAGGTCGTCCCGCAGCCGGGCCACGGCCCCGGGTGGCACCGAGGTCACTCCCCCGTCCCCGCGAACGTGCTCGGGCCGCCGTGGGTGCCGCCGGCCAGCGCCGCGTGCACCTCCTGCAGGCTGCGCACCCCGATCCCGCCGTGCCGGAGCGCCTCGATGCCCTGCACCGCGGCGGCCATGCCCTGCACCGTCGTGATGCACGGGATGCCGGCGCTCACCGCGGCGGTGCGGATCTCGTAGCCGTCCAGCCGCGGGCCGCTGTTCCCGGGGGCCCCGAAGGGCGTGTTGAACACCAGGTCGACCTCGCCGGCCTGGATCCGCTCGACGACGTTGCCGGGGCCCTCGCTGAACTTGCCCACGACCTCGGCGGCGACGCCGTGCCGCCGCAGCACCTGGGCGGTGCCGGTGGTGGCCAGCAGGCGGAAGCCCAGGTCGGCCAGCCGCTTGATCGGGAAGACCGCCGAGCGCTTGTCCCGGTTGGCCAGCGACACGAACACCGTGCCCTCGGTCGGCAGCGAGCCGTAGGCGGCGGCCTGCGACTTGGCGAACGCCGTCCCGAACTGCGCGTCCAGGCCCATGACCTCGCCGGTCGACTTCATCTCCGGGGAGAGCACGGTGTCCACCCCGTGGCCCTCGACGGTGCGGAAGCGGTGGAAGGGCAGCACCGCCTCCTTCACGGCGATCGGGGCGTGGTCGGGCAGGTCGGTGCCGTCACCGGTCGCCGGGAGGACGCCGGCCGCGCGGAGGTCGGCGATCGACTCCCCGACGGCGATCCGCGCGGCGGCCTTGGCCAGCTGCACCGCCGTCGCCTTGGAGACGAAGGGCACCGTGCGGCTGGCCCGCGGGTTGGCCTCGATGACGTAGAGGATGTCGTCCTTGATCGCGTACTGGACGTTCATCAGCCCGCGGACGCCGATGCGCTCGGCCAGCTTCCCGGTCGCCGCACGGATCTTCAGCAGGTCGGCCGAGCCCAGGGTGATCGGCGGCAGCGCGCAGGCCGAGTCGCCGGAGTGGATGCCGGCCTCCTCGATGTGCTCCATGACCCCGCCCAGGTACAGGTCGGTGCCGTCGTAGAGGGCGTCGACGTCGATCTCGACGGCGTCCTCCAGGAAGCGGTCGACCAGCACCGGGTGGTCGTCGCTGACCTCGGTCGCCTTGGCGATGTAGCCCTCGAGCGTGGCGTCGTCGTAGACGATCTCCATGCCGCGGCCGCCGAGCACGTAGGAGGGGCGCACCAGCACGGGGTAGCCGATCCCCGTGGCGATCGCGTGGGCCTCGGCGAAGGTCGTCGCCGTGCCGTGCTTGGGGGCCAGCAGCCCGGTGTCGGCGAGCACGCGGGAGAAGGCCCCGCGGTGCTCGGCGGCGTCGATCGCCTCGGGCGAGGTGCCCAGCACCGGGACGCCGGCGTCCTTGAGCCGCTGCGCCAGGCCCAGCGGCGTCTGCCCCCCGAGGGTGCAGATGACCCCGGCGACGGGACCGGCCGCGCGCTCGGCCTGCACCACCTCGAGGACGTCCTCGAAGGTCAGCGGCTCGAAGTACAGCCGGTCGGCGGTGTCGTAGTCGGTGGAGACGGTCTCGGGGTTGCAGTTGACCATCACCGCCTCGTAGCCGGCGTCCTGCAGCGCCATGACCGCGTGCACGCAGGAGTAGTCGAACTCGATGCCCTGGCCGATCCGGTTGGGGCCGGAGCCGAGGATCAGCACCGCCTCCTTCTCCCGCGGCTGCACCTCGGTCTCCTCCTCGTAGGACGAGTAGTGGTACGGCGTGCGGGCGGCGAACTCGGCGGCGCAGGTGTCGACGGTCTTGTAGACCGGCCGCACGCCGAGCCGCCAGCGCAGCGCCCGGACGCCGTCCTCACCGGCGAGCTCGGGCCGCAGCGCGGCGATCTGCCGGTCCGAGAGCCCGTGCCGCTTGGCCCGCCGAAGCAGCTCCGGGGTCAGCGACGGCGTGTCGCGGACGTCCGCGGCCACCTCGCGCACCAGCGCGATCTGGTCGACGAACCACGGGTCGAAGCCGCTGGCCTCGGCGACCTGCTCGACCGTGGCGCCGGCGGCCAGCGCCGCCTCGGCGGTGTAGAGCCGGCCGTCGACCGGGGTGCGCAGCGCCTCGAGGAGCTCGTCGGCCGACCGCGTCTCCGCGCCCCCGGTCCAGAACCCGGCGACCTTGGTCTCGGTGGACCGCATCGCCTTGCCCAGCGCCTCGGGGAAGTTGCGGCCCATCGCCATGACCTCGCCGACGCTCTTCATCGTCGTGGTCAGCCGGGGGTCGGCGCCGGGGAACTTCTCGAAGGCGAACCGCGGGATCTTCACCACGACGTAGTCCAGCGTCGGCTCGAACGCCGCCGGGGTGACGCCGGTGATGTCGTTGGTGATCTCGTCGAGCGTGTACCCGATGGCGAGCTTCGCGGCGATCTTGGCGATGGGGAACCCGGTGGCCTTGGACGCCAGCGCGCTGGAGCGGGAGACCCGGGGGTTCATCTCGATGACCACCAGCCGCCCGTCCGCGGGGTTGACGGCGAACTGGATGTTGCAGCCGCCGGTGTCGACGCCGACCTCGCGCAGGACGGCGATGCCGACGTCGCGCATCCGCTGGTACTCGACGTCGGTGAGCGTCATCGCCGGCGCCACCGTGACCGAGTCACCGGTGTGCACGCCCATCGCGTCGATGTTCTCGATGGAGCAGATGACGACCACGTTGTCGCTGCGGTCGCGCATCAGCTCGAGCTCGTACTCCTTCCAGCCGAGCACCGACTCCTCGATGAGCACGGTGTGCACCGGGGAGTCGGCCAGGCCGTGGGCGGCCATGCGGCGCAGCATCGCCTCGTCGGTGGCGAAGCCGGAGCCCAGGCCGCCCATGGTGAAGCTGGGCCGGATGACGACGGGGTAGCCGACCTCCTCGGCGGTGGCCAGCGCCTCCTCGACGGTGGCGCAGACGTTGGACCGCGGGGCGTCGGCGCCGATCGACCGCACGATGTCCTTGAACTTCTGCCGGTCCTCGCCGCGGTTGATCGCGTCGACGTCGGCCCCGATGAGCTGCACGCCGTACTTCTCCAGCACGCCGTTCTCGTACAGGCCGATGGCGATGTTGAGCGCCGTCTGCCCGCCGAGGGTGGCCAGCAGCGCGTCGGGCCGCTCCTTGGCGATGACCTTCTCGACGAACTCCGGCGTCAGCGGCTCGATGTAGGTGGCGTCGGCGATCTCGGGGTCGGTCATGATCGTCGCCGGGTTGCTGTTGACCAGGCTGACCCGCAGCCCCTCGGCGCGCAGGACCCGGCAGGCCTGCGTGCCGGAGTAGTCGAACTCGGCGGCCTGGCCGATGAGGATCGGCCCGGAGCCGATCACCATCACGTGCTCGATGTCGGTGCGCTTGGGCATCAGTTGGTCTCCCCCGTGCTCGACTGCACCGTGGTGGGCGGGCTGACGGCCGGGCCGTCACCGGTGCGGGCCGCCTCCATCAGGTCGACGAAGCGCTGGAACAGCGGCGCCGCGTCGTGCGGGCCGGCCGCGGACTCCGGGTGGAACTGCACGCTGAAGGCCGGGGCGTCGACCAGCCGCAGCCCCTCGACGACGTCGTCGTTGAGCCCGACGTGGCTGACCTCGACCGGCCCGTACGGGGTGTCGGTGGGCCGGTCCAGCGGCGCGTCGACGGCGAAGCCGTGGTTGTGGCTGGTCACCCGGACCGTGCCGCTGACCCGGTCGAGCACCGGCTGGTTCAGCCCGCGGTGGCCGAAGCGGAGCTTGTAGGTCCCCAGGCCCAGCGCCCGGCCGAGGATCTGGTTGCCGAAGCAGATGCCGAACAGCGGGCGGCGGGCGTCGAGCACCCCCCGCACCGCCGCGACCGCGTAGTCCGCGGCCGCGGGGTCGCCGGGGCCGTTGGAGAGGAAGACCCCGTCGGGCCCGGCCGCGAGCAGCTCCTCGGCGGTGGCCGTGGAGGGCAGCACGTGGGTCTCGACGCCGAGCGCGGCCAGGTGGCGCGGGGTCGCGGTCTTGATGCCCAGGTCGAGCGCGGCGATGGTGAAGCGCTTCTCCCCCACCGCCGGGACGACGTAGGGCTCGCCGGTGCTCACCGTCGGCGCGAGGTCGGCGCCGGTCATGCTCTCGGCCGCCGTCACGCGGGCGAGCAGCGCCTCGGCATCCAGCTCGGTGCTGATCCCGGCGCGCATCGCGCCCCGGTCCCGGAGGTGGCGGGTCAGCGCCCGGGTGTCGACGCCGCTGATGCCCACGACCCCCTGGGCGACCAGCTCGTCGTCCAGGCTGCCGGTCGACCGCCAGTTCGACGTGCGGCGGGCGGGGTCGCGGACGACGAATCCGGCCACCCACATGCGGCTGCTCTCGTCGTCCTCGCCGTTGACCCCGGTGTTCCCGATGTGCGGCGCCGTCATGGCGACGATCTGACCGGCGTAGCTGGGGTCGGTCAGCGTCTCCTGGTAGCCGGTCATGCCGGTGGCGAAGACCGCCTCCCCGACCGTCGTCCCGACCGCGCCGTAGGACTCGCCCCGGAACGTCCGCCCGTCCTCGAGCACGAGCACTGCCTCTGTCACCGTGTTGCCTTTCCGTCCAGAACGGTCGGCGTCCCCCGCAGGAACGTCGCGACCACCCGGCCGGGGAGCTCCCGGCCGGCATAGGGGCTGTTGCGGCTGCGGCTGGCCAGCGCCGCGGGGTCGACCACCGCGCGGGCGGCGGGGTCGACGAGCACGAGGTTGGCCGGCTCCCCGGGGGCCAGCGGACGGCCGTGCCCGTCCAGCCGCCCGATGGCCGCGGGGCGGACCGACATGCGGTCGGCGACGCCCGCCCAGTCCAGGCGGCCCGGCTCGACCATCGTCTCGATCACGACCGACAGCGCCTGCTCCAGCCCGAGCATCCCGGGCCGGGCCTGCGCCCACTCGCTCTCCTTGTCCTCCACCGCGTGGGGAGCGTGGTCGGTGCCGACGGCGTCGATCGTGCCGTCGGCCAGGCCCGCCCGGAGCGCCTCCACGTCGGCGTCGGTGCGCAGCGGCGGGTTGACCTTGAAGACCGGGTCGTAGGACTCGGCGCACGCGTCGGTGAGCAGCAGGTGGTGGGGCGTCACCTCGGCGGTCACCCGGACGCCGCGGGACTTCGCCCAGCGCAGGATCTCCACCGAGCCGGCGGTCGAGACGTGGCAGACGTGCAGCCGCGCGCCGACGTGCTCGGCCAGCAGCACGTCGCGGGCGATGATCGCCTCCTCCGCGGCGGCCGGCCAGCCGGTGAGACCCAGGCGGGCGGAGCGGTCGCCCTCGTGCATCTGCGCGCCCACGGTGAGCCGCGGCTCCTCGGCGTGCTGGGCGATGACGCCGTCGAAGGCCTTCACGTACTCCAGCGCCCGCCGCATGAGTGCGGGGTCGCTGACGCAGTGCCCGTCGTCGGAGAAGACCCGCACCCGCGCGGCGGAGTCGGCCATCGCGCCCAGCTCGGCCAGCCGCTCGCCCTTCAGGCCGACGGTGACCGCGCCCACCGGGACGACGTCGACCAGGCCGGCCTCCTGGCCCAGCCGCCACACCTGCTCGACGACGCCGGCGGTGTCGGCGACCGGGTCGGTGTTGGCCATCGCGTGGACCGCGGTGAACCCGCCCAGCGCGGCGGCGCGGCTGCCGGTCCCCACCGTCTCGGCGTCCTCGCGGCCCGGCTCACGCAGGTGCGTGTGCAGGTCGACCAGGCCGGGCAGCGCGACCAGCCCGGCCGCCTCGACCACCTCGGCCCCGGGCACGTCCAGCGCGTCACCGACGGCGGCGATGCGGCCGTCCTTCACCAGGATGTCGGCCGGGTCGCCGCCCAGCGGCCGGGCGCCCTTGATCAGGTACGTGGTCACTGGGGAGAACCTCCGAGCAGCAGGTAGAGCACGGCCATGCGGGTCGAGACCCCGTTGGCGACCTGCTCGACGATCGTGGAGCGGACGGAGTCGGCCACCTCGGCGGCGATCTCCATGCCGCGGTTCATCGGGCCCGGGTGCATGACGATGGCGTCGTCGGGCAGGGCGGCCATGCGGCGGGCGTCCAGGCCGTAGCGGCGGCTGTACTCGCGGGCGCTGGGGAAGAACGAGGCGTTCATCCGCTCGGCCTGCACCCGCAGCATCATCACGACGTCGCTCTTGGGCAGCACCGCGTCCAGGTCGTAGCCCACCTCGGCCGGCCAGCTGCCCACGCCCACCGGCAGCAGGGTCGGCGGGGCGACCAGCGTGACCTGGGCCCTCAGGGTGTGCAGCAGCCCGACGTTGGAGCGGGCCACCCGGCTGTGCAGGACGTCGCCGACGATCGTCACGCGCACGCCGTCGAGCCGGCCCAGCCGCTGCCGGATCGTGTAGGCGTCCAGCAGCGCCTGGGTGGGGTGCTCGTGGGTGCCGTCGCCGGCGTTGACCACGCTGCCGCGCACCCAGTTCGCCAGCCGGTGCGGCGCGCCGGAGGCGGAGTGCCGGACGACGACGGCGTCGGCGCCCATCGCCTCCAGGGTGAGCGCGGTGTCCTTGAGGCTCTCGCCCTTGGAGACGCTGCTGCCCTTGGCCGAGAAGTTGATGACGTCGGCCGACAGCCGCTTGGCGGCGAGCTCGAAGCTGATCCGGGTGCGGGTGGAGTCCTCGTAGAAGAGGTTGACCACCGTCCGCCCGCGCAGCGTCGGGAGCTTCTTCACCTCACGGCCGGCGAGGGCCTGGTCGATCTGCGCCGCGGTGTCGAGCACCAGCGTCGCGTCGTCCCGGTCCAGGTCCGCGGACTCCAGCAGGTGCCGCTTCACCGGTCCCCCTCCGTGACCAGGACCTCGTCGACGCCGTCGATCTCGGTGAGGTGCACGCGCACCTGCTGCGACCTCGACGTCGGCACGTTCTTGCCGACGAAGTCGGCGCGGATGGGCAGCTCGCGGTGACCCCGGTCGACCAGCACCGCCAGCTGGACGCTGCGCGGGCGGCCCAGGTCGCGCAGCGCGTCCAGCGCGGCCCGCACGGACCGGCCGGAGTAGAGGACGTCGTCCACGAGGACGACGAGCCGGTCGTCGATGCCGCCGTCGGGCATGACCGTGGGCTCCAGCGCCCGGACGCCGCGCAGCCGCAGGTCGTCGCGGTAGAGCGTGATGTCGGCGGTCCCGACGTCGACGGTCACGCCGGTGAACGCGGCGATGCGGGCGGCCAGCCTGCGGGCCAGCGGCGCGCCACGGGTCGGGATGCCCACGAGGACCAGGTCGGAGAGCCCCCCGTCGGCCTGGTCGGCGCCGTCGTCGGGACGCAGGCTGGCCGCCCGCTCGATGAGCTGGTGGGCCATGCGGTCGACGACGCGGGCGACGTCGGCGGACGAGAGCAGAGTGCCGGGGGCGCTGCCGGGAGACGTGCTCCGGGCAGGGTCGGGCGAGCGGGCCATGAGGCCTCCTTCCCCGCCTCACTGGACGGGTCGTTAAAGGAGCGGTCGGACCGGCGTCGACGGTACTGCACGCCCTCCTCGGGCCCGCCGCCGCCCGGCCGGGCCTGCCGGTGCGCCGTCCGCCTGCGGTTTCGTGCCGTCCCGGCTGTTGTGATCCCCGCTTCGCACGTACGCTGCGTGACGAACGACCCCGATCCGAGACGACGGACAGTGAGCAGACAGCGATGAGCACCGACTACTCACGGGCCCTCGGCGCCCGGCTCCGCGCGATCCGCAACCAGCAGGGCCTCTCCCTGCAGGGGGTGGAGGACAAGTCGCACGGCCGCTGGAAGGCGGTCGTCGTCGGCTCCTACGAACGCGGCGACCGCGCCGTGACCGTGCAGCGCCTCTCCGAGCTCGCGGTCTTCTACGGCGTCCCGGTGTCGGAGCTGCTGCCCGACCCGCGGCCGAGCTCCGCGGTCACCTCGACCAACAAGATCGTGCTGAACCTCGAGTCGCTGGGGTCGCTGCCCGCCGACGAGGCCGGCCCGCTCGCCCGCTACGCCTCCACCATCCAGGCCCAGCGGCACGACTACAACGGCAAGGTCCTCTCGATCCGCGCCGAGGACCTCAAGTCACTGGCGATCATCTACGACATGAGCCCCGACGAGCTCACCTCACGGCTGATCGAGTGGGGCGTGCTCTCCCCCGGCATGGAGGGCATCGTCAGCTCCGGCGGTGACGAGGAGCTCGACGACGACGTGGACGACTCCTGGGGCGACCGCCGGCGCACTCCGCGCTGATCGAAGGCCCCCCTGCGCCCCAGCGCTCGCAGTCTCGCGCCGGGTCCCTGCAGGAGGGCCGTTCCATCGGGCTCACCGGGACCGGCCGGTTCCGGACACGCGCCGCGAGTGCTGTCCGCGGAGCAGCCGATGTGCCAGGGTGCGGCGACCCGGGCGCGCGCCCGGGAGGCTGGAGGCCGGCGTGCCGGCGGTGCAGATGTCCGGGGTCGCCAAGACCTACCGCAGGCGGGGTGGTCAGGAGCTCCGCGCGCTGGACGGCCTCGACATGACGGTCGAGTCCGGCGGGGTGCACGGGCTCCTCGGGCCCAACGGCTCCGGCAAGACCACGTCCATCCGCGTCCTCCTGGGCCTGGTCCGTCCCTCGGCCGGTGAGATCCGGCTGCTGGACCGCCCGGTGCCCACCGACCTCCCCCGGGTGATCGGCGACGTCGGCGCCCTGGTCGAGACCCCGCTGTTCTTCCCCGGCTTCACCGGCCGGCGGAACCTCGAGCTGCTCGCCGAGACCGCGGGCGTCCCCGCAGCCCGCGTCGAGGAGTGCCTGGAGCTGGTGGACCTGCGTGAGCGCGCCGGCGACCGGTTCAAGGGCTACTCGCTCGGCATGAAGCAGCGCCTCGGCATCGCGGCGGCGCTGCTCAAGGCCCCGCGCCTGCTGATCCTCGACGAGCCCAGCAACGGCCTGGACCCGGCCGGGATCCGCGACGTCCGCGAGCTGATCCGGCGGCTGGGGTCCGACGGCCGGACGACGGTGCTGCTCTCCTCCCACCTGCTCGCCGAGATCCAGCAGGTCTGCGACTCGGTCACCATCCTCGCCCGCGGCCGCCAGGTCGCCGCCGGGCCGGTCTCGTCCGTCCTCGACCGGGCCGGCACGGGGGACGTGCGCGTCGCGGTGCCCGACCCGGCCGCCGCCGCGGCGGTGCTGCTCGGCGCCGGCTTCTCCGTCTCCCCCGCGCCCGACGGGCAGATCCTCGTGCACGGCGCTCCCGCGCCGGGCGAGATCACCCGCGTGCTCGCCGGGCACGGCCACTACGTCGAGGAGCTGGTCCGTGTGACCCCTGACCTGGAGAGCGCCTTCCTCGCGATCACCGGGGAGCGGGCGTGAGCGCGGTGGCCGAGCAGCCGATGGCCGCGCCGGTAGGGGCGACCCGGACGCGGGGCAGCCTGTTCCGCGCCGAGGTGCACCGGTTCACCTCCCGCCGGTTCATCCAGGTGCTCCTCGCGCTGGCCACCCTCGGCTGGCTCGGGGCGGTGGTCATCGGGCTGCTCAACTTCGGTGAACCGACCGCCGCGGACCTCGCCGCCGCGACCGAGCGCCGCGACGAGTTCCTCGCCGGCGAGCAGGAGTTCCGGCAGGTCTGCGAGCAGGACGCCGAGCAGGCAGGGCAGCCCGTCGACCAGTTCTGCGGCCCGCCCATCGACGCCTCGACCGTCCGCGTCGAGGACTTCGTCACCACGGCACCGTTCGACCTCGCCTCCTCCGGCGAGGCCGGCGCGGTGGGCTTCGCCGTCGCGGCGGCGGTGCTCGCCTTCCTGATCGGGGCCACCTGGATCGGGGCCGAGTGGTCCGCCCGCACCATCGTGGCGCTGCTCTTCTGGGTGCCCAGCCGGCTCCGGGTCATCGGCACCAAGACGGCCGTCCTCGCCCTCGCGGCGCTGATCCTCGGCGTCGCCGCGCAGCTCGGGTGGCTGGCCATGGCCTGGCTGCTGGACGCCCTCGTGGGCAGCGACCGCGAGGTTCCCGAGGGCTTCTGGTCGGGGCTGCTCGCCGCCCAGGGCCGCGGGATCGTCCTCACGGTGCTGGTCGGCCTCATCGGCTTCGGCCTGGCGAACCTGGTGCGCAACACCGGGGCGGCCCTGGGCGTCGGCTTCGTCTACTTCGCGATCGCGGAGAACGCGCTGCGCATCCTCGAGCCCACGACGGACCGGTGGCTGCTGTCGACCAACTCCATCGCCCTGGTCCTCCCGGGCGGGCTGGAGCTCGTCGACTTCGGGGGCGGGCCCTCACCGGCCGCGCCGGCCACCTACCTGGTCACCAACCTGCAGGGCGGCCTCGTCGTCGGCTGCTTCGCCGCGGTGCTCGTGGGTGTCGGCACCTGGCTGTTCCTCCGCCGCGACCTGCACTGAGCACATCGTCGTCCTCCGGACGACACCGCGGCCAGGTGCCGTCTCGACCTGCGACGAGCGCGTCCGCCGACGTCTCGGGGACCCCTCCGGGGCCCCGCTCGACGCCGGCCCGGCATGACGGCGGGCCCCTGCGGAGAGGTCGGACGCGTCCGGGTCAGCGGGTGGTGAAGGACCACTCCTCGGCGGCGACGGGCAGGCCCGCGCGGTCCACGACCCCGGCCGTCAGCACCACCGTGTACGTCGTGGCCGCGGCGAGATCCGCGTCCGGGTTGAGGACCACGGTGTTGTTCGTGGCGTTGTAGGTCACCGCCGTCGGGACCTGCGATCCGTCCGGTGCCTCGAGCCACACGACGGAGGTGTCCGGCTTGGTCATCGGCTCGTCGAAGGTGATGAACACGTTGGCGGCGCGGCCGACGCCGGTGGTGTCCCGGTCCGGCGTACGGGTGGTCACCGTCGGCGCCACGGTGTCCGCCGTGGCCGCGCCGACGGTGAACGTCCAGCTGGTCGGCGCCAGGGCGTTGCCGGCCACGTCCTCCACCCCGTCGGTCAGCACGACCGTGTACGAGCCGGCCACCAGGTCGCCGGCCGGGTTCAGGATGACCGTCCTGCTCGTCGCGTTGTAGTTGACCGCGGCGGGCACCCGCGACCCGTCGGCCGTCTCCAGCCACACCGCCGACGAGTCCGGCTTGACGACCGGCTCGCTCATACCGGCCAGCACGTTGGCCCCCTTGGCGACGCCGGTCGCGCCCGGTGGAGGCGACTGGCTGGTGACCGTCGGCGGCACGGTGTCCCCGGACGCCGTCCCGCTGGTGGTGAACGTCCACGTCGTGGGCGCCAGCGCGTTGCCGGCGAGGTCCTTCACACCGTCGGTCAGGACGACCTGGTAGGTGGTGCCGGCGGCGAGATCGGCGTCCGGGTTGACGATCACCGTGTTCGTCGTGGCGTTGACGTTGACCACCGCGGGCACCGTCGAACCGTCCGGCGCGGCCAACCGGACCGACGTCGCGTCGGGCTTCGCCACCGCCTCGCTCATGCCGACCAGCACGTTCACGCCCCGGGCCACGCCGGTCGCGCCGTCCTCCGGTGCCCGGCTGACGACGGTGGGCGGGGTGCGGTCGTTGTCCGGGCCCTCGCCGCTGGTGACGAAGGACCAGCTGGTCTTCGGCAGCGGGTTCCCCGCCGCGTCGGTGACCGTCGCGCTGACGGTGGCGGTGTAGCGGGTGCCGGCGGCCAAGGGGTCGGTCGTGCCCGGGAACGGGTTGAGGGTGGCCACCCCGGTGGTCCGGTTGTAGGCGACCCCCGCGGTCACCGCCGTCCCGTCGGAGGCGGACAGCGTGAAGGTGGAGGCGCTCAGCCCGGTGACCGGCTCGTCGAAGCCGACGGTGACGTTGGTCAGCCGGCCGACGTCGCGGGCATCCGGAGCCGGCGTGTGGCTGATCGGCTGGGGCGGCAGCAGGTCCTGGCTGAAGTTCTCGCAGCCGGGCGCCGGGCCGGTGACGTCGGAGAGACCGTCGACCAGCATGGACTCCCGCGGCAGCGGCTCGGTGTGCCCGATGCCGATGGCGTGACCGTCCTCGGTGAGCAGCGCCTGATGCCGCTGGGCCTCGGTCAGGCCGTCGCTGTTGCGGAAACCGAGGTAGGGGGCGCGGTACCGCACGAGGAAGCCGCCGTGGACACCCGGGTCGGCCTCGATGGCATCCGGGGTGGCGCGGTACTTACCGCTCTCGTTGCGGAACTCGCCGGAGTCGAGGACCGACGGCGGGATGACCGTGCCGTCGAACCGCGTGGCGACCCCTCGGACCACCACGGAGTCGGAGGTCCCGTCCCCGTTCTCGTCCGCCGCCTCAGGGGTGCCGGTCCAGCGGATGTCGTCGACGGTGACCTCGTTGCGGATCGTCCCCGCGTGCACGACGACCCGGTCGCCGGGCCTGATGTCCGGCGTGCCGCCGGCCCAGCAGTCACCCGGGTACACCGGCGCCCCGGCCTCGACGCCGTGGTTGACCTCCAGGCCGACGCCTTCGTCGGTGTTCCAGGCCGGCCCCTCGGCGACGCCGATCACGGCGCCGTCGCGGATCACCTCGACCCGCACGGTCTGGCCGGCCGTGCCGTAACCGAAGACCCCGACGAAGTCGAGGTTGTGGAAGACGGTGATGTTCTTGTTCGGCCCGACGCCCGGACCGGTGAGGGACGCCGACGCCGGCGCCGTGCCGGCCAGGACCGGCGCGACGAGGGCCATCGCCGTCCCGGCGGCGGCCACGCCCCACCGACGACGACGGTCACGGGGTTGCTGCAGCTGGCGCGACAACGGACGCTCCTCGCACTCCGGTGGTCCGGGCCCCTGCCCTCACGGACCCCTGACGGCGCACCGCGCCGGACCCGGTCGACCACCTGCGACTGTGCTGCACCCCGTCGTCGGGGGGACCCCCCGGCATGGGGGTGACCCCACCCCCCGAGCCTGGCGAGGCACCGGTCAGGCGGTGGGGACCTCGGCGGCGAGGATGGCGCCGAGCACGCCGTTCACGTAGCGGGGCGACTCGTCGGTCGAGATGGCCCGGGCCAGCTCCACCGCCTCGTCGATGACGACGGCGTCGGGCACGTCGTCCACCCACAGCAGCTCGTAGGTCGCCATGCGCAGGATCGCGCGGTCGACGTCGGGCAGCCGCTCCAGGGACCAGCCGGAGGTGTGCGCCTCGATCAGCTCGTCGATGCGGGCGCCGTGCTCGTCGACGCCCTCGACCAGGCGGATCGCGTGGTCCGGGACCGGCGGGTTGCCGTCGGCGACCCGCTCGCGGAGCAGCTCGACCCGCTCCCGGCCCCGGACGTCGGCCTCGTACAGGACGTCGACGGCGCGCTTGCGCGCCTTGGTCCGCGCAGCCACGGAGTCAGCCCGCGATCAGTTGACGCGGCCGAGGTAGCGGCCGTCGCGGGTGTCGACCTTCAGCTTCTCGCCGGTGCTGATGAACAGCGGCACCTGGATCTGCGCGCCGGTCTCCAGCGTGGCGGGCTTGGTGCCACCGGTGGAGCGGTCGCCCTGCAGGCCCGGGTCGGTGTGCTCGACGACCAGCTCCATGGTCACCGGGAGCTCGACGTACAGCGGGGTGCCGTCGTGGACCGCGACGACGACCTCGGTGTTGTCCAGCAGGTAGTTCGCGCCGTCGCCGACGGTCTCGGCCGGCACGTAGATCTGCTCGAAGGTGTCGCCGTCCATGAAGACGAAGTCGGTGCCCTCCTTGTACAGGTAGGTCATCGACCGCTTGTCCACGGTGGCCGTCTCGACCTTGGTGCCGGCGTTGAAGGTCTTGTCCACGACCTTGCCCGACAGCACGTTCTTCAGCGTCGTCCGCACGAAGGCCCCGCCCTTGCCGGGCTTGACGTGCTGGAAGTCGGTGACGGTCCAGAGCTGCCCGTCCAGGTTGAGGACGATGCCGTTCTTCAGGTCGTTGGTGGTAGCCATCTAGAGGACCAGCAGTTCCTTGCTCGTGAGGGTCAACAACTCGGGCGCGTCATCGGTGACGATGAGGGTGTCCTCGATCCGGACACCGCCGTGGCCGGGCAGGTACACACCCGGCTCCACGGTGACGGCCATACCGGCGGCAAGCGTACCCGCGCCCTGTTGACCGATGCCTGGCGCCTCGTGGATCTCCAGCCCCACGCCGTGCCCGAGGCCGTGGGTGAAGTGGTCGCCGTGGCCGGCCGCGACGATCACGTCCCGCGCCGCGGCGTCCACCGCGACGACGTCGGCACCGACGGCGAGCGCCGCCCGGCCCGCGGCCTGTGACTCGGCCACGAGCGCGTAGATCTCCCGCTGCCAGTCGGCCGCGTGGCCGAGCACCAGGGTGCGGGTCATGTCCGAGTGGTAGCCGTCGACGGTGGCGCCGAAGTCGAGCTTGAGGAAGTCGCCGGCGCGCAGCTCGGTGCGGTCGGGCCGGTGGTGCGGCACGGCGGAGTTGGCCCCGGCCGCGACGATCGTCTCGAACGACGGCGCCTCGGCGCCGAGCGCCAGCATGCGGGCGTCGAGCTCCCGGCCGACCTCCAGCTCGGTGCGCCCGGGGCGCAGCGCCCCCTCGGCGGCGAGCTCGGCCAGCGCCTGGTCGGCGACGGCGCACGCCCGGCGCAGCGACTCGACCTCCCCGGCGTCCTTGACCGCCCGCTGCCCCTCGACCGCCCGGCGTACCGAGACGAGCTCCGGGACGGTGCCACCGGCGGCGGCGTCGGTGAGCACCCGCTCCAGGCCGTGCAGCCCGTCGACGGTGAGGTCGTGGGACTCGTAGCCGATCCGGCCCGCGCCTCGCCGCACCGCCTCCCGGGCCAGCGCGGGCACGGTCGCCCGGTCCACGAGCAGCTCCAGGTCGGGCACCTGGACCCCGGCCTGGGTCGTGTACCGGCCGTCGGTGCCGAAGAGGTCATCGCCGTCGACCCGCAGCAGCAGCGCGCCGTTGGAGCCGGTGAAGCCGGTGAGGTAGCGGACGTTCAGCAGGGTGGTGACGAGGACGGCGTCCAGCCCGCGCTCGGCGGCGGTGGCGCGCAGGACCTCCCGTCGTCCCGAGGCCGGGCTCACCGCACCCCCCGCAGCGTCATCCACTGCAGCGCCAACACGTAGCCGTGCACCCCGAGCCCGGCGATGACGCCGTCGGCCACCCGGGAGACGTAGGAGTGGTGCCGGAACTCCTCGCGCCGGTGGATGTTGCTGATGTGCACCTCCACGACCGGCGCGGTCACCGCGGCCAGGGCGTCGTGCAGCACGATCGAGGTGTGCGACCAGCCACCGGGGTTGACCACGATGGGGTCGCCGGCGTCGGTGGCCTCGTGGATCCAGCGCAGCAGCTGGCCCTCGTCGTCGGTCTGGCGCACGGCCACCTCGATGCCGAGCTCCCGGGCGGCGGTCTCCACCAGCTCGACGAGCTGGTCGTAGGTCGTGGTGCCGTAGACCTCGGGCTCGCGGGTGCCGAGCCGGCCGAGGTTGGCGCCGTTGAGCACCTGGATCGTCATGTGATCTCCGGAGGGGGCGGCGGGGCGGGTGGGTGCTCGGCCACGGCGGCCCAGGCCGCGTCCAGCCAGGCCTGGTCGGGGTCGGTCAGGATGCGGGGGTTGCCCAGCCCGTCGAGGACGACGAAGCGCAGCGAGGCGCCGCGGGCCTTCTTGTCCACGCGCATCACCTGCTGCAGCCGCTCCCAGTCGCCGGCGTAGGTGGTGGGCAGGCCCATGGCGGTGAGGAGCTCGCGGTGCCGGTCGACCTCCGCGCGGGTCAGCAGGCCGGCCCGGCCGGCGAGCTCGGCGGCGAAGACCAGCCCTACGGCGACCGCCTCGCCGTGGCGCCAGCCGAAGTCCTCGACCCGCTCCACCGCGTGGCCCAGGGTGTGGCCGTAGTTGAGGAACTCGCGGACCCCGGTGTCGAGCAGGTCCTCCCCCACCGCGGCGGCCTTGACCCGCACCGCCCGCTCGATGAGCTCCTCGGTGTCGCGGCGGCCGGTCGGGTCGGCGGCGAGCAGCTCAAGGATGCGGCCGTCGGCGATGAAGCCGCACTTGACCACCTCGGCCAGCCCCGCGCGGAACTCGTCCTCGGGGAGGCCGGCCAGCAGGTCGGTGTCGGCCAGCACGGCGGCCGGCGGGTGGAAGGCGCCGACCAGGTTCTTGCCCGCCGCGGTGTTGATGCCGGTCTTGCCGCCCACGGCGGCGTCCACCATGCCGAGCAGGCTGGTGGGCACCTGGACGACGCGGATGCCGCGGGTCCACGTCGCCGCGAGGAAGCCGGCGAGGTCGGTGACGGCCCCGCCCCCCACGCCGACGACGGCGTCGGACCGGGTCAGCCCCAGCCGGCCGAACTCCTCCCACACCTCGGCGGCGACCTGCGCGGTCTTGGCCGCCTCGCCGTCGGGGACCACGACCGCCTCGGCCGCGACGCCGGCGGTCTGCAGCGTCTCCACGGCGGCGCCGGCCGCGGCGGCGAGCGGTGGCGCGTGGACGACGGCGACCTTGGGCGTGCCGGCGAGCACGAGCGCCAGCTCCGCCTGGGCGCCGGGGCCGATGACGACCTCGTACGGCTGCTCCCCCGCGACCGGGACGCGCCGGGTCACCGGGCCTCCTCCGGGGTCAGGACGGCGAGCACCTCGGCGACGACCTCCTCCGGTGGGCGCCCCGCGGTGGGCACGCGGTGCGTGGCCACCTCCGCGTACAGGGGGGCGCGCTGTTCGAGCATGGACCGCAGCATGGCGCGCGGGTTGACGGCCAGCAGCGGACGGTCGCGGGAGAGCCCCACGCGGCGGGCGGCGGAGGCGACGTCGACGTCCAGCCAGACGACGGTGCCGCCGGCCCGGCCGTGGGCGACCAGCAGCTCCCGGGTGGCGGCGCTGGTCACCGCACCGCCGCCGAGGGCGAGCACCCCGGTGTGCTCGCCGAGCGCCCGGGCGACCGCCCGCTCCTCGAGGGCGCGGAAGTGCGGCTCGCCGCGCTGGACGAACAGGTCGGCGACCGTCGCGCCGACCTCCTCCTCGACGTCGCGGTCGGTGTCCCGGAAGGGCAGCGCCCGCGCGGCGGCGACCGCCGTGCCGACCGTCGTCTTCCCCGAGGCCGGGGGACCGACGAGGACCAGGGCGGGACCGCTCACCGGTAGGGCAGGGAGTCGAGGTAGCCCTGGGCGTTGCGCCGGGTCTCGGCGACCGAGTCGCCGCCGAACTTCTCGAGCGACGCGTCGGCCAGGACGAGGGCGACCATCGCCTCCATGACGACGCTGCCCCGGGGGACGGCGCAGGCGTCGCTGCGCTGGTTGATCGCGACCGCCGCCTCGCCGGTGGCGACGTCGACGGTCTGCAGCGCCCGGGGCACCGTGCTGATCGGCTTCATGGCGGCGCGCACGCGCAGCACCTCGCCGTTGGTCATGCCCCCCTCGATGCCGCCGGCGCGGTCGGTGAGCCGCTGGACCCGCGTCCCGCCGTCGGCGAGCACGATCTCGTCGTGGGCCACCGAGCCGCGGCGGCGGGCGGTCTCCAGCCCGTCGCCGACCTCCACGGCCTTGACCGACTGCACGCCCATGAGGGCGGCGGCCAGCCGCGCGTCGAGGCGCCGGTCCCAGTGCACGTGGCTGCCCAGCCCCGGCGGCAGCCCGTGGACGACGACCTCGATGACGCCGCCGAGGGTGTCGCCGTTCTTCCGGGCGTCGTCGATCTCGGCGGTCATCCGCGCGCTGGTCGCGGGGTCGGCGCAGCGCACCGGGTCCTCGTCGAGCCGCGGGTTGTCGTCCGGACCGGGGACGATGCCGTCGGGGGCGACGACGGGACCGATGCCCACGACGTGGCTGACCACCGAGACCCCGAGCGCCTGCCGCAGGAACGCCTGGGCGATCGCACCGAGGGCGACGCGGGCAGCGGTCTCCCGGGCGCTGGCCCGCTCGAGCACCGGCCGGGCGTCGTCGAAGCCGTACTTCTGCATGCCGGCCAGGTCGGCGTGGCCGGGCCGCGGGCGGGTCAGCGGCGCGTTGCGGGCCTGCCCGGCGAGGATCTCGGCGTCGACCGGGTCGGCGGACATGACCGTCTGCCACTTGGGCCACTCGGTGTTGCCCACCTGCACCGCGATCGGCCCGCCCTGGGTGCGGCCGTGGCGGACGCCCCCGGTGAGGGTGACGAGATCCTGCTCGAAGGACATCCGGGCACCCCGCCCGTGCCCCAGCCGGCGGCGGGCGAGCTGCAGGTCGAGGTCGGCCGTCTGCACCTCGACCCCGGCCGGGAGGCCCTCGAGGATGGCGGTGAGCTGCTGGCCGTGCGACTCACCGGCGGTCAGCCAGCGCAACATGCTGGGGAGTCTAGAAGGAGGAGGACCCCGGTCCTCGTCCCCCCTCGCAAGCTCGGGGCGAGCCTCTGGACCGGGGCCGTGCAGAGGGGCGATCACGGCACGGGCGGCAGCCCGCCGATCGCGAGCGCCAGGACGGCACCGGCAAGCAGCGGCGGGCCGAAGGGGACCGTGCTGCGCCAGCCCGCCCGCCGGGTCGCGACCAGGGCCACCGACACCGCCGCCCCGGTGAGCAGGCCGAGGAACACACCGGCGAGCAGCACCCCCCAGCCGAACCAGCCCAGCACCAGCCCCAGGAGCCCGAGCAGCTTGACGTCCCCGAGACCCAGGGCCGCGGGCGCGAGCAGCCGAAGCACCCCCGGGACGATTAGGGCGACGGCGCCCGCCGCGACGGCCCGCGCCAGTGGCAGCCACGTGCCCAGCACAGCGGCGTCGACGAGCAGGGCGGCCCCGCACACGGCGGCGGCCGGCAGCACCACCCGATCGGGCAGCCGGTGCGCCGCGAGATCCACGCCGGCGAGCACGACCGCGGCCCCCGCGACCCAGAGCAGCCCCACGGTGGCGGGCCGGACGCCGCCCAGCAGGACGGCGGCGGCCAGCAGCGCGGCCGTGAGCGCCCCGGTCAGCGCGATCCGGGTCGGCGTGGGCAGGGCGGCGTCGTCCCGGGCGGCGAGCCGGACCGAGACGCGGGCCAGCACCGGTCCGAGGAGCAGCCCGGCGAGCACCGCGACGCCGGCGAGGACCGGGCGGGACACGTCCACGGCGGGCGGGTCAGCGGGCGTCGAGCGCGGCGCGCATGGCGCCGATGGGGGCCGGCTCCCCGGTCATCAGCTCCACCTGCACGGTGGCCTGCCAGAAGAGGACCTCGAGCCCGCCGATCACCGTGCCGCCTGCAGCGGAGACGGTCTCGGCCAGCGGGGTGGGCCAGGGGGCGTACAGGACGTCCAGCACCGTCTGCCCGGGGTGCCACTCGAGGGCGGCCACGGCCGGCTGCCCGCCGACCGGCACGGTGCTGACGACGACGGGGGCCGCCACCCGGGCGCCCTCCAGGGGGAGCACCCGGGCCCGCACGCCGAGGGTCTGCAGCACCCGCACCACGTCACCCGCCCGGGCCGGGTCCCGCACGACGACGTCGACCTGCTCCGCGCCCAGCGAGGCCAGGGCGACGGCGGCGGCCGCCGCGGTCCCCCCGGCGCCGAGCACCGCCGCGTGCCCCACCTCGTCCACACCGGCCACCTGCAGGGCCGTGCCCACACCGGCGACGTCGGTGTTCTCCGCCCGCCAGCCGGCGTCGGTGCGGACGAGGGTGTTCGCCGCGCCCAGCAGCCGCGGCAGCGGCTCGACCACATCGGCGACCGCGACGGCGGCCTGCTTGCACGGCATCGTCACCGAGAACCCGCGCCACTCGTCCCCGAGGCCGGCGAGCAGCACCGGCACCTCCTCGGCCCCGACGTCCAAGGCGTCGTAGGTCCAGCCGGAGAGCCCCAGCGCCGCGTAGGCGGCGCGGTGCAGCAGCGGCGAGAGCGAGTGGCTCACCGGCCGCCCGAGGACCGCTGCCCGCTGCGGCCGGTCAGCCACCGCACCCGAGGCCGGCGTCGGCGCACCGCTGGCGGGCCTGCTGGAACTCGGCGTAGTCGCTGGTGAAGAAGTGCGTCCCGTCCTGCGACTCGAGCACGTAGTACAGGAGGTCGCCGGTGCTCGGGGCCAGCGCCGCCTCCAGGCTCGCCTCGCCCGGCGAGCTGATCGGCGTGGGCGGCAGGCCCTGGCGGGTGCGGGTGTTGTACGGGCTGTCGGTCTGCAGGTCGGTCACGGTGAGCTCGTTGCCGCTCTTGTCCAGGCCGTAGGCGAGCGTCGCGTCGATGCCGAGCGCGATGCCGGCCTCCAGCCGGTTGTAGATGACCTGGGCGACGTCGGCCCGCTCCTCGTCGAGGCGCGTCTCCGACTGGATCATCGAGGCGATGGTGACCACCTCACCGGGTGTGCGCCCGAGGGCGGCGGCCCGCTCCTCCAGCCGCAGCCGTGCGGCGACCCCGTTGAACGTCTCGACCATCCGCTGCAGCATCTCCTGCGGCGTGGTGCCGGGCTCGAAGTCGTAGGTCGCCGGGAAGAGATAGCCCTCGAGCTGCCCGCCCGCGTACGGGGGCAGGGGCAGCGCCGCGGGGTCGGCCACCGCCTGCAGCTCCGCGAGCGGGGTGCCGGTCTCCTCCGCCAGCCGGGCGAGGACCTGGTCCACGGTGAAGCCCTCGGGCACGGTCACCCGCGAGACCTGGCGGGAGGCCGGGTCGAGGAGCATCTCCAGGGCCCCCTGCCCGCTCATCTGCAGCCGGAGGCTGTAGACGCCGGGCTGGATGCCCGTGGCCGCGGGCTCAGCCTGCGCGGCGTCCACGAACGGGCCGGTGGAGGCGATGACGTCGGCGTCGGCGAGGGTGCGCGCGATGTCGGTGAGGGTGTCGCCCTCCTGCACGCGCACGTCCACGCTCCCGGTGCCCGGGCCTGGGTAGTCACGGGCGGCCGGGTCGATCATCGAGAGCAGCTGCTGGCCGGCGAGGACGATGCCCACGACCATGCCGCCGAGGACGAGCAGCGCCAGGCCGATGGCCAGCGGCCGGCGGCGCCGCCGCCGGCGCTGGGCGTCGGTGCGCGCGTCGTAGGGGGCGATCGGGATCTCGTCGTCGTGCAGCAGGCCGCCTCCGTCGGGGTCCTCGTGGACGGCGGAGTGGTCGTGCGCGTGCACGTCGGCCGGCTCGGGAGCGGTCTCGTCGCCCATGCGACGGCGGGGGCGCGCGCGCCGCCGCGGCCGGTCGTCGTCGCCCTTCGCGCCGATGACGTCCAGCCCGCCGGTCGGGTCGTCCGCGCCGGGCCGGGCCGGCGGCTCGTCGGGGATGTCGTCGGGGCCGGCGGAGAGCCGGGGCGCGGCGACGGTCGCGTCGTCGTCCACGGCGTCCTCGCGGGGCCGCAGCCGGCCCCACGCACCGCCCGGCAGCGGCGGCAGCGGCGCCGACGGGTGCTGGGCGCCGAAGCCGTGGTCGTCCCGGTCGGCGTGCCGCGAGGTCAGCGGGTGGTCCGACCACCCGCCCGCCGCGCCGAGCGGACCGGTCTCGTCGCCGGAGCGGCCCGGCGGGAAGCCACCCGCGGCAGAGGCACCGGAGCCGGTCCGGAACGGTGCCGGCATGCCGCCGGTCCCGTCGTCGGACGCGTGCCTCCCCCGTCGCGGCTTCCCGCCGGGCGCGGTCACGAGGACGCCTCGCTGCCGCTCGTCGTCCTCGAGACCAGCGGTGCTGCGCTCATGCATGCCCTCGCACGCTCGGTCATGAGGGCGCCTGCCGGCTGTCGAGGTACTGCTGCAGGATGACCACGGCGGCGGCCTGGTCGATCACCGCGCGCTGGCGACGGCTGTCGACGCCGCCCTCCCGGAGGTGGCTGGCTGCGGTCACGGTCGAGAGCCTCTCGTCGATCAGGTTCACGGGCACGTCCGGGATCCGGTCGGCCAGTTCCTGTGCGTAATCGGCAGCATCCTGCGCCGAGGCACCGGAGGCGCCCGACAGGTGCACCGGCTCCCCCACCACCACCTCTGACACCTCGTGTTCCACGACCAGGGCGGCCAGCCGGTCCAGGTCCGCGCCGTCCTTGGCCCGGCGGAGGGTCTCCAGCGGGCTGGCGAGGGTCCCCGTGGCGTCCGACAGGGCCAGCCCGACCCGCACGGTGCCGACGTCGACGCCGAGCACCCGGCCGCGGGCGCGCCCGGCGCCGGGGCGGCGCGGGGGGATCTGCAGGTGCTGCGGCCAGCCGCCCGAGAGGTCGATCTCGGTGGTCTCGTGCTTCACCGGGGGGAAGCCCTGGCTCAGGTCGATCTCGGTGGTCGGGTGGTACGTCGGCTGCTCCCCCGTCGTCGGGCGCGGACGCGCCGGCGGGACCGCCGGCAGCTCGCGCCGCCGGCCACCGACCGGGCCGGTGTCCTCGGGGTTGTACTCGGTGTCGGACACGTTGGTCACCTTCCCGTGGCGGTCGCGACCGCCTGCTCGCCGGCCTGCAGTGCCGCGGGGATACCCGCGGGATCGGTTCCGCCCCCCTGGGCGACGTCGGACTTGCCGCCTCCGCGGCCGCCGACGGGAGCCGAGGCCGCCTTGAGGACGTCGTCGGCCGACAGCCCCCGGGTGACCGCGGCCGGGTTCAGTGCCGCCACCAGCGCCACCTTGCCACCGGACTCCGACGCCAGCAGCACGACCGCCGCCCGATCGGCGCCCAGCCGGCCGCGGACGTCGAGCGCCAGGGTGCGCAGATCACCCCCGCCGAGGCCGGCCGGCGAGCCGGTGACGACGGCGACGCCACCGACGTCACGGGCCGACGCGGCCAGCTCACCGGCGGCCGCCAGCGCCTGCTGCGCGCGCAGGTCGGCGAGCTCCCGGTCCAGGTCGCGCATGCGGGAGACCATGCCGCTCACCCGCTCGACGAGGCCGTCCTGCGGCGACTTGAGGATCTCGGCCAGCTGGCGCACCAGGTCCCGCTCGCGCGCCAGGTAGCGGAAACCCTCCAGCCCGACGACGGCCTCGACCCGGCGCGAGCCCGAGCCGACCGAGGACTCACCGGTGAGCGCGAGCGTGCCGATCTGGGCGCTGCCGCGCACGTGGGTGCCACCGCAGAGCTCCCGGGACCACGGGCCGCCGATCTCCACGACCCGCACCTGCTCGCCGTAGGTCTCGCCGAACAGCGCCAGCGCGCCGAACGCCTGCGCCTCGGGCAGCGTCATGTACTGGGCGGTGACCTTGTGGTCGGCGCGGACGGCGGCGTTGGCGACGTCCTCGATGTCGCTGCGCTGCTGCGGGGTGAGCGCACCCTGCCAGGCGAAGTCCAGCCGCAGGTAGCCCGGCCGGTTGTAGGAGCCGGACTGCAGCGCCTGCGGGCCCAGCACCTGGCGCAGCGCGGCGTGGACCACGTGGGTGCCCGAGTGCGCCTGGCAGGCCGAGAGCCGCCACTCGCGGTCGACCTCGGCGGTCAGCTCGGCGCCGGCGCGCAGCTCCCCTTCGAGCACCCGCACCTGGTGGGCCACCAGACCCTTGACCGGGCGCTGGACGTCGATCACCTCGGCCCGGCCGCCGTCCCAGGTGAGGATGCCGGCGTCGGCCACCTGGCCGCCCGACTCGGCGTAGAACGGCGTGCGGTCCAGCACGACCCGGGTGATCTCGCCCGGCCCGGCGGGGCGCGCACCCTCGTCCTCGCCCTCGGCGACGATGCCGAGCACGCGGGAGTCGGTGCGCAACGCCTCGTAGGCCCGCCAGTCGGTGGGCCCGTGCTCGGCGAGCAGCCGGCGGTAGGCCAGGACGTCGACCGACCCGGTGCGCTTGGCGCGGGCGTCGGCCCGGGCGCGGTCGCGCTGCTCCTTCATGAGCGCGCGGAAGCCCTCCTCGTCGACGGTGACGCCCTGCTCGGCGGCCATCTCGAGGGTGACGTCGATCGGGAAGCCGTAGGTGTCGTGCAGGGAGAACGCCTGCTGCCCCGACAGCGTCGGGGTGCCCGCCTTCTTCGCCTGCGTCACGGCGGTGTCGAACAGCGCCGTCCCGGAGGCGAGCGTGCGGCGGAACGCCTCCTCCTCGGCGTAGGCCACCGCCGAGATCCGCGCGAAGTCCGTCTCCAGCTCGGGGTAGCTGGCCTTCATGGCGTCCTTCGACACCGGCAGGAGCTCGGGCAGGGTCGCCTCGTCGACGCCGAGGAGCTTCATGGAGCGGACGGCGCGGCGCAGCAGCCGGCGGAGGATGTACCCGCGCCCCTCGTTGCCCGGGGTCACGCCGTCGCCGATGAGCATCAGCCCGCTGCGCACGTGGTCGGCCACGACCCGCAGCCGGACGTCGGCCTCGACGTCCTTGCCGTAGGTGACGCCCGACAGCTCGGCGGCCCGGCGCAGCACCGGCGCGACCTCGTCGATCTCGTACATGTTGTCGACGCCCTGCAGCAGGAAGGCCACCCGCTCCAGGCCCATGCCGGTGTCGATGTTCTTCTTCGGCAGCTCGCCGAGGACCGTGAACTCCTCCTTGCTGCGGACGTCGGCGAGCTCGTACTGCATGAAGACGAGGTTCCAGATCTCCAGGAACCGGTCGCCCGCGGTGTCGACCAGCGGCCCGCCGTCCGGGCCGAACTGCGGGCCGCGGTCGAAGTAGATCTCCGAGCAGGGGCCGCCCGGGCCGGCCGCCCCGGTGTGCCAGTAGTTGTCCTTCTTGCCCAGCCGCTGGATGCGCTCTACCGGCAGGCCCGCGATGCGGTGCCAGGCCTCGGCGGCCTCGTCGTCGTCGAGGTAGACCGTCACCCAGATGCGGTCGGGGTCGAAGCCCAGCCCGCCGTCCTCGAGCCGCCCGGTGATCAGCTCCCAGGCGTGCTCGATGGCTCCTTCCTTGAAGTAGTCGCCGAAGGAGAAGTTGCCGTTCATCTGGAAGAACGTGCCGTGGCGGGTGGTCTTGCCCACCTCCTCGATGTCGAGGGTGCGCACGCACTTCTGCACGCTGGTGGCCCGCGGGAAGGGGGCGGGCTCGCGGCCGGTCAGGTACGGGATGAACGGCACCATGCCGGCGACCGTGAACAGCAGCGAGGGGTCGGGCGACACCAGCGAGGCGCTGGGGACGACGGTGTGCCCGCGCTGGGCGAAGTGCTCGAGGAAGCGGCGGCGGATCTCGGCGGTCTGCATCTCAACTCAGTTCTGCGGGGCCCGCTGCGGGTGGGGAGCGGGCCGGTGGGTCAGAGGTCGGCGGCGTGCGCGCCGCCACGGCGGCGGGCCGGGAGCTCGACCTGGGACGGGTCCGGCAGCGGAGCGTCGAGCCCCGTGCCGGCGCGCAGCTCCTGCTCCCGCTCGCTCATGGCCTCGCGGACGTCGGCGCCGAAGTCACCGATGGCGTCGGCGAGGTCGCGCAGCCCCTCGGCGATCGAGGCCCCGATGCCGGCCGGCGTCATCCTCTCGGCGGCGGCGGAGAGCTTGCGGACGACGAGCGCCCCGATGGTGATCCCCATCGCGAGCCAGAACAGCCGGCGCATCAGGCGGCCCGCCGGGCGGCCCGGCGCGCACGGCGCGCGTCCTTGTCGCGGCGGGCGGCCTCGGCGATCGCCTGGCCCTCCCGCTTCTTCTTCGCGGCGCTGCGGACGCCGTAGCTGAACGCGGCGACCTTGATCAGCGGGCTGCCCAGGGTGGCGGCGACGACGCTGGTGAGCGCGGCGACGTTGCTGGAGACGTTGGCGGCGTTGCCGGTGATGTCGTCGACGCGCTCCAGGTTGCTGTTCACGTGCGCGACCGTGGTGCTGGCCTGGCCGAGGATCGGCGCGCTCTGCTCGCGGACCTGGCGGATGGTCAGGGTGGTCTCGTCGAGCGTGCGGCCGAGCTTCAGCAGCGGGACGGCCACGAGCACCACCAGCAGCACCAGGGCCCCGGCTGCGATCAGCCCGGCGATCTCTCCTGCGGACACGCGTGCTCCTGTTCTGAGGGGGTGGGGCGCCGGGGGCGACGTTCCGGCGTCGTCACACTAGTCGCGGGCCCGCCGAGCCGTCCGTGCCCCGCCGTGGGCTCAACGCGTGCGGCGCAGGATCGCGCGCAGCTTCGCCAGGCGCTCCCCGAGCCGGGCCTCGACGCCGCGGTTGGTCGGGCGGTAGTAGTCCCTGCCCACCAGCGCGTCGGGCGGGTACTGCTGGGCCACGATGCCGTCCGGGTGGGCGTGGGGGTAGGAGTAGGTCTTGCCGTGGCCGAGCTTCTTCGCCCCCGCGTAGTGCGCGTCCCGCAGCCCGGGGGGCACGGGTCCGGCCAGCCCCGCGCGGACGTCGGCCACCGACTCCCCGATCGCCACCGTCACCGCGTTCGACTTCGGTGCGGTGGCCAGGTGGACGACGGCCTGGGCGAGCGGGAAGTGGCCCTCCGGCATGCCGATGAACTGCACCGCCTGCATGGCGGCCACCGCCGTGGTCAGGGCGGTGGGGTCGGCCATGCCGATGTCCTCGCTGGCGCTGATCACCAGGCGCCGGGCGATGAAGCGCGGGTCCTCCCCCGCCTCGACCATCCGGGCCAGGTAGTGCACGGCCGCGTCGACGTCGCTGCCGCGGATGCTCTTGATCAGGGCGCTGGCGACGTCGTAGTGCTGGTCGCCCTGCCGGTCGTAGCGGACCGCTGCTTGAGCGACCGCCGTCTCCAGCGTGGCGAGGTCGATCTCCGTGGCACCCACCGCCCGGGCGGCACCGGCGCCGGACTCGAGGGCGGTCAGCGCCTTGCGGCCGTCGCCGCCGGCGATGCGGACCAGGTGCTCCTCCGCCTCGGGGGTCAGCGTGACGGCGCCGTCGAGGCCCCGCTCGCTGGTGAGCGCCCGGTGCAGCAGCCGGCGGACGTCGTCGTCGGTGAGCGGCTGCAGCGCCAGCACCAGGCTGCGGGACAGCAGCGGGCTCACCACGGAGAAGAACGGGTTCTCGGTGGTCGCGGCGATCAGGCTGACGATCCGGTCCTCGACCGCCGACAGCAGGCTGTCCTGCTGGGTCTTGGAGAAGCGGTGCACCTCGTCGATGAACAGCACGGTGCGGCGGCCGGCGTAGGTGAGCTCCCGCTTGGCGCTCTGGATGACCGCCCGCACCTCCTTCACCCCGGAGTCCAGCGCCGACAGCTGGACGAACTGGCGCTTGGTGGCCAGCGAGATGACGTGCGCGAGGGTGGTCTTGCCGGTGCCGGGCGGGCCGTACAGGACCAGCGACATCGGCTCGTCGGACTCGACCAGCCGGCGCAGCGGCGCGCGGTCGCCCAGGAGGTGCTGCTGCCCGACCACCTCGTCCAGCGAGCGCGGGCGCATGCGCACCGCCAGCGGCGCGCCCGGGTCGACGACCGGCGCGCCGGCGTCGTCCGGGGACGGGTCGAACAGCGAACTCACGAGTCGGAACGCTACCCGCGGGGCACGACAGCCCCATGGAGCAGCGACGCATCGGGGACGTGACCGTGGGCGCCATCGGGCTGGGCGCGATGCCCCTGTCCACCAAGGACGGGCGCCCGTCGGAGGAGGACGCCGTCGCCGTCGTGCACGCCGCGCTCGACGCAGGCATGACGCTCATCGACACCGCCGACGCCTACGCCCGCGACGAGGCGGAGTTCGGGCACAACGAGACGCTGGTCGCGCGGGCGCTGGCCCGCTACGGCGGTGACACCTCCTCGGTGCTGGTGGCGACCAAGGGCGGGCACACCCGCCGCGGCACCGACTGGGAGCTCGACGGGACGCCGGCCTACCTGCGGCGGGCCTGCGAGGACTCGCTGCGGCGCCTGGGCGTGGACGCCATCGGGCTGTACCAGTTCCACCGGCCGGACCCGGCGACGCCCTGGGAGGAGTCGATGGGGGCGCTCCGGCAGCTGGCCGACGACGGGCTGGTGCGCATGGTGGGCATCTCCAACGCCGACATCGCGCAGATCGACGTGGCCCGGTCGATCGTCGGCGACGCGCTGGTGAGCGTGCAGAACCAGTTCTCGCCGGGCTGGCGCTTCTCCGCCGACGAGCTGGCCCACTGCGCGGGCCACGGCCTGGCCTTCCTGCCGTGGAGCCCGTTCGGCGGCGTCTCCGCCGCGGGGTCGCTGGGCTCGGCCGCGCCCGCGTTCGCGGAGGTGGCCGACGAGCTGGGGGTGTCGGTGTACCGGGTCACGCTGGCCTGGCACCTCGCCCAGAGCGACGCCGTCGTGCCGACCCCGGGCGCGTCGCGGGTGCAGTCCGTCGTCGACTCGGCGGCCGCCGCCGAGGTCACCCTCTCCCCCGAGCAGCTGGCCCGGCTCGACGCCGCCTGACCCTCGCCCTCTCCCCCTTCTCCTCGTTGATCATCGTCATCTGGTCGGCCCGACCGGCGTGTCGGCCAGCCGGATGACGATGATCAACGCGAGGTGGCCGCTTCCACAGCACCCGTAGCGATCCACAGATCCCGGCGACGCCTCGGCCGGAGCCACGTGGGCGACCAGCGTCGGCGGCATGTCCCTCCCCCCGACCTGGACGACGAGCGAGGCGCGGGCGGCCGGTCTCACCCGCGCTCGCCTCCGCGGCCCTTCCTTCGTGCGACTCGCACACGGTTTCACCGCCCGGCTGGACGACGCCGTCGACGAGGCCGAGCGGCTGCAGCTGCTCGCCCGCGTGCTCCCCGCGGACGCGGCCTTCAGTCACGGGACCGCCGCCGCACTCCTGGGCGCGCCCGTCGACACACCACGCCGGGCGCACATCGTCCTGACCCCGCGACGGGTCCTCCCGCAGCGAGCTGAGTTCGTGACGCACGCGCGCCGGCTGCTGGCCGAGGACGTCGTCCAGCACCTGGGTCTCCGCCTCACCTCCGGTGCGCAGACCTACCTCGACCTCGCCGAGACGCTGAGGCCGTGCGACCTGGTCGCCGTCGGTGACGCCCTCATGCGGGCCGGCCACCTCGACCCGGTCTCCCTGGCGCGACGCCTGGCACGGGCGGCCCGGGTGCGCGGCGTCGTCCGCGCGCGGGAGTGCACGCCTCTGCTGTCGCCGCTGGCCATGTCGCACCCGGAGAGCGTCATCCGGTACTGGCTGGCGGTGAGCCACCTCCCGACACCGGTACCACAGGCGCCGGTGCACGACCGGCGGGGTCGGGCCGTGACGCACGCCGACCTCGGCTACGAGGAGTGGAAGGTCGCGCTGGAGTACGAGGGCAGGCAGCACGCAGAGGGCGACCAGTTCGACCGCGACATCGACCGCTACTCGCTCATGGCGGCCGACGGCTGGCTCGTCCTGAGGTTCGCCCGGCGGCACCTGCGGACCCCGTCCGTGGTCCTCGACCGCACCCGTCGGGCGTTGCTCAGCCGCGGCTGGCGGGACCCTCGCGGTTGATCATCGGCAGGTGGCCGGCCGACGCGCTGCCGGGGCCAGCCACATGACCATGATCAACCGCAGGTGAGCCGTCAGCGGCCGAGGACGTCCCGCAGCGCCGCGACCACGAGCGCGACCCGGTCGGGGGCGGCGTTGGGCCCCATGAGGCCGATCCGCCAGACGGTCGAGGTGTAGGCACCCACTCCCCCGCCGATCTCCAGGTCGTACCGCTCCAGCAGCTCCTTGCGGACGGCAGCCGAGTCGACGCCCTCGGGCACCTTCACCGTCGTCAGCTCCGGCAGCCGGTGGCCCTCGGCGGCGAAGAGCTCCAGGCCCAGCTCGGCCAGCCCCTCGTGCAGCAGCCGGCCCGCCTCGGCGTGCCGCGCGTGCACGGCGTCGAGCCCCTCGTCGAGGATCCGGCCGAGCGCGGCGTGCAGCGACACGACCATGCCGGTCGGCGCGGTGTGGTGGTACGTGCGCCCACCGGACCCGGCGGCCTCACCCGCGTAGCCACCGAGCATCCCGAGGTCGAGGTACCAGCTCTGCGGCCTCTCGACCCGCCGCTCCCAGGCCCGGTCGGAGATGGTGAACGGGGCCAGCCCCGGCGGGACGCCCAGGCACTTCTGCGAGCCGGCGTACGCCAGGTCCACACCCCACTCGTCCAGTCGCACCGGGATGCCGCCCAGCGAGGTGACGCAGTCGGCCAGCAGGAGCGCGTCCCCCTTGCCGGCGGCCAGCGGCTCGAGGTCCGAGCGGACCCCGGTGGAGGTCTCGGCGTGCACGGCGGCGATGAGCTTCGGCGACGGGTGCGCCGCCAGGACGCGCTCGGCGTCGACCGGCTGCCCCCACTCGTGGTCGACCGCGACGACCTCGGCCCCGCACCGGGCGGCGACGTCGGTCATCCGCTGCCCGAACAGGCCGTTCACCGCGACGACGACGACGTCGCCCGGGCCCACGGTGTTGACGAAGGCGGCCTCCATCCCCGCCGAGCCGGTGGCCGACAGCGGGAGCGTGCGGCGGTTCGCCGTGCCGAACACCTGTCGCAGGCGGTCGGAGGTCTCGTCCAGGATCTGCAGGAAGAGCGGGTCCAGGTGGCCGAGCAACGGCTGCCCGAGGGCGACCATGGCCTCCGGGTAGGGGTTGGACGGACCGGGACCGAGCAGGGTGCGGGCACGCAGCGGCATGCCCTGCAAACTACCGGCGTGGCCACCGATCAGCCGGGCGACCTGGACCGCACCGCCGCGCTCGCGATGCACCGGGAGTACGCCGCCACCCTGCCCGCCGCACCGCCCGAGGAGCCCGCGGTCGAGCGGTTCGGCGACAGCGCCGCGCTGGCCGACGAGCTGATCGGCCTGGTGCTCGCCGGCACCAAGCGGGCGACGGCGGCGCTGGTCGTCGACTTCCTCGACGACGGCCAGCCGCTGCCGCGCATCGGCGGGCTCTGGGTGGCGTGCGAGGGCAGCGGTGCGCCGCGCTGCGTCCTCCGGACGACGGAGCTGCGGCTGGGCCCGCTGCGCAGCGTGGACGACGCCTTCGCCCGGGACGAGGGCGAGGGCGACCGGACGCGGGACAGCTGGCTGCGCGAGCACGACCGCTACTTCCGGCGCACCCTTCCCCGGCGCGGCCGGAGCTGGTCCGACGACCTCGAGGTGGTCTTCGAGCGCTTCCGGGTCGTCTGGCCGCCCGAGGTGGCCGACTGATCCCCTCCCCGCCGGGCGCCGACCTCGGGCGACCTCGGGGCTACGACCACACTGCTCCCGCGCCAGTCGCGCTCTGCCCACCTCACGTGGGCAGAGCCCTACCACCCCCCAGGCGCCCCGTGCCCCGGCCGGCTCCGCCGGACGGAGGCCCGTCCGACGCTCGGGGCGGGACGGAGGGCTACTTCGTCGGGTCGGAGGGGCCGGGAGCACCCGGCTCGCCGGGCAGCGGCGGCTCCTCCGGCTTCGCGTCGATCCCCGCCTCCTTGCGCTGCGCCTCGGTGATCGGTGTCGGCGCGCCGGTCAGCGGGTCGAACCCGGCGCCCGTCTTCGGGAAGGCGATGACCTCGCGGATCGAGTCCACCCCCGACAGCAGCGCCGAGAGCCGGTCCCAGCCGAGCGCGGCGCCCGCGTGCGGCGGCGGCCCGTAGGCGAACGCCTCCAGGAAGAAGCCGAACCGCTCGCGGGCCTCCTCGCGGGACATGCCGAGGGTCTCGAACACCCGCTCCTGCAGCTCGGCGTCGTGGATGCGCACCGAACCGCTCATCACCTCGTTGCCGTTGATCACCATGTCGTAGGCGTCGGACAGCGCCGCGCCCTTGTCCTCGGCGAACCGGTCGCGCCACTCGGGGGTGGGCGAGGTGAAGGGGTGGTGCATGAAGGTCCAGTCGCCGTCCTCGGTCTCCTCGAACATCGGGAAGTCGACGACGAACAGGAACGACCAGGTGCCGGGCTCGACGAGATCGAGGCGCTTGGCGATCTCGTTCCGCGCCGCCCCGAGCAGCTCCTGCGAGGAGCGGCGGGCGCCGGCGGCGAAGAAGACGCAGTCACCCGGCTCCGCCCCGACGGCCTCGACCAGCCCCGCGCGCTCGGTCTCCGAGATGTTCTTGGCGACCGGCCCGCCCAGGGTGCCGTCCTCGGCGATCGTCACGTACGCCAGCCCGCGGGCGCCGCGCGACTTCGCCCAGTCCTGCCACGCGTCGAACGCCCGCCGTGGCTGCGAGCCGCCACCGGGCATGACGACGGCGCCGACGTAGGGGGCCTGGAACACGCGGAACGGCGTCCCGGCGAAGTAGGAGGTCAGCTCGGTGAGCTCGATGCCGAAGCGCAGGTCGGGCTTGTCCGAGCCGAAGCGGTCCATCGCCTCGCGGTAGGTCATGCGCGGGATCTCGGGGATCTCGTAGGACGCCAGCTCCCGCCACAGCGCCCGGACGACGTCCTCGGCGATCGCCAGCACGTCGTCCCGCTCGACGAAGCTCATCTCGAAGTCGAGCTGAGTGAACTCCGGCTGCCGGTCGGCGCGGAAGTCCTCGTCCCGGAAGCAGCGGGCGATCTGGTAGTAGCGCTCCAGTCCGCCGATCATCAGCAGCTGCTTGAACAGCTGCGGCGACTGCGGGAGGGCGTACCACTTGCCCTGCTGCAGCCGCACCGGCACCAAGAAGTCGCGCGCGCCCTCCGGGGTGGAGCGGGTCAGGTTGGGCGTCTCGACCTCGGTGAACCCGTGCCCGGCCATCACCCCGCGCGCGATGCGGCTGATCTCCGAGCGCAGCCGCATCGCCCTGGCCGGGCCCTGGCGGCGCAGGTCGAGGTAGCGGTACCGGTACCGGACGTCGTCCGACGCCGCCTGGTCGGTCTCGATCGGGAACGGCAGCGGCGCAGCGGTCGACAGCACCCGCAGCTCGGAGGTCGCCACCTCGATCTCACCGGTGGGCAGCTCGGGGTTCTCGTTGCCCTCCGGGCGGCGCCGCACCTCGCCGGTGACGAGCACGCAGTACTCGTTGCGCAGGTGGTGGGCCTCCTCCTCGCGGACGACGACCTGCACGTACCCGGAGGCGTCGCGCAGGTCGAGGAAGACCACCCCGCCGTGGTCGCGGCGGCGGGCGACCCAGCCGGCGAGGGTGACGGTGGTGCCGGCGTCGGACGCGCGCAGCGTTCCGGCGTCGTGGGTGCGGAGCACGGGGGATTCCTTCGGGTGGGTGGAGGGAGCGGTGGAGCGGTTACCAGCGGTCGTGCACGTGGGCGCGGATGCGCTCGTCGTACAGCCGCTCGAGGTCGGCGAGCTGGGCGTCGGAGAGCGGCGCCATGGTGGCGGCCGCGACGTTGCCCCGCACCTGGGTGACGTTGCGCGCCCCCGGGATCACGGTGGTGACGCCGGGCTGGTCGATGACCCAGCGCAGCGCGAAGGCGGCGGTGGGCACGGCGTCGCCGGCGATCTGGGCGACCTCGCGGGCCGCCGCGACGCCGACGTCGAACGGCACGCCGGCGAAGGTCTCGCCGACGTCGAAGGCCTCGCCGTTGCGGTTGAAGTTCCGGTGGTCGTCGGCGGGGAACGTCGTCGACTCGTCGTACTTGCCGGTGAGCAGCCCGCTGGCCAGCGGCACGCGGGCGAGGACGCCCACCCCGGCGGCGGCAGCGGCGGGCAGCAGCTCCTCCAGCGGCTTGCGCCGGAAGATGTTGAGGATGACCTGGATGGTGGCGACGCCCTCGTGCTGCAGCGCGGTGAGCCCCTCCTGCACCGTCTCCACCGAGACGCCGTAGGCCGCGATCGAGCCGTCGGCGACAAGAGCGTCGAGCGTGTCGTACACGCGCTGGTCGGAGTAGACGGCGGTCGGCGGGCAGTGCAGCTGCACCAGGTCGAGGGTGTCGACGCCGAGGTTGCGGCGCGAGCGGTCGACCCAGGCGCGCAGGTTCTCCGGGGTGTACTGCGCCGCCTCGAACGGGTCGGCGCGGCGGCCGGCCTTGGTGGCCACGAACGGCCGGTCGGCCCGGGGTGCGAGCGCCTTGCGGATCCGCTCCTCGGAGCGGCCGTCGCCGTAGACGTCGGCGGTGTCGAGCAGGGTCACCCCCGCGTCGAGCGCGGCGTCCAGGACGTCGGTGGCGGTGTCCTCGTCGACGTCACCCCAGTCGCCGCCGAGCTGCCAGGTGCCCAACCCGATCACGCCGACCTCGGCGCCGGTCTTCCCGAGCGGTCGCTGCTCCATCGAAGTACTCACTCCCCCACACTCGCACGCACCGTCTCGAACAGCTCGGCCACGGGGACGGGCCGCTGCTCGCCGGTGCGCATGTCCTTGAGCTGGCCGACGCCCTCGGCCAGGTCCCGCTCCCCCACGACGACGACGTGCGTCGCGCCGGAGCGGTCGGCGGCCTTCATGGCGCCCTTGAGCCCGCGGTCGCCGTACACGGTGTCCGCCGCGACCCCCGCCTGGCGCAGCTGCCCGACCAGCCGGACCGCCACCCGCTTCGCCTCGGCCCCGAGCGGGACGACGAAGGCCTGCACGCCGGCGGTCGCGCCGATGTCCAGCCCCTCGGCCTGCACCGCCAGCAGCGTCCGGTCCACCCCGACGGCGTAGCCGATGCCGGAGACGTCCGGCCCGCCCAGCGCCGCCGACAGCCCGTCGTAGCGCCCGCCCCCGCCGATGGCCGACTGCGCGCCGAGCCCGGAGTGCACGAACTCGAACGTCGTCTTCGTGTAGTAGTCCAGCCCGCGCACCAGCCGCGGCGCCTCCGTCCAGCTCACGCCGAGGTCGGTGAGGTGCTGGCGGACGGCGTCGTAGTGGGCCTTCGTGGAGTCCGAGAGGTGGTCGACCATCAGCGGGGCGTCGCCGAGCTGCGCCTGCACCTCGGGACGCTTGTCGTCGAGCACCCGCAACGGGTTGATCGCCGCGCGGCGCTGCGTCTCCTCGTCCAGGTCCAGCTTCTCCAGGAAGGCGACCAGCAGCTCGCGGTACTGCGGGCGGCAGGTCGCGTCGCCCAGCGAGGTCAGCAGCAGCTCGAAGTCGGTGAGCCCCAGGTCGCGGAAGCCCTGCACGCCCAGCGCCACCACCTCGGCGTCCAGCGCGGGGTCGTCGACGCCGAGGGCCTCCATGTCGACCTGGGTGAAGTGCCGGTAACGACCGGCCTGCGGGCGCTCGTAGCGGAACGCGGTGCCGACGGTCCAGAGCTTCGCCGGCAGCGCACCGCCGTGCAGCCGGTGCTCGATGAACGCGCGCATCAGCCCGGCGGTCAGCTCGGGGCGCAGCGTCAACGACCGGCCGCCGCGGTCGGTGAAGGTGTACATCTCCTTCGTGACGACGTCGGTCGACTCGCCCACGCCGCGGGAGAACACCTCGGTGTGCTCGAACACCGGCGTCTCGACGTACCCGTAGCCCGCCCGCCGGAGCGGAGCCGTCAGGGTGTCGCGGACGGCGAGGAAGCGCGCGGAGTCCGGCGGCAGCGTGTCGAAGGCGCCCTTCGGGGCGGTGAGGCCGGTCATCAGAGCCCTCGTCCCCTCGGCGCCTGCGCGGCCTCGGCCAGGTAGGGGTTGGTCGCCCGCTCGCGGCCGATCGTCGTCGCCGGGCCGTGGCCGGGCAGGACGACGGTCTCGTCGTCCAGCGGCAGCACGACGTCGCGGAGCGAGCGCAGCATGTCCTCCCACGACCCGCCGGGCAGGTCCACCCGCCCCACCGACCCGGCGAAGAGGACGTCGCCGGCCAGCAGCCCCGGCGCCTCGCCGAGGTCGACGGAGAACATGACCGAGCCCTGGGTGTGCCCCGGCGCGTGCCGCACGGTCAGGTCGACGCCGGCCAGCGAGAGGACGGCGCCGTCGTCGAGCGCCCGCACCTCGGAGGGGTCGGGCAGCCGGACGCCGGTGATCAGCGGCGCCAGCGCGGGGCCGTGCCAGCGGGCGGGGTCGCTGAGCATCCCGAAGTCGTGCGGGTGGAGGTAGGCGGGGATGCCGTAGCCGTCGCAGACCGGCAGCACCGAGAAGGTGTGGTCCAGGTGGCCGTGGGTCAGCACGACGGCCACGGGCTTGAGCCCGTCCTCGGCCAGCATCCGGGCCAGCGGCTCGACGGCGTCCATGCCCGGGTCGACGACGACGCACTCCTGCCCGGGCCCGGAGGCGACGGCGTAGCAGTTGGTGCCGAAGGCGCCGGCGGGGAACGAGCGGATGAGCACCCGTGCAGGTTACGCGGGGCCCCCCGCCGCACCCGGCGCTGCCAGGGATCGCCCAGCCCCGCCACCTAGACTCGCACCCCGACCAGCGCGCCCGCCCGCCGTCGCGGCCGCCCACGTACGCCCCGCCCGCCCGAGGAGTCCGCCCCCGTGCCCACGAACAAGCAGCGCCGGGAAGCCGCGCAGCGTCACCTGCAGCGCCAGTTGGAGCGCCGCGCCGAGCAGGCGAAGAAGCGCCGCCGGAACCTCGGGCTGCTGCTCACCGCGCTCGCCGTCGTCGTGGTCGTCGGGGCCGCCCTGCTCCTCACGAACGTGTTCGGCGGCGACGACGAGACCGACGACCTCGCGGCCGAGCCGACGACGCCGGCGGCCACCTCCTCGGCCGCGCGCACCACCAACGCCGACGGCACGGTCACCTGCGAGTACCTGCCCGACGAGTCGGGGAACACCAACCTCACCGACGTCGGCACGCCGCCGACCCCGGAGACCACGCCCACCCAGGGCACCGCCACCGTGCTGATGAGCACCGACCAGGGCGACCTGACGCTCACGCTGGACCGGGCGCAGGCCCCGTGCGCCGCGGCCAGCTTCGTGTACCTCACCGAGCAGGGCTTCTACGACGGCACCCCGTGCCACCGGCTGGTCAACGCCGACACCTTCGGCCTGCTGCAGTGCGGCGACCCGACCGGCACCGGCTCCGGCGGCCCGACGTACAAGTACGCCGAGGAGGTCACGCCGGACTCGACCTACCCCCGCGGGACCGTCGCCATGGCCAAGACCGCCGCGCCGAACAGCACGGGCGGCCAGTTCTTCCTGACCTTCGTCGACACCGAGCTGCCGCCGGAGTACACGGTGGTCGGCCGGATCGACGAGGCCGGTCTCGGCGTGCTCGACGCGGTCGCCGCGGGCGGGGTCCAGGGCGCCGAGGGCCCCGGCGACGGCGCCCCGAACATCCCGGTGACGATCGAGGACATGGCCGTCGTCGGCTAGGGCGGGGCACCCACCCGACAGGTGGCTGTCGCCCACGACGGCGCGTCGGAGCCCGGCGTGGTCAACGGTCCGCGCCGGCGATGCTCCGCGCCAGCCGGGACAGGGCCGCACCCAGGGCGGCGGCCGGGCGTTCCTCCACACGCGTCCAGTGGTGCACCTGCTCGGCGGACAGCCCGGCGAGGAGCAACTCGGCCCGCTCCAGGGGATCCGGAGCTCCGCTCGCGCGCAGCAGCACCGCACAGTGCTGCCGCCAGAACCCGTACGAGCCCTTGCGCAGACGCGACCCGGGAGTCGACGTCTCCGAGAGCAGGACCAGGTCGAGGTGGCGCACCTGGAACTCCAGGTAGCCGGCCACGAAGGCCACCAGGCGATCGACGGCAGGGGCGCCCGGACCCAGCGGTGGCGGCCCGCCGAGAATGGCCTCCTGGAACTGGCGGCCCCGCTCGTCGAGGAGCGCTGCGGCCAGCCCGCCCTTGTCGGTGAACCGGCGGTAGAGCGTGCCCTTGCCCACGCCCGCCTCGGCCGCGATGTCGTCCATCGTCACGCCGGGGACGCCCCGCTCGGCGAAGAGCCCCTCGGCCGCAGCGAGGATGCGGCGCCGGTTGCGCGCGGCGTCCGCGCGCTCGGCGACCGGCCGGTCCCCCGCGATGCCGAGCAATCCTATCGACAAACCGGACTCTGGTCCGCTAACGTCCTCGCCCATGAAACGGACTGTAGTCCACTACGAGGGGAGAACGTCATGAAGGTGCTCGTACTGGGGGCCACCGGTTACATCGGCTCGGTCCTCGTCGAACGGCTGGTGGGTGCCGGGCACGAGGTGGTCGCGCTGACCCGCCCGGGGGTCGACGAGCCGCCGGCGATCGCGTCGGTCGGCACCGTCGCGGGTGACCTGGCCGAGCCCGAGGGCCTGTCGGCCGCGGTCGCGCCCGACATCGACGCCGTCGTCCACGTCGCCCCGCCGACGGGGGTCGCCGCCGCGGACATCGCCGCGGTCGAGGCCCTGCTCGTCCCCCTGCGCGGAACGGGCCGCACCTTCCTCTACACCAGCGGCCTCTGGGTGCTGGGGGCGACCGGCACCCACCCGGCCGACGAGGACAGCCCCCTCGACGCCATCGAGCTGGTCGCTCACCGGCCCGTGATCGAGAGACTGGTCCTCGACGCTGCCGAGACCGGCGTCCGCGGCCTCGTCGTCCGTCCGGCCATCGCGCACGGCCGCGGCGGTGGCATCCCCGGGCTCCTCGTGAGCACCGCGCGGGACCACGGCGCCGGGCGTTTCGTCGGCAGCGCCGACACGCGGTGGCCGATGGTGCACGTGGACGACCTGGCGGAGCTGTTCCTGCTGGTGCTGGAGCAGGCTCCCGCGGGGCGCCTCTTCCACGGGGTCGACGAGGAGGCGGTCCCGGTGCCCGAGTTGGCTGCCGCGGCTGCACGGGCCGCCGGCCTCGACGGTTCCGCCGAGTCGTGGCCCGTGGAAGACGCTCGGGCCGTCCTGGGGGCGGCCTTCGCCGACGCGCTCGCGTTGAGCCAGTCGGCCACCGGCGCCCGCGCTCGCGAGGAGCTGGGCTGGCATCCCCGGAGGCCGGGCGCGGTACAGGAGCTCGGAGCGGGCTCCTACGCGGCCAGCCGCGTGGGCTGACGGCGACCCGCCGGAACGGCCCCGCTGCAGGGGCCCGCGCCGAGCGTGCGAGGCGTGGGGGGCAGCGGGGTCCTTCTAGGCGGTGACGCGCTCGACGTCGAAGACGCCGTCGACGTTGCGCACCGTCTGCAGCACCGCGCCCAGGTGCGCGGGGTCGGCGAGCTCGAAGGTGAACCGGCTGATCGCCACGCGGTCGCGGCTGGTCTGCACCGACGCCGAGAGGATGTTCACCCGCTCGTCGGCCAGCGCCTTGGTCACGTCCGACAGCAGGCGGTGCCGGTCGAGGGCCTCCACCTGGATGGCCACCAGGAACACCGACCCCGGGGACGACGCCCACTCGACCTCTACCAGACGTTCAGGCTTGCTCCGCAGGTCACCGGCGTTGGTGCAGTCGGTGCGGTGCACGCTGACGCCCCCGCCGCGGGTGACGAAGCCCAGGATCTCGTCGCCGGGCACCGGGGTGCAGCACTTGGCGAGCTTGGCCCAGACGTCGGTCATGCCGTGGACGATGATCCCCGGGTCGCCGCGGGCCGTGCGCCGCGTCGACGGCCGGCGGTTCGGGATGGCGGTCTCGGCGATGTCCTCCGCCGCGCCCTCGCTGCCACCCAGGGCCACCATGAGCTTCTCGACCACCGAGGCGGCCGAGAGCTGGTGCTCTCCCACCGCCGCGTAGAGCGCGGTGACGTCGGCGAACCGCAGGTCCTTGGCCAGGGTGGACAGCGCCTCGCCGCCGAGCAGCCGCTGCAGCGGCAGGCCGGCCTTGCGCATCGCCCGGGTCAGGGCTTCCTTGCCGGCGTCGACGGCGTCCTCGCGCCGCTCCTTGGTGAACCACTGGCGGATCTTGGTCCGGGCGCGGGAGGAGCCGACGAAGGTCAGCCAGTCCTTCGACGGGCCCGCCGTCGGCGACTTGGAGGTGAAGATCTCGACGACGTCGCCGTTGGAGAGCTTGCTGTCCAGGGAGACCAGCGAGCCGTTGACCCGGGCGCCGATGGTGCGGTAGCCGACCTCGGTGTGCACCGCGAAAGCGAAGTCGACGGGCGTGGACTCCCCCGGCAGGCTCACCACGTCGCCCTTGGGCGTGAAGACGAAGACCTCCTGCGGACCGAGGTCGTAGCGCAGGGTCTCGAGGAACTCGCCGGGCTCCTGCGCCTCCCGCTGCCAGTCCAGCAGCTGGCGCAGCCACAGCATGTCGTCGGCCGAGCCGGCCTTCGGCGGCGCACCGCTCTCCCCGGCCGCGGGCTTCCCGCCGGCGCGGGCCTTCTCCTTGTACTTCCAGTGCGCCGCGATGCCGTACTCGGCGGTGCGGTGCATGTCGTGGGTGCGGATCTGCAGCTCGACCGGCTTGCCCTGCGGCCCGATGACCGTCGTGTGCAGCGACTGGTACATGTTGAACTTCGGCATCGCCACGAAGTCCTTGAAGCGGCCGGGCACCGGCTGCCAGTGGGCGTGCATGATGCCCAGCGCCGCGTAGCAGTCGCGCACCGAGTCGACCAGGATGCGGATGCCGACGAGGTCCCAGATGTCGGTGAAGTCCCGCCCGCGGACGATCATCTTCTGGTAGATCGAGTAGTAGTGCTTCGGCCGGCCGGTGACGACGGCCTCGATCTTCGCCGCCCGCAGCTGCTCGGTGACCGACGCGGTGACCTCGGCCAGGTAGGTGTCGCGGGACGGCGCGCGCTCGGCGACCAGGCGGACGATCTCGTCGTAGCGCTTGGGGTACAGCGTGGCGAAGGCGAGGTCCTCGAGCTCCCACTTGATGGTGTTCATGCCCAGCCGGTGGGCGAGCGGGGCGAGGATCTCGAGCGTCTCGCGCGCCTTCTTCTCCTGCTTCTCGGGCGGGAGGAAGCGCAGCGTGCGCATGTTGTGCAGCCGGTCGGCCAGCTTGATGACCAGCACCCGCGGATCGCGGGACATCGCGACGATCATCTTGCGGATCGTCTCGGCCTGGGCGGCGTCGCCCAGCTTCACCTTGTCGATCTTGGTGACGCCGTCGACGAGGTGCGCGACCTCCGAGCCGAAGTCGGTGGTGATCGTCTCGAGGGTGACGCCGGTGTCCTCGACGGTGTCGTGCAGCAGCGCCGCGATCAGCGTCGTGGTGTCCATGCCGAGCCCGGCGAGGATCGTGGCGACGGCGAGCGGGTGGGTGATGTAGGGATCGCCGCTCTTGCGCTTCTGGCTGCTGTGCGCGGCCTCGGCGACGTCGTAGGCCCGCTGCAGGAGCACCAGGTCGGCCTTGGGGTGGCTCTGCCGGTGGAGGGCGGCGAGCGGCTCCAGGACCGGGCGGACCAGGCCGCTGCGCTGGCCGGCGACGATGCGCCGGGCGAGGCGGTCGCGGACGCGGCGGCGGGGGGTGCCGGGCTCGACGTCGGGCGGATCGGCCCCCACGTCCTCGGGCCTGCGCACCGCGGGCCGCTCGGGGAGCGGGCTGCGCACCGGCGCCTCGGGCACGGCGTCGGTGACCGCTCCACCGGTGGCTGCCCCGGCCCGCGCGGCAGCCGCGTCGGCGGCTACTTCGGAGGCCACGGCTACTCCTGCGGCTGGCAGAGGGGGGACCCTCACCATGCTAGCGGGACGACGCCCGCCGGCGTCGGGAGCGCGACCGGGATCTCCCCCGCTCAGGTGGTCCAGAGGGCGTGCACCGCGTGCGGCGCCAGCAGCTGCCGGCCCCCCAGCGCGGCCAGCTCCACGACCACCGAGATCGCCGACACCACGCCGCCGAGCTGCTCGACCAGCGCGACGGCGGCGCCCAGCGTGCCGCCAGTGGCGAGCACGTCGTCGACGACCAGGACCCGCTGCCCGGGCCGGATGGAGTCCGCGTGCAGCTCCAGGGTCGCGGTGCCGTACTCCAGGGTGTATTCGGCCGAGACCCGCTCGCGCGGCAGCTTCCCGGCCTTGCGGACGGGAACCACGCCGACGCCGGCGTCCAGCGCCACCGCGGCGGCGAGCAGGAACCCGCGCGCCTCCACCCCGGCGACGACGTCGAACGGCCGCTCGCCGGAGCGCCGGGCGGTGAGCGCGGCCGTCCGCGGGTCCGACACCCCGGGGGACGCCAGCCCGTCGACCATCCGGCGGAAGGCGGGGCCGTCGGCGAAGACCGGCGTCAGGTCCCGGAAGACGATCCCCGGCTCGGGGTGGTCCGGGACGTCGACGGTGAGCGAGGCGATGAGCTCGTCGAGCGGCCGCTCGGCGGGTGCCGCGCTCACCGGCGCCGCTTGCCCGACGGCCGGCTGGCGCCGGGGCGCTGCGGGCGGGCGCCCGGGCGCGGGGCAGCGGTGGCGCCCCGCGGGGCGTCCGGGCGCACCGAGGACGGCGACTCCACCACGACGTCCGCGGTCACGGTGCCGGGCAGCTCCGCGGTGGCGACCGCACCGGGGCTCCGGCGACGGCGGGCGCTGGCCACCGGGCCGGTCGGCGCGGCCGCGCCACCGGTCCGGGCGGCCGAGGACCGCCGGGCCAGCACGCGGCGGCGCAGTGCCTGGACCCCGGGCTCCCGCTCCTTGAGGTCGGCGACGATCGGCGTGGCGAGCACGATCGAGGAGTAGGTGCCGGCGGCCAGGCCCACGAAGAGCACGAGGGCAAGGTCCTTGAGGGTGCCGACGCCGAGCAGCCCGGCCCCGACGAAGAGCAGGCCCGCGACCGGCAGCAGCGCGATGACCGAGGTGTTGATCGAGCGCATCAGGGTCTGGTTGACGGCCAGGTTCGCCGCCTCGCCCCAGGTCATGCGCGCGCTGCGCTCCAGGTCGCGGGTGTTCTCGTCGACCTTGTCGAACACCACCACGGTGTCGTAGAGGGAGAAGCCGAGGATGGTCAGGAAGCCGATGACCGTCGACGGTGTGACCTCGAAGCCCACCAGGGAGTAGACCCCGGCGGTGATCACGATGTCGTGCACCAGCGCGGCCATGGCGCCGACCGCCATCTTCGGCTGGAATCGCACGGCCAGGAAGAGCACGACCGCGACGAGGAAGACCGCCAGCGCGACGAGCGCCTGGTCGGTGATGTCCTGGCCCCACTCGGCGCTGACCGACTCCGGGCTGACCTCGGCGGGGGTGATGCCGGCGACCTCGGCCAGCCCCTCCACCACGGCGCGCTCGGTCTCGTTGTCCAGCTGCGCGGTGCGGATCAGCAGGGTGTCCCCGCCCACGATCTGCGCCGTCGCCACCTCCGCCCCGGCGTCCTCGGCCGCGGCGCGCGCCTCCTGCAGCTGCTCCTGGGTGCCGGGCAGCCGGAAGCTGTTGCCGCCGGCGAAGTCGATGCCGAAGTTGAAGCCCCGGAACACCATCGAGGCGATGCACAGCAGCACCACGATCGCGGTGATCTTGTAGATCAGCCGGCTGCGGCCGACCACGTCGAGGCCCGCCTCGCCGTTGTAGAGCCGGTGCGCGAGCCCCGCGCGCCCGGCTCGCGGGGCCGGGGCCGCGGCGACGTCGTCGTCGGCGGGGTCCTGGGGCAGCCCGGCGTCCGCGAGCGCCTCCTCGCCGGTGCCCACCGGCTCGTCCGCGGGCGTCGGCTCCGCCGGGTCCGTCGGGCGGGTCATGAGGTGCTCCTGTCCTGGCGACCGCCCGCGGCGGCGCCGACGAGTTCCCCGGCCGGCGCGCTCGCGGCGGGCCGGCGGGTGTGCTCGACCCGTCCGAGCCCGGAGAAGCGGTTCCGGCCGAAGCCCTTCAGCCGCGAGAGCACGGCCATGAGCGGGTGGGTGAAGAGGAAGACGACGACGAGGTCCAGCACGGTGGACATGCCGAGGGTGAAGGCGAAGCCCTTCACGTCGCCGATCGCCAGCAGGTAGAGGATCGCCGCGGCCAGGAAGCTGACCGCGTCCGCCGACAGGATGGTGCGCCGCGCCCGGACCCAGGCCCGCGGGACGGCGGACCGCAGCGAGCGGCCTTCCCGGATCTCGTCCTTGAGCCGCTCGAAGTAGACGACGAAGGAGTCGGCGGTGATGCCGATCGAGACGATGAACCCGGCGATGCCGGCGAGGCTCAGGGTGAACCCGATCTCGCGGCCCAGCAGGATCAGGCAGGCGTAGACCACCACCGCCGAGAGCACGAGGCTGGCGATCATCACCAGGCCGAGCAGCCGGTAGTAGAACAGCGCGTACACGAAGACCAGGGCGATGCCGATGGCCCCGGCGATCAGCCCGGCCTCGAGCTGCTCCTCGCCGAGCTCGGTGGAGATCGACTGCGCCGTCGCCTGGGTGAAGGTCAGCGGCAGGGCGCCGTAGCGGAGCTGGTTGGCCAGCTCGGTGGCCGACTCCTGGTCGAACTGACCGGTGATCGTCGTCGGGTTGGTGGTGATCGCGCTGTTGATCGTCGGCGCGGAGATGACCCGCCCGTCGAGCGTGAAGGCGACCGGCGAGCCGACGTTGGCCGTGGTGTAGGCGGCCCACGTGTCCAGGCCCTGGGCCTGGAAGTCCAGCAGGACGACCCACTCGCCGGTCCCGGGCTCGGTCCCCGCGGTGGCGTCGTCGATCTGCGTGCCCTCGATGATCGTGGGGCCGAGCAGGTACTTGACCGCGCCGTCCTCGCTGCAGGCGGCCACGAAGTCCTGGGGCCGGGTCACCTCGCCGGTGACGTTCTCCGCCTCGCAGGTGAGCGTGGCGAACTCGGCCGCCGCCTCCTCCTGGGTCACGGCGGGCGCGTCGGGGTCGGGCAGGGACGGGTCCGCGACCGCGCCGTCCCCGGTCGCCGGGTCCTCGGCGGGCGCCTCGGCGTCGTCGCCGGCCGCGCCGCCGTCGGCGGTCTCGGCGTCGGCACCCTCCTCGGTGCCGGCGCCCTCCTCGGTGCCGGTGCTCTCCTCGGCCGGGACGGCGGGGGCGGGGCCCTGGAGCACCGGGCGGAAGCGGAGCTGCGCGGTGGCGCCGAGCTCACGGGCCTGCTCGCCGTCGTCCCCGGGGACGGAGATGACGATGTTGCTGTCGCCCTCGGTGACCACCTCGGCCTCGGCGACGCCGAGGCCGTTGACCCGCTGCTCGATGATCCGGCGGGCCAGCTCCAGGTCCTCCTGGGCCGGCGCCTGACCGTCGGGGGTGCGCGCGGTCAGGGTCACCGTGGTGCCGCCGCGCAGGTCGAGCCCGAGCTGCGGCGTGCGGGTGTCCCCGGTGAAGAACACCAGCCCGTAGAGCAGGGCGACGATCAGCACGAACGCGCCGAAGTAGCGCCCCGCCGGGAGGGTGCGGTTGGCCACGGAGCTCCCCCGGGTCAGACGGTGCCGTCGGCGGGGCGCGCGGTGCCCCCGTCGGACGGCGTGGCACCGGCCGGGCGGCGCACCTCGAGGATCGCCTGCCGGGCGAAGGTGACGACCACGCCGGGCGAGATCTCCAGGTCCAGGGTGGTGTCACCCAGCGCGGCGACGGTGCCGTGCATGCCGCTGGTGGTCATGACGGGGGTGCCGACCGCGAGGGATGCCTGCAGCGCGGCCTGCTGCTCCTGCATCCGCTTGCGCTGCCGCGCGGGCAGCACGAACAGCACGACGGCCAGCAGGACCAGCAAGATCAGCGGGAAGTACTCCACGACAGGTGTGCCTCTCTTCCGCGACGGGTGCCTCGCGGTGGTGCGGCCCGGGACGGGACCGCTCGGGTGCATCGGTTGCCGTACGCGCGGCGACCAGGCGTGACGCGCACGGCCCGGCCTGCGAGTTGCGCGCCAGCGTGCGGAAGTCTAGGCGTCGAACAGGGTCTCTGACGACGACCCCGGTACCGGTGGGTCGGCTGTGACCCGCCCGAGGGGGACGCCACCGCGCGGCACCGGCCGACCCAGGTGCTCCCAGGCGGCCTCGGTGGCGACCCGCCCGCGGGGGGTGCGCGCCAGCAGACCGGCCCGCACGAGGAAGGGCTCGCAGACCTCCTCGACGGTGTGCGGCTCCTCCCCCACGGCCACCGCGAGGGTGGCGACGCCGACCGGCCCGCCCCCGAACTTGCCCACCAGCGCCTCGAGGACGGCGCGGTCGAGCCGGTCCAGTCCGAGGTGGTCGACGTCGTAGAGCGCGAGCGCGGCCTCGGCGACCTCGCGGGTGACGCGGCCGTCGGCCTCCACCTCGGCGTAGTCGCGCACCCGGCGCAGCAGCCGGTTGGCGATGCGCGGCGTCCCGCGGGAGCGGCCGGCGATCTCGGCCGACCCCTCGTCGGTCAGCTCGACGCCGAGCAGGTCGGCGCTGCGGGCGAGCACCCGCCGCAGGTCGTCGGTCTCGTAGAACTCCATCTGCCCCACGAAGCCGAACCGGTCGCGCAGCGGCCCGGTGAGCAGCCCGGCGCGGGTGGTGGCCCCGACAAGGGTGAAGGGGTTGATCTCCAGCGGGATCGCCGTCGCCCCGGGCCCCTTGCCGACGACGACGTCGACGCGGAAGTCCTCCATCGCCATGTAGAGCAGTTCCTCGGCGGGCCGGGCGATGCGGTGGATCTCGTCGATGAACAGGACGTCGCCGGGGGCCAGGTTGGACAGCATCGCCGCCAGGTCGCCCGACCGCTCGATCGCCGGACCGCTGGTGATCTTCACCGAGGTGCCGAGCTCGGAGCCGATGATCAGGGCGAGGCTGGTCTTGCCGAGCCCGGGCGGCCCGGAGAGCAGCACGTGGTCGGGCGTCCGGCCACGCCGCTTGGCCCCCTCGAGGACCAGGGCGAGCTGGCGGGCGACCTTCGGCTGGCCGATGAAGTCGTGCAGCGAGTGCGGCCGGAGCGCGGACTCGACGACCCGCTCCTCGTCGCCGGCCTGCGGCGACACCGACCACTCCGGCGTCACGTCGGCGGCGAGGTCACCGGTCAGCGACCGGTCGAACGGGGCGCTCACGCGTCCTCCTCGCTGGCGCTCGTCGCCCGCGTGAGCGGCGCTGCTCTGCTCATCGGTTCGCTCGCAAGCTCGCTCACGCGTCCTCCTCGCTGGCGCTCGTCGCCCGCGTGAGCGGCGCTGCTCTGCTCATCGGTTCGCTCGCAAGCTCGCTCACGTCCTACCCAGCAGCTGGAGGGCCCGCCGGAGCAGCACCGCGACCTCCACGCTCCCGGTCGCGGCGACCTGCTCGTCGGCCACCGGGGCGAGCTGGGTCACCGCCGTCTCGGCCTCCTTGCCGCTCCAGCCCAGGCCGACGAGCGCGCTGGTGAGCTGGTCCCGCCAGGGGGCCACCGGCGTCAGCGACGGCAGCCCGGTGGGGGCGGGGGCGTCGAGAGAGGTGTCGGTGGTCGTGGAGCCCAGCCGGTCCCGCAGCTCCAGGATCAGCCGCTCGGCGCCCTTCTTGCCGATGCCCGGCACCTGCATGAGCGCCTTGACATCGGCCATCGAGACCGCCCGGCGCACCTCGCGCGGCGGGTGGATCGCCAGCACCGCCTGCGCGAGCCGGGGGCCGACGCCGTTGGCGGTCTGCAGCAGCTCGAACAGCTGGCGCTCGTCGTCGTCGGCGAAGCCGTAGAGGGTGAGGGAGTCCTCGCGCACGATCAGGCTGGTCGCCAGCCGGGCGGACTCCCCCACCTGCAGGCGCGCGATGGTGCCGGGGGTGCACTGCACCGCGAGGCCGATGCCGCCCACCTCGACGACGGCGCCGTCCGGGGAGACGGCGGCGACCCGGCCGCTGACGCTGGCGATCATCGCGCCGCCACCCCCGTCCACCGCGGCAGCGTGGTGCTGCGCACCGGCGCGCCGATGCCGCCGGCCAGCGCGGCGGTGCGCAGCCGCTGCTGGGCCGGGCCGCGCCAGGCGTGGCAGACCGCGAGCGCGAGGGCGTCGGCGGCGTCGGCCGGCTTGGGGGCGGCGGTGAGCCCGAGGACCCGGGTGACCATGAGGGTGACCTGCTCCTTGTCCGCGCGGCCGTTGCCGGAGATCGCCGCCTTGACCTCGCTGGGCGTGTGCCAGGCGACCGGGCGGTCGGCCTGCGCCGCGGCGAGCGCGGCGACCCCGGCCGCCTGCGCCGTCCCCGTGGCGGTGCCCTTGTTGTTCTGGGTGAACACCCGCTCGATGGCGACCACGTCGGGGCGGTGCTCGCGCAGCAGCGCCGTGACGGCGGTGTGCAGTTCGAGCAGCCGCAGCTCCAGGTCGAGCTCCGCCAGCGTGCGGACCACCCCGACCCCGACCGCCGTCGGCCGCGCCCCGGGGCGCCCGTCGACCACTCCCCACCCGCACCGGGTGAGGCCCGGGTCGATGCCGAGCACCCGCATGGTCACGCTCCCGTCAGCCGAACTGGTGTTCGACCGAGGCTAACCGCCTCCCCCGACCGAACCCCGCCAACACGCCAGGTGACGTGCTGGAACGGCCGCCCCCTGCAGGGTCCCGGCCTGAGCTTGCGAAGGCTGGGGGGCAGGGGGTGTTTTCAGGCGTCCGCCGCGACCTGCTCCATGACCTCGTCGGGCACGTCGTAGTTGGCGTAGACGTTCTGCACGTCGTCGCAGTCCTCGAGCGCGTCGATCAGCCGGAACACCTTGGCGGCCCCCTCGGCGTCGAGCTCCACCTGGACGCTGGGCTGGAAGCCGGCCTCGGCGGAGTCGTAGTCGATGCCCGCGTCCTGCAGCGCGGTGCGGACGGCGACCAGGTCGGTGGGCTCGCAGAGCACCTCGAGGGTGTCACCGAGGTCGCGCACCTCCTCGGCGCCGGCGTCGAGCACCGCCATGAGCACGGTGTCCTCGTCGACGTCACCGGACTTCGGCACCGTCACCACGCCCTTGCGGGAGAAGAGGTAGGAGACCGAGCCGGGGTCGGCCATGGATCCGCCGTTGCGGGTCATGGCGGTGCGGACCTCCATGGCCGAGCGGTTCTTGTTGTCGGTCAGGCACTCGACGAGGACGGCGACACCGCCGGCGGCGTAGCCCTCGTAGGTGATGCCCTGGTAGTCGACGCCGCCGGCCTCGAGACCGGCGCCGCGCTTGACCGCCCGGTCGATGTTGTCGTTGGGCACCGAGCTCTTCTTCGCCTTCTGGATGGCGTCGTAGAGCGTCGGGTTGCCGGCCGGGTCGCCGCCGCCGGTGCGGGCCGCGACCTCGATGTTCTTGATGAGCTTGGCGAAGAGCTTGCCGCGCTTGGCGTCGATCCCGGCCTTCTTGTGCTTGGTCGTCGCCCACTTGGAGTGGCCGCTCACGGCTCTCCCCTCTCTGCGTCGGCCAGGTGACGGCGCACGATGTCGACGAACAGCGCGTGCACCCGGCGGTCCCCGGTCAGCTCGGGGTGGAAGCTGGTCGCCACGACGTCCCCCTGGCGGACCGCGACGATCCTACCGTCGGCCGCTCCCCCGACGACCCGGCCGAGGACGTGCACCCCCGGCCCGGCCTCCTCGACCCACGGCGCCCGGATGAAGACGGCGTGCAGCGGCCCGCCGTCGACCCCGTCCAGCTCGACGCGGGTCTCGAAGGAGTCGACCTGGCGGCCGAAGGCGTTGCGGCGGACCGTCACGTCGAGCCCACCGACCGTCTCCTGGCCGGGGGGCGCCCCGACCAGCCGGTCGGCGAGCAGGATCATGCCCGCGCAGCTGCCGTAGGCCGGCAGCCCCGCGCGGACGGCGTCCCGCAGCGGCTCCAGCAGGCCCCACCGGGCGGCCAGCTTGGCCATGGTCGTCGACTCCCCGCCGGGGACGACGATCCCGTCGACACCGGCGAGCTCCTCCGGGCGGCGCACCGGCAGGGCGTCGGCGCCCTCGGCCCGCAGCGCGGCGAGGTGCTCGCGCACGTCGCCCTGGAGGGCCAGGACCCCGACGACGGGGCGGGCGGGGCCGGTGGACACGGCCGCCCACGCTACGGCGTGGCTCAGACCGCCGGTGCCGACGGGGCGAGGCCGGCCGCCCGGCTCGACGTCCAGGTGAGCAGCCACTCCAGCGGGCCGCGGCCGACGGTGCGCCGCCAGATCCAGGCGCCGGCCAGCGCGGCCGCGACGAACCCGAGCCACGTGCCCGCGCCCTGCACGCGGCCGGGGACGACGTCCATCAGCACCCGGATCGCCAGGAGGTGAGCCGCGTAGACGCTGAGCGCCAGCGCCCCCACCGCCGCGACGGGCTCGGTGACCCGCGGCAGCCGCTCGGCCGCCAGCAGGCAGCCCACCACCACGAGGACGGCGAAGCCGGTGGAGCCGACCACCTCGAACGTCGTCCCGCTGTGCGCCTCTGCGCCGGTCAGCCAGCGGACGTCGAAGACGCCCGGGACGGTGAAGCCGGTCTCCGGGCCGGCGGAGGGCACGCCGCCGGCCAGGAGCTCCGAGCTCGCCCAGCCCCCGCCGTAGCCCACGACCGCGGCCACCGCGCCCGCGGCCGCCAGCCGCGCACGCACCGCCCCGGAGGAGAGGTCCAGCCGCCCCACCGCCAGGCCGACCAGGACGAACGCGATCCAGAGCAGCGCCGGGTAGTAGCCGGTGACCAGCAGCGAGGGTCCCAGCGCCTGCGCCAGACCGATCGTGGTCAGCACCTGGCCGAGGACGACGAGCACCGGCGGCGCGACGACGGCGACGAGGCCCGCGGTCACCAGCAGCCGGCGGACCGGCCAGCGCAGGAAGGGCAGCACCATCAGGAAGAGGACCCCGTACACACCCAGGATCACCGCGACGAAGGTGTCCAGCTCCTGCAGCGCCAGGCCGATCGCGAAGACCCACAGCGCGCGGACGGCGATCCGCACGCGCACCCGGGACAGCGCCGGCCCCTCGGGGGGCCGGCTGCGCCCGGAGAGCAGCGCGACCGAGATGCCGGCCAGGGTCGCGAAGAGGATCGACGAGCGGCCGTCGACGACCGCCGTCCAGGTCCGCGGGTCCGACCCGAACTCGCCGCCCACCCGCAGGTGGGCGGCGAACATGCCGAGCACGGCGAGCCCGCGCGCCACGTCCAGCCCGGCGATGCGCCGCTGGACGTCCACGGTCACCAGCCGCGGGTGGCGTACCGCTCGCTCTCCGGGAGCGTCGCGACGTTGATGCCGACCATCGGCTCGCCCAGGCCCCGGGAGACCTTGGCGATCACGTCCGGGTCGTCGAAGAAGGTGGTGGCCTGGACGATCGCCGCCGCCCGCTGCACCGGGTCCCCGGACTTGAAGATGCCCGAGCCGACGAACACGCCCTCGGCGCCGAGCTGCATCATCATCGCCGCGTCGGCGGGGGTGGCGATGCCGCCCGCGGTGAAGAGGACGACGGGGAGCTTGCCGAGCCCAGCCACCTCGACCACCAGGTCGTGCGGGGCGCGGAGCTCCTTGGCCGCCACGAACAGCTCGGTCTCGTCCAGGGTCGCCAGCTTCCGGATGCCGGCGCGCAGCGCCCGCATGTGCCGGGTGGCCTCGACGACGTTGCCGGTGCCGGCCTCGCCCTTGGAGCGGATCATCGCCGCACCCTCGGAGATGCGCCGCAGCGCCTCGCCGAGGTCGGTGGCGCCGCAGACGAAGGGCACGGTGAACGCGTGCTTGTCGATGTGGTGCGCCTCGTCCGCGGGGGTCAGCACCTCGGACTCGTCGATGTAGTCGACGCCGAGGGCCTGCAGCACCTGGGCCTCGACGAAGTGGCCGATGCGGGCCTTGGCCATCACGGGGATGGAGACGGCGTCGATGATGCCCTGCACCATGTCGGGGTCGCTCATCCGCGCGATCCCGCCCTGGGCGCGGATGTCGGCGGGCACCCGCTCGAGGGCCATGACCGCGACGGCGCCGGCGTCCTCGGCGATGCGGGCCTGCTCGGGGGTGACGACGTCCATGATGACGCCCCCCTTGAGCTGCTCGGCCATGCCGCGCTTCACGCGGTCGGTGCCGGTCCGGCCGCCGGCGGGCTCGGGGTGCGTGGTCACGTGTGTCCGCCTCGGGTTCGGCTGATGGGGCGCCTCACCATACGGCGGTCAGGCCGAGCGGCGGACGGCCGCGTCGGCGCCCGCCCCCACCTCGCCCAGCCGGTCGTCGATGTCGAAGTAGCGCGGCAGCGGGCGGGACCGGTGCAGCCCCGCCCACCGGCAGGAGCGGCGGCCGCGCAGCTCGCGGGTGTCGCGGACGGCGTCGTTGTAGAAGCGGCGTGCGAGGGCGACCCGGGTCTGGGTGCCCGCCAGGTCGGTGCGCAGCGCGGCGGGGACGCCGGGCAGGTCGGGCGGGAGCTCGCGCAGCTGGTGGCCGAGCGCGTTCTCCACCAGCTCCCGGTCCCCCGCGCCGCGGGCGCCCCGCGCCTCGGCGGCGACGGCGGCCAGCCGGACGCGGACGTCGTGCCGCAGGGCGGCGGGGTGCTCGCGGGCCAGCTCCTCGGCCAGGCGAGCGCGGCGCAGCAGCTGGGCGTCGAGCGTCGCCCACGCCCGGTCCACCCGCGCGGACAGCCGCCGCAACCGGGTGAGGGTCCACCCGGTCCAGGCCACCAGGAGCAGGAGCACTCCGGCGGCGAGCAGCAGCCAGTCCTGGGGCGTCACGGTCCCCGAGGCTAGCGGCGCGGGCGCCGGATGCGGGGACGTCCGGCCGCGGTGCCGGCCGGGGGGACCCCGGGGAAATCGTGCTCGGGCGCGGCGGTCACCACGCCGCCACCGGGCGGGAGCACCGTCTCGTAGACGGCGAGGATGCGCCGGGCGAGCACCTGCCAGTCGTACGCCGCGGCCACCCGCGAGCCGCGCGCGGCCAGCTCGGCGCGCCGGCCGGGGTCGGCGAGCAGGTCCGACAGCGCCCGCCCGAGGGCGCCGGGGTCGTCCCGGCGCACCACCACGCCGGCCGCGCCGTCGTCGAGCACCCGGACGAAGGCGTCGAGGTCGCTGGCGACGACCGGCGCCCCCGCGGCCATCGCCTCGATGAGGATCACGCCGAAGGACTCGCCGAGCAGGTTCGGCGCGCAGTAGACGTCGACGCTGCGCAGCATCGCCGCCTTGTCCGCCTCCGACACCTCCCCCAGCAGCGTCACATGCGGTCGGAGATCGGTGCCGACCATCGACCACAGCTGGTCGGCGTCCCCGCGGCCGGCGATGAGCAGGCGCGCGTCCGGGTGCGCCCGCACGACGGTGCGCATGGCCTCGAGCAGCACCGGCAGGCCCTTGCGCGGCTCGTCGAAGCGCCCCACGAAGCCGACCGTCGGCGGGCCGTCGCCCCGCGGGCGCCCGGTGAGCGTGGGCCCCTCGGCGAAGAACCCCACGTGCACGCCGTTGGGGATGATCACCGCGTCCCCGCCCAGGTGCTCCACCTGGACCCGGCGGGCGAAGTCGGAGACGGCGATCCGCCCCGCGATGCGCTCCAGCCAGGGACGGACCATGGGCCCCAGGACGGCCAGCGCCTTCGACCGGGTGGTGGCCGTGTGGAACGTCGCCACGATCGGCCCCCGGGCGATCATGCAGACCAGCAGGGACACCGACGGCGACGACGGCTCGTGCACGTGGACGACGTCGAAGCGTCCCTCGCGCAGCCAGCGGCGCACCCGCGCGGCGGAGACCGGCCCGAACTGCAGGCTGGCCATCGAGCCGTTGTACGGCATGGGGACGGTCCGCCCGGCGAAGGTGAGGTGGGGGTCGGTGATCGACTCCTCGTGCTGCGCGGGGGTGAGCACCTCGACGTGGTGACCCATGCCGCGCAGCGTCCCGGCGAGGTCGCGCACGTGGTACTGGACGCCGCCGGGGACGTCCCACCGGTAGGGGCAGACCAGGCCGATGCGCATCAGGCCACCGCCTCCGAGCGGGGCGGGTCGGGCGGGACGTCGGGCCAGATCCGGCCGAGCATGTGCCAGTCCTCGGGGCGCTCGGCGATGCCGGCGGCGAACACGTCCGCGACCTGCTGCATCGCCGTCGTCACCCGGTCGGAGAGCCGGCCGGGGCCGCGCACCGGCACCTCCGGGTGCACGCACATCCGCCACCCGCCCCGGTCGAACTGGCAGACGGCCGGGATCAGCGCCGCGCCCGTGCGCTCGGCGAGCAGCGCCGCGCCGCCGGGCATGGTGGCCGCCCGCCCGAAGAACGTCACCGGGACCCCGCCGCCCCCGAGGTTGCGGTCGACCAGCAGGCAGGCGACGCCGCCGTCGGCGAGCCACCCGCGCAGCACCTCCGAGCTGGGGCGCTCCCCGCCGGTCAGCGGGACCACCCGGAAGCCGAGGGCCTCGCGGTATTCCAGGAAGCGCCGGTAGAGCGACTCCGGCCGCAGGCGCTCGGCGACGGTCATGAACGGCCCGTCCAGCCAGTCGGTGAACCAGGCGCCGGCGGCGTCCCAGTTGCCGCTGTGCGGCAGGGCCACGACGACCCCGCGCCCCTCGGCGCGGGCGCGGGCGATGTGCTCGATCCCGGGGACGTCGCTGTCGCGGCGGATCCGCTCCGCGGTCAGCGTCGGCAGCCGGAACGCCTCCTGCCAGTAGCGGGCGTAGGAGCGCATCGCGCGGCGGGTCAGCTCGTCGAGCTCGGCCTCGGTCAGTCGGCCGCCGGTGACCACGCGCAGGTTGGCCCGCAGCTGGCGGACGCCTCTGCCGTCGCGCGCGGCGGCCCAGTTCCCGGCCCGGTCGAACAGCCCCCGCGCGGCCGGCTCCGGCAGCATCCGCACCGCCCGCCAGCCCGCCGCGTAGCCCGCGTCGGACAGCTGCCCGGCCAGCCGCGCCCGGGCGCCGGTCACGACGCGATCCGCCGGCCGCCGGCGGCCCGCCTCACCGCCAGGACGCGCTGGGCCACCGTCACCGCGCTGCCGGCCAGGAGCACCCAGAGCGCGACGTGCACGGCGTACGGGATGCCCAGCCCGGTGAACCCGGTGCCGGTGAGCACGAGGATCAGCCGCTCGGTCCGCTCGACGACCCCGACGTCGCAGGCCAGGCCCATGCCCTCGGCGCGAGCCTTGATGTAGCTGGTGAGCACGCCCAGGACCAGGCAGAGCAGGGCCAGCAGCACCAGCAGCCGGTTGTCGCCGCTGCCGGAGTACCACCAGATCAGCGCGCCGAAGATGGCGGCGTCGGCGGCGCGGTCGCCGGTGGAGTCCAGCACCGCGCCGAAGACCGAGCCACCGCCGCGGAGCCGGGCCAGCGCCCCGTCGAGCATGTCGAGCAGGACGAAGACCGTGACGGTGAAGGCGCCCCAGAAGAGGTGGCCGGTGGCGATGAGGCCGGCGGCCCCGGCGATCGCGCCGACCGTGCCGGTGATGGTCACCATGTCCGGGGTGACCCCGACGCGGGCCAGCCGCGCGGCCAGCGGGTTGACCACCTTGGCCACCACGGGCCGGGCGTTGACGCCGAGCACTCAGGCCTCCGTCCTGCTGGCGTGGTCGGCCCAGGCCGCGGCGAGCAGGGTGCGCGTCTCGCCCAGCACCTGCGGCAGCACGCGCGTCAGCCCCACGACCGGCATGAAGTTGGTGTCCCCGCCCCAGCGCGGCACGGCGTGCTGGTGCAGGTGGTCGGCGATGCCCGCGCCCGCGACGGCGCCCTGGTTCATCCCGATGTTGAACCCGTGCGCCCCGGTCACCGCGCGCACCACCCGCATCGCCGTCTGGGTGAAGGCACCCAGCTCGGCGACCTCCTCGGCGGTGAGGTCGGTGTAGTCCGGCACGTGCCGGTACGGCACGAGCATCAGATGACCGGCGTTGTACGGGTACAGGTTGAGGACGGCGAAGACCGACGCCCCCCGCGCCACGACCAGGCCCTCCTCGTCGCCGAGCGTGGGGATGACGCAGAACGGGCAGTCGTGCGTCCCGGTGGGCTTGCCCTCGCCGCGGATGTAGGCCATCCGGTAGGGCGTCCACAGGTGCTCGAACACCGTCGCTGGGCCGCCGTCGTCGGAGGACACCGGCACCCGGTAGGGGGCGTTGTCCTCGCTCATCCGGGGACCGCCGCGGTCTCCGCCGTCGGGTCGGCGTTGCTGCGGGTCGCGATCCAGGCGGCGATCCGCTCGACGGCGGCGTCGACGGCGACCCCGTTGTCCTGGCTGCCGTCGCGGAAGCGGAAGGAGACCGCCCCGGCCTCGGCGTCGGTGGCCCCGGCGATGAGCACGAAGGGCACCTTCTGCTTCGACGCGGTGCGGATCTTCTTCTGCATGCGGTCGTCGGAGTCGTCGATCTCCACCCGGATGCCGCGGGCGCGCAGCGTCAGCGCGACGTCGGTCAGGTAGGGCACCTGCGCGTCGGTGACCGGGATGCCCACCACCTGCACCGGGGCCAGCCAGGCCGGGAAGGCGCCGGCGTAGTGCTCGGTGAGGACGCCGAAGAACCGCTCGATGGAGCCGAACTTCGCCGAGTGGATCATCACCGGCTGCTGGCGGGAGCCGTCGGCGGTGGTGTACTCCAGGCCGAAGCGGGCCGGCTGGTTGAAGTCGTACTGGATGGTGGACATCTGCCAGGTGCGGCCGATGGCGTCGCGCGCCTGCACGGAGATCTTCGGGCCGTAGAACGCCGCGCCACCCGGGTCGGGCACCAGCTCCAGGCCGGTCTCGCGGGCAGCCGCCTCCAGCACCGCGGTGGCCTCCGCCCACTGCTCCTCGGAGCCGATGAACTTCTCCGACTCCCCGCGGGTGGAGAGCTCCAGGTAGTAGTCGTCCAGGCCGAAGTCGCGCAGCAGGCTGAGCACGAAGTCCAGCAGGTGCCGCACCTCCCCCGGCGCCTGCTCCGGGGTGACGTAGCTGTGCGAGTCGTCCTGGGTGAGCCCGCGCACGCGGGTGAGGCCGTGGACGACGCCCGACTTCTCGTACCGGTAGACCGACCCGAACTCGAAGAAGCGCAGCGGCAGCTCGCGGTAGGACCGCCCGCGCGACCGGAAGATCAGGTTGTGCATCGGGCAGTTCATGGCCTTGAGGTAGTACGTCGAGTTCTCCAGGTCCATGCCCGGGAACATCGTGTCCTCGTAGTAGGGCAGGTGCCCCGAGGTCTCGAACAGCCCGCCCTTGCTGATGTGCGGGGTGCCGACGTAGTCGAAGCCCTCCTCGATGTGGCGACGGCGGACGTAGTCCTCCATCTCCCGCTTCACCACACCGCCCTTGGGGTGGAAGACGACCAGGCCGGAGCCGATCTCGTCGGGGAAGCTGAACAGGTCCAGCTCCACGCCCAGCCGGCGGTGGTCGCGCCGCTCGGCCTCGGCCAGGTGCTCCAGGTACGCCTTGTGCGCGTCCTTGCTCTCCCATGCGGTGCCGTAGACGCGCTGCAGCTGCGGGTTCTTCTCGCTGCCCCGCCAGTAGGCCGCCGCGGACCGGGTGAGGGAGAACGCCGGGATGCTGCTGGTGCGCGGCAGGTGGGGGCCGCGGCACAGGTCGGTCCACACGCGGTCGCCGGTGCGGGCGTCGAGGTTGTCGTACATGGTCAGCTGCGCGCCGCCGACCTCGACGGAGGCGCCATCCTCCGAGGACGCAGCCTCGCCGCCCTTCAGCCCGATGAGCTCGAGCTTGAAGGGCTCGTGCGCGAGCTCGGCCTGGGCGTCGGCGTCGCTGATCTCCCGGCGGGAGAAGCGCTGCCCGGCGCGGACGATCTCGGTCATCTTCTTCTCGAGGGCCTGCAGGTCCTCGGGGGTGAAGGGGCGCTCGGGGTCGAAGTCGTAGTAGAAGCCGTTCTCGACCGGCGGGCCGATGCCCAGCCGGGTGCCGGGGAAGAGCTCCTGCACGGCCTGGGCGAGCACGTGGGCGGCCGAGTGGCGGATGACCGCCCGCCCGTCCGCGCTGGCCGCCGCGACGGCCTCGACCTCGGCGTCGGCGTCCGGGGTCCAGGCGAGGTCCTTGAGGTCACCGGTGGCCACCTCGCGGACGACGACCGCGCCGTCGGGGCCCTTCAGCGGGACACCGGCCGCCTTGAGCGCGTCCTGCGCCGTCGTCCCGGCCGGCACCCGGATCGGTCCGACGGCGGTGGGCGAGGGCTGGGTGGACACGAGATGCTCCAGGGATCGGGACGGGGGGGGGGGGGGGGGGGGGGGGGGGGGGGGGGGGGGGGGGGGGGGGGGGGGGGGGGGGGGGGGGGGGGGGGCGGGGGGCGCCGGCCGCGCGCCCGCCCCCCCGCCCCGCCCGGCCCCGCC
>NZ_JBJHAC010000021.1:0-96914 GCF_054050835.1 Blastococcus sp. SYSU DS0510 | reverse complement strand
GTTCTCCTGACCGCCCACGACCGGAGACTCGGAACCCCAAGTCCCGGCCCCCGCACGCCCACCCACCAACATCAAGATCAACAGACCACCGCTCGAGCTGCCGCCCCGAGATCGGTGGATTCAGGCTGAGCGGTACCCCCTGACGGCGAAGGGCTCCTCCCGCGGTGCGGGAGGAGCCCTTCGTCGGGAGACGGCCGGTCAGTCGGCGTCCTGCTCGTCGACCTGCGGGTTCAGCAGGACGGTGATGGGTGTGTCCGGTGCCTGAGCGGTGCCCGCGGCCGGCTCGGTGGCGACCACCTGGTTGGGCCCCACGCCCGGGTCGGCCTCGTCGACGGTGGTGAACTGGAAAGTGGTGAAGCCGGCGGCCCGCAGGTTCGCCTCCGCGGCCTCGGGGGACTGCCCTCGGAGGTTGGGCACGCTGATCTCGGTGACCCCACCGGAGACCTGCAGGACGATCCGCGTGCCGGTGGAGGCCGGGGTCTGCGGTCCCGGAGTCGTGCCGACGACGGTGCCCGCGGGCTGGTCCGAGTCGACTTCCTCGACGTCGATCTGCGCCTCGGTGAAGCCGGCCCCGGTGAGCGTCGCGAGGGCCTGCGCCTGCGGCTGACCGGTGACGTCCGGGAGATCGATCGTGCCGGTCGACAGGCCCAGCGTGACGGTCCCGTCCGCCGGCACCGACTGGCCCACCGCAGGCTCGACGGAGGCGACGGTGTCCTCCTCCTCGAGAGAGTCCTCCTGCCGCGTGTCGATGTTGCCGGTGAAGCCGGCCGCCTCGAGCGCGTTCCGCGCCTGCTCCTCGGTGGCCCCGATCAGGTTGGGCACCGTGACGGCGTCCGGCGCGACGCCGACGACGAGGTCGACCTCGGTGCCCTCCTCCACGACGGCCCCGCCCGCGGGCGACGTCTCGAGCACCGTCCCGACCTGGGCGGGGTCGGTGGTCTGCTCCTCGGTCTCGGTGCCGACCACCAGCCCGGCCTCGGTGATCGCCTGCCGGGCCTGCTCCACCGGCTGGTCGAGCAGCACCGGGACCTCCACCTGCTGGGCGACCGGCGCCACGTCGTCGTCCTGGTTGATCAGGAGGGCGGCGGCGATGGCGCCGCCGAGCAGCAGGACACCGAGGAGCGCCACGATCGCGATGATCCGGCGCTTGCGGCGCCGGTCGCCGTCGTCGTCCCAGTCCTCGTCGCCGTAACCGCTGGCGTAGCCGCCGACGGGCGCGCCGATGATGGCGGTCTTCTCGGCGTCACCCATCACCGGCGTCGCCTCGACCCGCTGCCCGGCGAGCGCCCGGAGCAGGTCGTTGCGCATGTCCGCGGCCGACTGGTAGCGGTTGGCCGGGTTCTTGCTCATCGCCTTGAGCAGGATCGCGTCCAGCTCCGGCGGGACGTCGGGGTTGATCGACGACGGCAGCCGTGGGTCCTCGCGCACGTGCTGGTAGGCCACCGACACCGGCGAGTCACCGGTGAACGGCGGGGCCCCGGTGACCAGCTCGTAGAGGAGGCAGCCCAGCGAGTAGACGTCGGAGCGGGCGTCGACGCCCTCGCCGCGGGCCTGCTCGGGGGAGAGGTACTGGGCGGTCCCTATCACCGCCGCGGTGGAGGTCATCGTGGCCGCGGAGTCCGAGACCGCGCGGGCGATCCCGAAGTCCATGACCTTGACCGTGCCCTGCGGCGTGATCATCACGTTCCCGGGCTTCACGTCCCGGTGCACGATGCCGTTGCGGTGGCTGAAGTCCAGGGCGCCGCAGATGTCGGCGGCCAGGCTCATCGCCCGCTCGATCGGCAGCCGGCCCTCGCGCCGCAGCACGTCGCGCAACGTCTCGCCCTCGACGTACTCCATGACGATGTACGGGGTGGCCCCGCTGGGCGTGCGGTCCTCCCCGGTGTCGTAGACGGCGACGATCGCCGGGTGGTTCAGCGACGCCGATGCCTGCGCCTCGCGGCGGAAGCGCACCTGGAAGGAGGGGTCGCGAGCCAGGTCGTGGCGCAGCACCTTGACCGCGACCTCGCGGCCCAGGCGCAGATCACGTCCGTGGTGGACCTCGGCCATGCCGCCGCGGCCCAGGACTCCGCCGATCTCGTAGCGCTCCCCGAGCACCTGCGGCGTGGTCATCTACGGTCCTCTCGGGCGGTTCCCTGCAGCCTCCGCGGCCCGGTGGTGCGGAGCCTGCCCGCGGCGGTCGCCGCCGCGCGCTGCTGGCCGTCGGCGAGCCTAACCGCACAACCGGCCCCGACCCGGGACCCGAGTGTCGAGCTGCTCACAGCCCGTCATCCTGACCCGGCGTGGCGCTGCCGCTGGCCTCGGGCTCCGGGGGCGGCACGACCGTCGACGATTCCGCCGTCGTCGTCGTCGACGACGACGGGGCGGGGCTGCCCCCGGCGGAGGCCGAGGCCGAGGGGGTGGGCGAGGTCGTCGTCTCCGCCTCGGTGGGCTCGGCCGCCGGGGGAGCCGTGGTCGTCGGCGGTGCCGTGGTGGTGGGGGCCGCCGGCTCGTCCACGTCACCGGCCTCGTCGTCCTCCGGAGGCGCCGGGTCGAAGTCGTCGGGGGCGACGAACAGCGTGATCGGGGTGTCCGGCGCAGCCTCGACACCGGAGGGATCGATGCCCGCGACGTCGCCCTCGTCGAGCGCCTGGCCCACGGCGATCAGCAGACCCTCGCTCGCGTCCTCCCGGGAGATCGAGGTGAACCCCGCCTCCCGCAGCTGCTCCTCCACCTCGTCGGCGTCCCGGCCGACGTACTGCGCCGGATCGAGGAGGATCCCGCCGGGCTCGGCGCTCGTGGGCGGCGCGCTCGTGGTGGACGCCGCGTCGTCCCGGGGGGCCTCACCGAAGCCGTTCAGGGCCAGGAAGGTGGTGCCGGCGACGATCAGGAGCAGCACCAGCGCGGCCGCCGGCCAGAGCCAGCGCCGGGTGCGCCGGGCAGGGGGCTCGTCGCCATCGGCCCAGTCGTCGTCCGGCGGTGCCTGCAGCGGTGGCATCGGACGGCCACCGGTGGCGGGCGACACCGCGGGCATCCCGGCGGCGGGGGTGGCGAAGACCTGGGTGTGCCCGTCGCCGACCTCGACGATCCGGGTCGGGGCGGTCGCCGGTGCCACCACGGGGCCGGCGGCCAGGCCGTCCCCGTTCGCGATGCGGCGGACGGCGTCGGCGAACGCACCGCCGTCGGCGAACCGGTCCGCCGGGTCCTTGGCCAGGGCCCGCTCGACGAGCAGCCGGACGGCCGGGGGGATGTCGCCGGGCAGCGGGGGTGGCGGCCGGTTGATGTGCGCGAGCGCGATGGCGACCTGCGAGGCGCCGTCGAACGGCCGGGCGCCGGAGAGGCACTCGAAGCCGACGACGCCGAGGGAGTACACGTCGGAGGCGGCGTTGACCTCCATGCCCTGGGCCTGCTCCGGGGAGAGGTACTGGGCCGTGCCCACCACCATGCCGGTGCGGGTCAGCGGGGCGGCGTCCCGGGCCTGGGCGATGCCGAAGTCGGTCAGCTTCACGACCCCGTCGGGGCGGACGATGAGGTTGCCCGGCTTGATGTCGCGGTGCACCACGCCGGCCCGGTGGGCGGCGGAGAGCCCGTCGGCGGCCTGGCCGAGGACGTGCAGCGTCCAGTCGACCGGCAGCCGGCCCTCCTCGTGGAGGATGGTGACCAGCGGCTGGCCCTCGACGTACTCCATCACCAGGAACGCCAGGGTCTGCACGCCGCTGTCGTCGGTGGTCTCGCCGTAGTCGTAGACCGAGGCGATGTTGGGGTGGGACAGCGCCGCGGTGTGCCGCGCCTCGTTGCGGAAGCGGGCGAGGAAGCTCGGGTCGTTCGTGTACTCGGTCTTGAGCACCTTCGCCGCGACGATCCGGTCCAGCACCCGGTCGCGCGCCTTCCACACCTCACCCATGCCGCCGGTGGCGATGGGGGCGGTGATCTCGTACCGCCCGGCCAGCATGCTGCCGATCCCCAGCGCCATCAGCCGCCCTGCCCGTCGAAGTACGCCGCCATGACCTCGCGGGCGATCGGGGCGGAGACGTCGCCGCCGGTACCGCCGCCGTTGGCCACGAACACGGCGACGGCGATCTGCGGGTCGTCGGCCGGCGCGAAGCCCATGAACCAGTTGTGGTCGGGCACGCCCTCGCGCACCTGCGCCGTCCCGGTCTTGCCGGCCACCTCGACGCCGTTGAGGCGGGCGGCCCGGCCGGAGCCCCGGGCGACGACGCTGACCATCATCTCGGTGAGCTGGTCGGCGACCTCCTCGGAGATCGGCTCGTTGAGGACCTCCGGGTCGGCGGAGTCGATGACCGTCAGGTCGGGGGCGCGCAGCTCCTCGACCAGGTAGGGCTTCATCTGCACGCCGTCGTTGGCCACCGCGGCGGCGACCATGGCCGCCTGCAGCACGGTCATGCGGACGTCGCGCTGGCCGATCGAGGTCTGGGCCAGGGCGGCGTCGTCGACGATGTCGCCCACGGTGCTCGGCGCCACCTGCAGGGGGATCTCCAGCCCCTCGCCGTCCAGCCCGAACGCCTCGGCCATCTCGCGCACCTGGCCCTCGCCGAGGTCGAGGCCGAGCTGGGCGAAGGCGGTGTTGCAGGAGACGGTCAGCGCGTCGGTGAGCGACTGCTCGCCGCTGGGGTCGCACGCGGAGCCGCCGAAGTTGGGGATCACCCGGGTGCTGTTCGGCAGCGGCAGCTCGCGGGGAGCCGGCACGACGGAGTCGGGGGTCAGCCCCTCCTCGAGCGCGGCGGCCGCGACGATCACCTTGAACAGCGAGCCGGGCGGGAAGTTGTCCTCGATGGTGCGGTTCGCGCGGGGGTCGGGGTCCTGCCCGGTGAGCTGCTCCATGTTCTCGCGGATCGCCGAGGGGTCGTGGCCGGAGACCAGACCGGGGTCGTAGGTCGGCGTGCTCGCCATCCCGAGGATCGCGCCGGTCCGCGGGTCGAGCGCGACCACGCCCCCGGTCACGCCGTCCAGGCCGGCCATGGCGGCGGCCTGGACGCCCGGGTCGAGGGTCAGCACGACGTCCCCACCGGCGGGGTCGCGCCCGGTGAACAGGTCGGCGATGCGGCGGACGAACAGCCGGTCGTCGTCCCCGGAGAGCACGTCGTTCATGACGTCCTCGAGGTACCGGTTGCCGTACACCAGCGAGTGGTACCCGGTGACCGGCGCGTACAACGGCCCCTGCGGGTAGGTGCGCAGGTACTCGAGGCGGCCGTCGGTCGGGACCGAGAGGGCCACCTCGGTGCCCGCCACGATGATCGAGCCGCGTTCGCGGTCGTAGGACTCGGCGATCACGCGGGTGTTGCGGCTGTCCGAGCGGAGGGAGTCCGAGCGGACGACCTGGATGACGTTGACGTTGACGATCAGCAGCGTGAACAGCACGAGCACGCTGATCGCCACCCGCCGCAGTGGTGCGTTCACGGCGTCACCACCTCGGTCGGGGCGTCGCCGAGGCGCACCGGGGCCGCGTGCGGCGTCGCCGGGCGCCGCGCGGCGTCGCTGATGCGGACCAGCAGCGCTACGAGCACGAAGTTGGCCACCAGCGACGAGCCGCCGTAGGCCAGGAACGGGGTGGTCAGGCCGGTCAGCGGGAGGAGCCCGGTGACCCCGCCGAGCACCACGAACACCTGCCAGGCGACGGCGAACGCCAGGCCGGTGGCCAGCAGCTTGCCGAAGGCGTCCCGCACGACGAGCGAGGTGCGCAGCCCGCGCTCGACGAGGATCAGGTAGACGACGATCACGGCGACGAGCCCGAAGAGGCCGAGCTCCTCGCCGACGGCGGCGGCGATGAAGTCGCTCTTGGCCACCGGCACCTGGTCGGGGCGCCCGCCGCCGAGGCCCGCGCCGAACAGCCCGCCGGTCCCGAGGCCGAAGAGCGACTGCATCAGCTGGTAGCCGGCGCCGTCGTAGTACGCCGACGGGTCCAACCAGGTGTCCACGCGCGCCCGCACGTGGCCGAAGATCTGGTACGCGATGAACGCGCCACCGGCGAACAGGCCCAGGCCGATGAACAGCCAGCTGGCCCGTTCGGTGGCGACGTACAGCATCACCACGAAGATGCCGAACAGCAGCAGGGAGCTGCCCAGGTCGCGCTCGAAGACCAGGACGAGGATCGACACCATCCAGGCGAGCAGCACGGGACCGAGGTCGCGGCCGCGCGGCAGCTCCAGCCCGGCAACCTTCTTGCTCGCCAGGGCGAGCACGTCGCGCTTGTCCACCAGGTAGGCGGCGAAGAAGACGACGAGGCAGATCTTGGCGAACTCGCCCGGCTGGATCGAGAAGCCGGCCACCCGGATCCAGATCTTCGCGCCGTTCACCTCCGAGATCGAGGCGGGGAGGACGGCGGGCAGCGCGAGCAGCACCAGCCCGAGCAGCGCCAGCGTGTAGGCGAACCGGGACAGCGTCCGGTGGTCGCGGACGACGACGAGCACCGCCACGAAGAGGGTGACGCCGAGGGTGGCCCACACCAGCTGCACGGGGGCGTCCTCGCGCGTGACCGTGCTGCCGACCTGCTCGGCCGCCAGGTCCAGGCGGTGGATCACCGCCAGCCCGAGGCCGACGAGCAGGGCGACCGACGGCAGCAGCAGCGGGTCGGCGTAGGAGGCCCACCTGCGGACGACGAGGTGGGCCACGACCCAGAGCGCGGTGATCCACACGCTGAAGCCGGCCATCTGCGGGTGCAGCTCACCGGTGACCGTGAGGTCGACGATCACCTGCGCGACGACGGTGATGAGCACGGCGAAGGCGAGCAGCAGCGCCTCGGTGCCCCGCCGGGTGGGCGTCGTGGCCGCGGTGCCGCCGGGGTCGGTGACGGGCCCGGGCATCAACACACCTCCGGTGGGGAACCCGTGCCTGCGGCGCTCACTAGTCGGCCTCCCGGCAGTCCACCCCCGGCGCGGGCGACGAGGCCGTCCGTGCCGACGAGGCGGTGTCCGTCGTCTCCCCGGGCGCGGGCACCTCGGGCAGGGCGGCGTCGCCGGGGGCGGGCTCCTGGGCGGTGGTCGGTGCGGCGACCGGGGGCGTCGGCGAGTCCGGGGACGCCGCGGCGGTGTCGGTCGACCTGCACAGCGGCAGCCGCTGGTCGGCGAGCGCGTCGACGATCCGCTCGGCGTCCTCGGAGTCGTCCGCGGTGATGCTGCCGAGCACCCGGTTGCGGGCGGCCGAGGTCAGGTCGGCCAGCGCGAGGTCGGTGCCCCGGTCCAGCCGGTGGAGGTCCACCCCCAGGAAGGAGACGTCGAGCCCGCGGAAGACGGCGACCTGCTGGTCGTCGCCGGAGCCGTTCACGCCCACGAACCAGTTGTTGAGCGCCCAGACGTACATGCCGATCGCCCCTGCCACCAGCACGGTGAGAAGGGCCCCCGCCACCAGGAGGATGCGCATCGGGCGGCGGCGGGCGGAGGGGCCGCCGCCCGTCGGCAGTGTGGGTGTCGGCGGGGGAGCGGAGGCCTGGTCGGCGAGGGCCGCCCGGCCGGCGGCGGAGCGCGGGTCGACCTCGCGCTGGCCGACGTTGTCGCCCGCGGCGCCGTCCACGACCGGGTCGAACCGGCCGTTGCCACCGGTGTCCTCCAGGACGTCGGCGACGATCACGGTGATGTTGTCCGGCCCACCGCTGCGCAGCGCCAGCTCGACCAGGCGGTCGGCGGTGGCCTCGGGGTCGGGGTTCTGCAGCGCGTCGGCGAGGGTCTCCTCGCTGACGACGCCGGAGAGGCCGTCGGAGCAGAGCAGGTAGCGGTCGCCGGCGCGGGCTTCGCGCATGGAGAGGTCCGGCTCCACCTCCTGCCCGTTGAGGGCGCGCAGCAGCAGGGAGCGCTGCGGGTGGTGGTTGGCCTCCTCCGGCGTGATGCGGCCGTCGTCGATCAGCGTCTGCACGAAGGTGTCGTCGTGCGTGATCTGGCTGAACTCGCCGTCGCGGAGCAGGTAGGCGCGGGAGTCGCCGACGTGGCAGAGCGCGAGCCGGCCGCCGGCGAAGAGGATCGCGGTGAGCGTGGTGCCCATGCCCTCGAGCTGCGGTGACTCGCGGATGACCTCGCGGAGGTGCTCGCTGCCCTCGTGGACCGCGGCGCGCATGGACTGCAGCATGTCGCCGGTCGGGGTGTCGTCGTCGAGGTGCTCGAGGGCGGCGATGACCACCTTGCTCGCGATGTCACCGGCGGCGTGGCCGCCCATGCCGTCGGCCACGGCCAGCAACCGGGGCCCGGCGTAGACCGAGTCCTGGTTGTTGCCGCGGATGAGGCCGCGGTCGGAACGCGCGGCGTAGCGGAGAACCAGCGTCACGAACGCAGCTCCAGTGCGGTCTGGCCGATGCGGATCGGCTGGCCGGGGGTGACCTGCAGCGGGCCCTGCACGCGCTGCTGGTCCAGGTAGGTGCCGTTGGTGGAACCGAGGTCCTCGACGTACCACTGGCCGCCCCGGTTGGTCAGGCGGGCGTGCCGGGAGCTCGCGAAGTCGTCGGTGAGCACCAGGGTCGAGTCGTCGGCCCGGCCGATCAGGATCGGCTGGTCACCCAGGGTGATCTTGGTGCCGGTCAGCGGGCCGGCGGTCACGACCAGGGACTTGGGGCCGCGGTGCCCGCGCTTCTTGGGCGCGGAGGCCCGCGGCGGCACGGTGGCCACCCGGCCGGGACGGCCGCCGAAGAGGTCGGCGCGGACCACGCGGAAGGCGGCGAAGATGAACAACCACAGCAGCAGGAGGAACCCGAAGCGGAAGATCTGGACGACGAGCTCGGTCACGGCCGCACCCCCGCAGGCACCTGCCCGGCACCGCGGCGGAGGGCGTGCTCCCGGATGCCGGAGTGCTGTGACCGCACGGACCCGGTCACGCCCCGTCCTGCCGGTAGACGAGCACCGAGTGGCCGATGCGGATGACGTCGCCGTCGCTGAGCGCCTGGCGGTTGACGCGCCGGCCGTTCACGAGGGTGCCGTTCGTGGAGCCCAGGTCCTCGACCGTCGCGATGTCCCCGTCGAGGACGACGTCGACGTGCTTGCGGCTGACGCCGGTGTCGGGGATGCGGATGTCGGCCTCGGTGCCGCGGCCGATCACGTTGCGCCCGGTGGTCAGCTCGTGGCGCGTGCCCGGGCCGTCGACGAGGAGCACGTGCGTCGTCGACGTGCGCGAGCCGGCGCGGCCGAGCACGGAGGGGTTCTGCTTGCCGGTGTCGGTGGCCATCCGCCCGCGCAGCGCCGGGAGCGGGGGCAGCGGCGGGTGGCCCGGCACCGGCGCGGAGGCCATCGGGGGCGCGTCGGCGCGGGCGTGGGGGCGCGCCGGGTCGGCGACCTGGGAGCTGACCTCGAAGACGCCGGTGGTCAGCGCGTCGTCCCGCTCGAGCTCGACGGTGACCTTGTCGAAGACCTGGTAGCCCTCGTCCTCGATGTGCTCGGTGACCATGTCGGCGAGCTCGCCGGCCAGCTGGTCGGACCACTGGCCCAGGTGCTCGAAGTCGGTCTCGCCGAGGCGGACGACGTAGACGTTGGGCGCGAGCACGCGACCCTCACCGACGATCGAGCGCTGCTCGTCGGCCTCGCGCTGGAGCGCCTTGGCGATCTCGGCCGGGTGCACCTTGCCCTTGAAGAGGCGGGCGAAGGCGAGGCCGACCATCCCCTCGAGCCGGCGCTCGAAGCGCTGCAGCACACCCACAGTCGCTCCTCTGCGCTCGCCGGACGTCCCACTCTGCCATCCGTGATCGTAGCCGGGCCGGAGGCGGCTGACCGCCCAGGAAGGTGCGACGCCCCGCACGTCGTCTCCCGCGTGCCGAGGTCGGAACCCCCTCGGCGGCGGAGCCCCCCGCGGCTGCTACTGTCTTCCCTCGCCAGGGCAAGTGGCGGAATGGCAGACGCGCACGGTTCAGGTCCGTGTGTCCGAAAGGACGTGGGGGTTCAACTCCCCCCTTGCCCACCAGGCGGACGGCAGCGGCCCCCGGGATCTCCCGGGGGCCGCTGCCGTGTCGGGGCGGGTCTTCCGGTCACCGAAGCACGGGGACGCTGCCCGCCTGCTGGAGGAGGAGCTCGCGTACGGCAGCGGGTTCGGCAGGACGGCCGTAGAGGTAGCCCTGGACCCGGTCGCAGGTCATGCCGTGCAGCGCCTCGGACTGGGCGCACGTCTCCACGCCTTCGGCCACGACACGCAGGCCGAGGCCGTGGGCGAGGCCGATGATCCCGGCGACGAGCGGCGAGGAGGGTGCCGACCCGATGAGCTGAGCGGTGAAGGACCGGTCGATCTTCAGCTCGCTCACCGGCAGCCGCTGGAGCTGGGCCAGCGAGGAGTACCCGGTCCCGAAGTCGTCCACGGAGACCCCGACACCGAGGGCGCGGAGGTGCTCCAGGTGGCCGTGGCGGGTGGCCACCTCGGTCAGCACCTGGCTCTCGGTGACCTCCAGTGTCAGCGACCGCGCGGGCAGCCCGGTCTCGGCCAGGACGCCGATCACGGACCCGGCGAAACCGGGATCGGTGAGCTGGACGGTGGAGACGTTGACGGCGACCTCGAGGTCGAGTCCGTCGGCCCGCCAGGCCGCGAGCGTCCGGCACGCTTCGAGCAGGACGTGACCGCCGATTTCCTGGATCTGGCCGCTGGCTTCGGCGAGGGGGACGAAGACGTCGGGCCGGATGCTCCCGAGGACCGGGTGCTGCCACCTCGCCAGCGCCTCGACGGCGACGACGCGACCGCCGGCCAGGTCGATCTGCGGCTGGAAGTGGACGCCGATCTCCCCGCGGGTGACCGCGCCGTGCAGATCGGTCTCCAGGCGCAGGCGCTCCCGGGTCCGCTGCCCGCTCTCCTCCGGCCCCGCGGGACCGGTCCTGCAGCGGTGCATGTCCTCCTCGGCGCGCTGCAGCAGGTCCTGTGCCATGTCGTCGGCGTCGCCGTCGAGCACGCTCCCGGACGACTCCGCCACGGCGACGCCGATGACCAGGTCGACGAACACCTCGTCGTGTCCCACCCGCACCGCGGCCGCCAGGGATCGGTGGACCCGGTCGGCCACCTCCCGGGCGCCGGGCTCGGACGTGCCGGGCAGCAGGACGGCGAACTCGTCGCCGCTGAACCGGGCGACCGTGTCGTGGTCGCGGACCGCTGACCGCAGCCGGTGGGCGACCTCCTGGAGCACCTCGTCACCGGCGCCGTGCCCGAGGCTCTCGTTGACGCGCTTGAGCCGGCGGACGTCGCAGAAGAGCAGGGCGGTGCGGCCGGCGGGGTCACCGGGACGGCTCAGCTCCCTCTTCGTGCGCGCGTGCAGGAGGGCGCGGTTCGGCAGGCCGGTGAGCGGGTCGTGCGCGGCCCGGTGCCGGATCTCGTCGAGCAGGTGCGTGTTGTCCAGGGCCACGCCGGCCAGGCCTGCCAGGCCCCACAGGCGTTCGGTGGTCCCTTCACCCAGGGCGGTCGGCGGAGCGCTGTCGACCCAGTGAGCGAGGACGAGCCCCACCAGCCGGTCGTCGACCTTGATCGGCACCCCGCCCAGAGCCGTGACGCCGAAACGGCCCAGCACCTCGTCGGCCCAGGTCGAGCTCGACCGGTCGACCAGCATGGGCGCCCCGACGGCGATCAGCTCGCACAGCTCGGGGCTCTCCTCCGTGGTGGTCACGTATCCGGCCAGGTGTTCGGCCGGCCCCGGAGGCCAGCCGCTCAGGCCGGCGATCCACACGGCCTGCATCCCGGGGTCCCACAGGGCGACCGCGGAGCGGTCGGCGCCGCAGAGCGCCGGGACGGCGTCGGCGATGGTCTGGGCGACCTCGCGCGCCTCCCGCCGTCCGGCGAGCGACCGCGCGACGCTGAGCAGCAGTCGTGCGGTCTCCTCCTGCTCGCGTGCCTCGGTCAGCGATGCCGTCATCTCGATGGCGGCTGCCGCGTGCCGGGCGTAGGCGGTGAGCAGTTCGACGTCGCCCGGGAAGGGCTCCTGGCCCGGCCAGGCGACGACGGCGAGGACTCCGTAGTCCCGCGTCGCGGAGGTGACCGGCACGGCCAGCACGGAGGTGCCGCCGACCTCCCGGCATCCGACCTCGAGCCGTCGCTCCCCGAGCGCGGCCAGCACCGAGGAGCCCAGGCCACGGGAGCGCACGTGCCGCTTCCCGTGGGGCAGCCGGACGTCGAGCACGTAGCCGGGAGCGTGCACGGCGCGGTCCGCACGTGCGGCGACGCGGTCGAGGGTCTCCTCGAGGGAGTCCCCGCTGAGCAGGTCCGTGGTGGCCTCCTGCAGGTCGTGCAGCCGTTCCGCCGCGTCCGCGACGGGCGCGTGGGGCGCCGGGCGGCGCCGGCGGCCGCGGCCGCCCCACCGGGACGGCAGGGATGGCTCCTGCCAGGTGACCGTGTACTCGCACCGCGGGGCACCGTCGACCTGGCAGGCCCAGTGCTCGACGACCGCCGGCGGGAGGCCGAAGAGCACCGGGGCCTTGCGGAGCACCCCGATGTTGTAGTCGCAGTCCACGCGACCGGGGTGGTGCGGCGGCAGCACCCGCCAGGTCAGCCGTGCCGCGGCGTCCGTGGCGGACTCGCAGCGGAACACCGCGGAGGTGTCGAGGCGGGTGGAGATCCGCGAGACCTGTCGGAGCAGCCCCGCGGTGGTCCCGAAGGTCGTCAGCACGCGCCGCAGCGCCATGACTGCGGGGTCCGACATGGCGGCCTCGCCCAGGGCGAGCCCGATCCGCGGGTCACCGAGTTCCTCGGCGGCTGCGTCGAACAGCCGCAGCTTCTCCGGGTACGACACCCGCCCTCGGAGGCCCTGCAGGAACGTCCGCCGGTCCGCCAGACCTGCGCGCTCGAGCACCCGGTCGACGGCACCCTCGCCGCCCCGCGCCGCCACCACCCGCAGCAGCAGCCGCGTGGTGATCGTGGAGGTCCCCGCCAGTGGTGTCGCCTCGTCCACGGTGCCCTCCCGTCCTCTCCGGCCCGGCGCTGACGGTCAGCCCGGGCTCCGCCCTTCTCAGCCGGTATCGGCCGATCGCGTTCCTGCTTGAGACCCTGAGCCGCAGGCCTCCTCCGCACGGGTGCCGCCGCACGCCGCGGTCATGACGCGCTGCGGGCCGGAGCCCGGTCCCGACCCCGCGGAGCTCCGGCCTCTCCGATCGACGGGGCAGGAGCCGGAGGGCGAGCACCGGGCGTCATCGGGGTGGTCCCGGCTGCCGTCAGAAGCAGCTGACGGTGTGAACGCGTCCCCGGCCGGCGTCCTTTGCCGCGTACATGGCGCTGTCGGCGGCGCGGAGGACGTCGTCGAACGTCGCACGCGGTGCCGCCATCGCCACCCCGATGCTGCACGAGACCAGGACGGTTCTCCGCCCGACCCGGACCTCGTCCCTGAGGACGTGGAGGAGGTCGTCGCCCAGCTGCGTGGCGGCCGCGCGGTCCGTCCCGGGGAGGACCACGGCGAACTCGTCCCCACCGAGGCGGCCGATCACGGCGTCGGGGGCGACGGTCGTCACCCGCTCCCGGAGCGCACCCGCAAGACGGATGAGCAGCTGATCACCGAGGGCGTGGCCGCCGCGGTCGTTGACGTCCTTGAACCGGTCCAGGTCGATGAAGAGCACCGCCCCGCCCCCGGCGAGCGCTGCGGCGCCGGCTTCGGTGAAGCAGTTCCGGTTGGCCAGGCCGGTCAGGGGGTCCTGCCGGGCCATGCGCTCGGTCCTGCTCCGCCACTGGGCGGCTTCGGTGGCGAGGGCGGAGAGCCGGTCGACGGTCCGCCGCAGCACCTGCAGCTGCTGCTGGTCGGCATCCGCGGCGAGATCGCGTGCGGTGGCCGCGAGCAGGTCGAGGGTGGTCGCGAGCGGCCGACCGGTGGTCATCTCTTCCAGGGCACGGCCCTGGGCGGCCAGCAGCAGGCGTTCCAGGCCTGCGCAGCCGCCCGGCGCCGCAGGGAGAGCACGACGCGGACCAGCCCGGAGAGGGTGTGCAGCACGTCGTGGTCGGCGTCGGTGAACGCGCGCGGTCTGTCGTCGAAGACGGCCAGGGCACCGAGGACGAACCCGTCCTCGTCGATCAACGGCACGCCGGCGTAGGCGGCGATGCTCCCGGCCCGGACCAGAGGGTTGGCGGAGAAGAGCGGGTGGACCCGGGCGTCGGGGACCGTCATCGGCGCACGTCCGGCGACGACATGGGCGCAGAAGGAGACCTCGTCACGCACATGGGTGCGCGGCACGCCCACCCCGTGCTCGGCGGGGTAGCACTGCAGGTCGGGACTCACGAGGTTGATCGTCGCGATCGGCACGTCCAGCGCCCGGGCCATGTGCGCGACGAGGGCGTCCAGCTCTGCGACGGCGTCGTGTCCGGCCAGTCGGTAGCTGCTGACCGCGGCCATGCGTGCCGGGTCCGCAACGGGCGCGGATACGGCGGTGGACGTCAGCGAGCTCGGTGGAGCGGACACGGGTGAGCTGTCGGGATCACTCTCGGGGACCTTGAGGGCTCCGGCACCCGGAGGGGTGAGCGGGCTCCCTGGTGCTCCCCGTCAGCGGCCGTGCACCGCGTGCGGGCGCTTCTCGTCGGTGTCGCCGCGACCGCCGGCGAACGCCTGGCCCATCAGCAGGAAGGCGCCCCAGGGCACGATCACCCAGAACGGCCAGAAGTAGAGGAACTCGCCCGACGCCAGCGACGTGATCCCCCAGACGAGCAGCACGATCACCGCGGTGCTGGACCACGACCCCCAGGCGACCTGCTGGTGGCTGCGGCCGTACCCCCGGCTGCCGCACGCGGGTACCGGGTGCGCCGACCGCGCCGCTGCCGGCTGCGGGGCCGGCGCGGGCAGGTCGGTGGTGAGCTCGGCGAGCTCGCCGAACGTGCGGGCCGCGTAGGCCCGGGCGAGCCGCTCGTCGTATTCCGCGACGGTCAGCCGGCCCTCCGACATCGCGCGGCCCAGCTCGGCGGCGACGGCGGCGCGGTCGGAGTCGGCGGCACGCAGGTGAGGCTGGGACACGGTGCTCTCCTCGCTCGGGGACACCAGTCTGGTCCCGGGGCACCGGCCGGGACCACTGACAGCTGTCACCGGTTCCACGTGGAACCCGTCAGCCGGCCGGCGGCACGGCCCCGGCGGTGAGGTGGCGGCCGATGACCATCCGCTGGATCTGGTTGGTGCCCTCGAAGATCTGCATGACCTTCGCCTCGCGCATGTACCGCTCGGCCGGGTGGTCGCGGGTGTAGCCGGCCCCGCCCAGCACCTGGACGGCGTCGGTGGTGACCTTCATGGCGGCGTCGGTGGCCACGAGCTTGGCGATGCTGGCCTGGCGGGAGAACGGCTTGCCGGCGTCCTTGCGGCGTGCGGCGACCAGGTAGGTGGCGCGCGCGGACTCGACGGCGGCGGCCATGTCGGCCAGCAGGAACTGCACGCCCTGGTGCTCGGCGATCGGGCGGCCGAACGCCTCCCGCTCCACGGCGTAGGCGACGGCGACGTCGAGGGCCGACTGCGCGAGCCCCACGGCGACGGCGCTGATGCCCAGCCGCCCGGCGTCCAGCGCGCCCAGCGCGATCGCCATGCCCCGGCCGGGCTCGCCGACCAGCCGGTCGGGCGGGACCGGCACGTCGTCGAGCCGGATGGCGGCGGTGGTGGAGCCGGTGAGCCCCATCTTCTCCTCGGGCCTCGCCGCGCTGAAGCCGGGCAGGTCGGGGGTCAGGTGGAAGCAGGAGATCGCGCGCTCGCCGTCGGCCGGCGTGCGCAGGAACGTGGAGTAGAAGTCGGCGTGCCCGCCGTGGGTCACCCACGCCTTCTCCCCACGCGCGAGCCAGCCGTCCTCGGTCGGCGTCGCGCTGGCGCGCATGGCGGCGACGTCGGAGCCGGCGTGGGCCTCCGACAGCGAGTAGGCGCCGATCAGGGTGCCGCCGACCATCTCGGGCAGCAGGTCGCGGCGCTGGGCCTCGGTGCCGTAGTGCGCGATGGGGGAGCAGGCCAGGGTGTGCACGCTGATCCCCAGCGCCACGCTCGCCCAGCGGGCCGCCAGCTCCTCCAGCACCTGCAGGTAGACGGCGTAGGGCTGCCCGCCGCCGCCGACCTCCTCGGGGAACGGCAACCCCATCAGCCCGGCGTCGCCCAGGAGGCGGAACACCTCCCGCGGGAAGCGCTCCCCGCGCTCGTAGGTCGCCGCCTTCGGGGCGAGCTCGGCGTCGGCGATCTCCCGGGTGAGGACCAGCAGGTCCTCGGCCTCGGACGTGGGCAGTTCGCGGTCGACCGGCACGGTGCTCCTTCGCGGTGGGGCGTCCAGCGGACCGTACCTCCGGGAGCGCCCGCGGGCCGTTGGCAGGATCGGGCCCGTGATCATCGAGGCGGCTACCTGGGACGACCCCGACGTCCGGCGGCTCACCACCGACCAGCAGACCGAGGTCCGGGCCCGCTACGGCGGCAAGGACGAGCCCGGCACGCACCCCTCGGCGGCCGACGTCGCGGTGGTGCTGCTGGCCCGGGACGACGACGGGACGCCGCTGGGCTGCGGCGCGCTCCGCGAGCTCGGCGGCGGCGTGGCCGAGGTCAAGCGCATGTACGTGGTCCCGGCCGCGCGCGGCCGCGGGGTGTCGAAGGCGGTGCTCGCCGCGCTCGAGCAGGCCGCCGGGGCCCGGGGCTGGACGACGCTGCGGCTCGAGACCGGCCCGCAGCAGCCCGAGGCGATCGGGCTGTACTCGGGCGCCGGCTACCGGCCGATCCGGGCCTTCGGCGACTACGTGGGCGACCCGGATGCGGTGGGCTCGCTCTTCTTCGAGCGGTCGGTCCGGACTGCTCCGCGCTGACCCGGGACCGCCGCCGGGTGTGTGAGGGTGGAGCGACGCACCGCCCGCGGTCGGACGCCAGGGTCCTGCTGCTCGACGAAGGGATCCCCATGCGCATCTGCACGCTCGCCGTCGCCGCCACGGTGGCCGCCCTGCCGTTCTCCCTCTCCGGCTGCGGCGGCGGCGCGAGCGTCGAGGACTTCTGCGACCGGTACGCGTCGATCGACGAGCTGGGTGACAGCGACGCCGCCGAGATCAAGGCCGCTCTGGAGGAGCTCGCCGGCACCGTGCCCGACGAGGCCGGCGACGAGGTCGCGCGGGCCGTGGAGACCATGGCGGAGGTCTTCCCGTCGGAGGGCCGGTTCGAGGAGGCCATGGAGAGCGGCGACCTCTCCCTGGAGGAACTGCAGGAGCTCGGGGAGGCCGGCGAGACCGTCTCCGCCTACGCCGAGGAGAACTGCGGCTGAGCGCTGCGCCAGGAGACGCGGCGGACCGGGCCTGCGGCACGGCCGGATCCCCCGATGTGGCGCAGGTCGGGGCGGCGTGAACCGGTTCCGCCGCACCGGTCCGCCGGTCCACCCGCCCAGCCCCCGCGGTGTCTGCACACCCGCCCCCGTCGACGGCCGGATGGGGGCCGGTGTGCAGATCTCGCCAGGGCAGCCGGGCCACGATGTGGTGAGGTGGCGGCATGCCCGACGCCTGGCCCGCCACCGACCGCACCGAGGTGCAGCTCACCGCAGGGGACGCCCGCCTCGCCGTCGACCTGCGCGGCGGCACGCTCCGCCGGCTCGCCGTCCGCGACTGGGAGGTGCTGGACGGCTACCCGGCCGGGCAGGTGCTCCCCGGCTGGCGTGGCGCGACCCTCGTGCCCTGGCCCAACCGGCTCCGGCACGGCCGGTGGGGCTGGCAGGGCAGCGAGCTGCAGCTCGGCGTCCGGTCGCCCGAGGAGCCGCACGCGATCCACGGGCTGGTCACCTGGCAGCCCTGGACGGTGCTCGCGGAGGCCGGTGGTTCCGTCACGGTCGGGACGACGCTCGAGCCGCAGCCGGGCTACCCGTTCCGGCTCGCCGTCGCGGTGGACCACGTCCTCACCGCCGACCGGCTCACCAGCACGCTGCGGGTGCGCAACACCGGCGACGGCCCGGCGCCGTTCGGGGCCGGGTTCCACCCCTACCTCTCGGTGGGGGAGGTGGGCGACGGCGGGATCGGCGAGGCGGAGCTGGCGCTGCCGGCGCGCACCGAGCTGGTGCTGGACGGCGGCCTGCCGACGGGTGAGCGGCGGCCGTACGACGGCGCCGTCGGCCGGATCGGCGACCGGGCGCTGGACACCGCGCTGACCGACCTGGACCGCGACGACGACGGCTGGTGGCACGTGCGGCTGCGGGGGAGCGCCGGCGAGCTCGCCGTCTCCGCCGACGAGGCCTGGCACTGGCTGCAGGTCTACACCGGAGACACCCTCCCCGAGGGCCAGCGGCGACGCAGCCTCGCCGTCGAGCCGATGACCTGCCCGCCGAACGCGCTCGCCGACGACGCCGACCTCGTGGTGCTCGACCCGGGCCGGGAGTGGTCCGGCACCTGGTCGCTGGCCTGGACCCCGGCGGGCTGAGGTGCGCGTGCGGGAGCTCTGGCGCTACCCCGTGAAGTCGCTGCAGGGCGAGCGGCTGACCGAGGCCGAGGTGGGCCCGCTCGGCATCGAGGGCGACCGTCGGTGGGCGCTCTTCGACCGCGACACCGGCTTCGGCCTCACCGCCCGCCGGGTGCCCGAGCTCCTCTTCGGCGCGGCCCGGCTGCGGCGCGGCGGCGGGGTCGAGGTCGTGCTCCCCGACGGCACCACCACCGAGGACGAGGTCGTGCTGTCGCGCTGGCTGGGCCGCCGGGTGGAGCTGCGGGCGGCGCCGGACGACGACGCCGACGTCCCGACCTACGAGTCCGCCGCGGACGAGGACGAGCCCGACCCCGCCGAGTGGCTGCAGTGGGAGGGCGCCCCGGGACCGTTCCACGACAGCCCGCGGATCCGCCTGTCGCTGGTCTCCACCGGCACGCTGGGCGCGTGGGACCGCCGCCGCTTCCGGGCCAACGTCGTCCTCGACGGGGCCGGCGAGGACGCGCTCCGCGGGACGGAGGCCCACCTCGGCGGGGCGCGGCTGCGCTTCGGCACCGGCATCCCCCGCTGCGTGATGACCACCCGCCCCCAGCCGGGCGGCCTCCCCCGGGACACCTCGGTCCTCAAGACGGTGCACCGCGAGCGGGACGGGCTGCTGGCCGTGCGGGCCGCGGTGCTGACCCCCGGGCGGGTCCGGGTCGGGGACGAGCTGCGCCGGACGGCAGACTGAGGCCCGTGCGCACCGTCGACCTGCGTCCCGGCGAGGACAGCATCCGGCTCGGCCAGCTCCTGAAGCTGGTCGACGCCGTCCCCACCGGCGCCCAGGTCAAGGACGTGCTGGTCTCCGGCGCGGTCCTGGTCAACGGTGAGCCCGAGGACCGCCGCGGCCGGCAGCTGCGCTCGGGCGACGTCGTCCGGATCGACGGGCACGAGGACGTCCGCATCAAGTAACCGGTTCCACGTGGAACCACCCCGGGAGGGAGCTGCATGACCGCACAGCTGGCGTCCCGGCTGCGCGGGTTCGGGACGACGATCTTCGCCGAGATGAGCGCGCTCGCCGTCGCCACCGGGGCGGTCAACCTCGGCCAGGGCTTCCCCGACTACCCGGGCCCGCCAGAGGTCCTCGACGTCGCCCGCGACGCCATCGGCACCGGCGCCGACCAGTACCCGCCCGGCCCCGGCATCCCCGAGCTGCGGACCGCCGTCGCCGAGCACCGGCAGCGCTGGACCGGCACGTCCTACGAGCCCGGCACCGAGGTGCTGGTCACCGCCGGGGCCACCGAAGCGCTGGCCGCCGCGATGCTCGCGCTGCTGGAGCCCGGGGACGAGGTGGTGCTCTTCGAGCCGATCTACGACAGCTACAGCGCCTCGGTCGCCATGGCCGGGGGTGTGGTGCGGCCGGTGCCGCTGCACCCGCCGGAGGACGGCGCCGGTCCCTGGACCTTCGACGAGGCCGAGCTGCGCGCCGCGATCACCCCGCGCACCCGGCTGCTGCTGGTCAACTCCCCGCACAACCCCACCGGCACGGTCCTCACCGCCGACGAGCTGGCGGTCCTCGCCGGGCTGGCCCGCGACCACGACCTCACGGTGGTCACCGACGAGGTGTACGAGCACCTGGTGTTCGACGGTGCCCGGCACGTCTCCCTGGCCACGCTGCCGGGCATGCGCGAGCGCACCCTCGTCGTCTCCAGCGCCGGCAAGACCTTCAACGTCACCGGGTGGAAGATCGGCTGGGTCTGCGGGCCGGCGCCGCTGGTGGCCGCCGTCCGCACCGCCAAGCAGTTCCTCACCTACGTCAACGGCGGCCCGTTCCAGCCGGCCGTGGCCGCCGGCCTGCGGCTGCCGGGGGCCTACTTCGACGGGATCGCCCGCGACCTGCAGTACCGCCGCGACGTCCTCGTCGCCGGGCTCCGGGACGCCGGGCTGCCCGTGATCGCGCCGCAGGCGACGTACTTCGCGACCGTCGACGTCCGCGGGGTGCAACCCGACGGCGACGGGCTGGCCTTCTGCCGGGCGCTGCCGGAGCGGGCCGGTGTCGTCGCCATCCCGACCGTGGTCTTCTACACCCCGGAGCACGCCTCCCTGGGGCGGCACCTGGTCCGGTTCGCGTTCTGCAAGAGCGACGCCGTCCTCACCGAGGCGGTCGAGCGGCTGAGGAGGCTGGCATGAAGGTGGCTGCGGTGCAGCACGACATCGTCTGGGAGGACCGCGAGGCCAACTTCGCGCGGCTCGCCCCGCAGGTGGCCCGGGCCGTCGGCGCCGGCGCCGACCTGGTCCTGCTCACCGAGACCTTCTCGACCGGCTTCTCGATGACGCCGGGCATCGGCGAGCCCGAGGACGGGCCGTCGGCGGCGTTCCTCGCCGCGCAGGCCGCCGAGCACGGTGTGTGGGTGGGCGGCAGCTGCCCGGAGATCGCCGAGGGCGCGCAACTGCCCTACAACTGCTTCGTCCTGGCCGGCCCGGACGGCACTACCCACCGCTACCGGAAGCTGCACCCGTTCACCCACGGCGGCGAGCACGAGCGGTTCCGCGCCGGCGACGGGCCGGTCACCGTGGAGGTCGGCGGCCTGCGGATCACCCCGTTCATCTGCTACGACCTGCGCTTCGCCGACGTCTTCTGGCGCGCCGCCCTCGAGACCGACCTGTACGTGGTCGTCGCCAACTGGCCCGCCGCCCGCCGCCGCCACTGGCAGACGCTGCTCCAGGCGCGGGCGATCGAGAACCAGGCCTACGTGGTCGGGGTGAACCGCGTCGGCACCGCCGGGGACGGCACCGAGCACACCGGTGACAGCCGGATCGTCAGCCCGATGGGCGAGCTGCTGGCCACCGCCGCGGGGACCGAGACCCTCGTGCTCGGCGACGTCGACGCCGAGGAGGTCGCGGCCACCCGCGAGAAGCTGCAGTTCCTGCCCGACCGGCGCGGCTGAGCCCCGCGCTCAGCCGCGGGGCGGGGTGTCGTCCCGGTCGACGGAGATCTGCTCACGCAGCACCTGCTCGGTCACCGTCTCGTGGCCGTCGACCACCTCGGTCCGCAGCCGCACCCGCTCCACGGGCACCACCTCGACGCCGAACACCGGCCGCTCGGCGTGCAGCACGATCTCGTCGGGCAGGCCGGTGGCGGGGGCGTCGTCCGGCACCAGCGACTCCCCGGCGGTGGTGTCGCCGGCCGTCGCGGCGCCGTCGAGCGGCACCTCCTCCAGCCGGATCTCCTCCCGGCGGATCGGCACCGTGACCTGGACCTCCTCGGTGACCACGTACTTCACCAGCCGGACCCGGCGGGCGGCGACCTGCTCGGTGCCGACCCGCAGCCGCTCCTCGCTCCGGGTCATGGTGCCGTGCGCCGGCGCCCCCTCCTGGGTCGGCGCCCCGGCGGCGTCCCGCTGCTCGTGGCGACCGCCCGCCGACGTCGGGACCTGCTCACCGGCCAGCCCGTAGTGACGCCGCAACTCCTCCTCGTCGGCCGGGGCGAGGTGGGTGCCCTCCATGGCGGGGGCGCTCGTCACCGCCGACGCGGTGACCGGCAGCCGCAGCCGGCCGTCCTCCCAGGAGGCGTTCCGTGCCGGGACGATCGAGTGGCGGGTGCCGAACAGCCCGGTGGTCACGGCCACCCAGGTGGGCTCCCCGGTCCGGTCGTCGACGAAGAAGTGCTCGACGGTGCCCAGCTTGTCGCCTCCGTCGCCGTACGCGGTGCTGCCGATCGCTGCGGTGACCTCGTGCTCGCTCAACATGGGTCGACTCCCCTCCGTGGGGCGCGCTCGGCCGCGCGCCACCAGGTCAAGGCTGCCCACCGGGCGGGGTCGGTGAACATCGGTGCTGGGCCCGTCAGCTGCCGGGCAGCACCAGGTCCACCACGACCGACCGGTGATCGCTGCCCGGGACCGGCACGAATGCGCATCCGGCGACGGCGAGCCGCGGGTCCACGAGCACGTGGTCCAGGCCCAGCCGCGGCAGCGGGGAGCGCAGCGGGTGCCAGGTCCAGCGGTGCCCCTCGCCGACGGCCCGGGCGGCGTCCAGGTACCCCCGGCGGAGCACCGCCCGGAGCGCCGCGTGGTCGAGCGTGGCGTTGAAGTCGCCCGCCAGCACGCGGAGGACCGCCGGCTCGGGCGCGGGGAGCCCGGCCAGGTCCTCGGCCCAGCCGCGGACGGCGGCCGGGGACGGCGCCGGGGGGCGGCTGTGCACCGCCGTCACCTCGAGCTCGGGCCCCGAGCCCGCGGGCAGCCGCACGGTGGGCTGCTCGAAGCCGCCGGGTGCCGCGCTCCGGTCGCTGACCGGCCACCGGCTCCAGACGGCGCCGGAGGCCGCCGGCACGTTGCCCGGCCGCGCCGGGACGACGTGGGCGTGCGGGAGCAGCTCGGCCAGGCCGGCGGCGGTCAGCCGCCGCTCGGCCTCCGGGGTGAGCTCCTGCACCGCCAGGACGTCGACCCCGTGCCGGCGGACGAGCTCCACGACCGGCTCGGCGGGGATCAGCCCCAGCCGCAGGCTCACGGTGGCGAGCCGCACCCGCAGCCCCTCCGGCGCCGGCTCCACCGGAGGCCGGCCCCGGTGCGAGCGCACCGCGGCGCCGAGCACGGCGGCCGCGGTGGCGGCGAGCAGCGCGGCCCCCCGGGACCGGGCCCGCACCGCCAGCGCCAGGGGCAGCACGGCGGTGGCCGCGGCGTACGGGGTGAACGCCAGCGCCGGCACGAGGGGGAAGCCGCGCTCGGCGCCGGTGCGGCGCAGCACCGCCCACACCGCCCACGGCATGGCCGCCGCGACGGCCCACCGGCGGTCGGCGTGGGTCCGGGCCATGGCCGCCACGCTAGCCAGGGCGCCGGAGGGCCGCCGCCCGGTGGGTGCCCTACGGTCGTGCCGTGGTCGCCGAGCAGCTCGAGATCGAGCGCAAGTTCGACGTCGACGAGGGGTTCACCGTGCCGGCTCTCGCCGGCGTCGACGGCGTCGCGGTCGTCGCCGAGCCGGTCGTGCACGAGCTGGCGGCGGTGTACCACGACACCCCGGACCTCCGGCTCGTGCGCGCCCGGATCACGCTGCGCCGGCGCACCGGTGGGCCGGACGAGGGCTGGCACCTGAAGCTGCCGGCGGGTTCGGCCCGCCGGGAGCTGCACGCGCCGCTCGCCGGCGGCGCCGACGTGGCGCCGGCCGAGCTGCTCGAGGTGATCGGCGGTCTGCTGGCCGGGGAGGTGCCCGCGCCGGTGGTGACGATGCGGACCCGCCGGGTGGTGCGGGAGCTCGGAGACGCGGAGGGCCGGGTGCTGGCCGAGCTCGCCGACGACACGGTGACCGCGACGGTGCCCGCCGAGGCCGCCGGCGGAACGCCCGAGGTGCGCACCTGGCGGGAGCTCGAGGTCGAGCTCGTCGACGGCCCGGAAGCGGTGCTCGCCGCCGTGGGGGAGGCGCTGCTCGCCGCAGGCGCCCGCCCCTCGCCGCGAGCGTCCAAGCTGGCGCACGCCCTGTCCTCCCGGCTCGGCCGCAGCGGCTGACACACCCGGGAACGCCGCACGCCCGTCCGTCGTCCATCCTCTGCAGCGGCGCACCGCCCCCGGTCCCGCCGTGCCGCCCGATCCGCCGGAGGTCGTCCTGTCGCTCATCGGCCTGCTGGGCTTCGGGACCGTCGTCCTGCTGGCCGTGGGGCTCCTGCACACCTACCTGTGGTTCCGGCTGGTCCGCAGCACCACCGCGCCCGGCCGGCTGCGCCGCCGGCTGACCTTGCTCACCGTGGTCCTGGCGGTGCTGCCGGTGGCGGCGGTGCTCTCCCGCGGGGTGCTCCCGATCGACGCGGCCGCGCCGCTGAGCTGGGTCGGGTTCGTCTGGCTCGGTATCGCCCTCTACGCCGTCCTCGCGCTGGTGGTGCTGGAGCCGGTGCGCCTGCTGGGCACCCTCTGGATCCGGCGAACGGAGAGCGAGGTCGTCCCGAGCGGGCCCCGGAGGGGTCCGGGCGGGGACGACGCAGCGGCTCCGCCCGACGGGGGGACGGCACCTGGCCGCGGTGCCGTCCGGGAGGACGGCGATGTGCTCAGCGGTGCCGTCCGGGAGGACGGCGATGTGCTCCGCGGTGTCGTCCTCGCGGACCGCGAGGCCCCGGCGATCGACCGGCGGCGCTTCCTGGCCCGTGGGCTGGCGGTGACCGCCGGCGCGGTGGCGCTCGGCACCGCGGGGACGGGCGCGTACGTCGCCAACTCGGCGCCCGTCGTGCGGCGCGTCCCGGTGACCCTGCGCGGGCTGGACCCGGCGCTGGACGGGCTGCGGATCGTCAGCTTCTCCGACGGCCACCTGTCGGCCACCTACGGCGGCCGGCGCTTCGAGCGGGTGGTGGAGCTGGTCAACCAGCAGCGCCCCGACGTGGTCGCCATCGTGGGTGACCTGGTCGACGGCGGGGTCGACGAGCTGCGCGAGGACGTCGCCCCGCTGGCGGACCTCGTGAGCGAGCAGGGCGTCTACTTCGTCACCGGCAACCACGAGTACTTCGTCGACACCCAGGCGTGGATGCGGCACCTGCCGACCCTCGGCGTGGACGTGCTGCGCAACGAACGGGTGGCGATCCGCCGCGGCGGCGCGTCCTTCGACCTGGCCGGGATCGACGACCGGACGGCGGCGGCCTCGGGGCTGCCCGGCCACGGCGCGGATCTGGACGCGGCGCTGGACGGGCGGGACGAGAGCACCCCCGTGGTCCTGCTGGCCCACCAGCCGGTGCAGGTCCAGCAGGCCGCGGCGGCCGGGGTGGACCTGCAGCTCTCGGGGCACACGCACGGCGGGCAGCTCTGGCCCTTCGACTACGCCGTGCGGCTGGACCAGCCCGCGGTGGAGGGCTGGTCGCGGCACGGCGACACCCAGCTGTACGTGACCTCGGGGGCCGGGTACTGGGGGCCGCCGATGCGCGTCGGGGCCCGCCCGGAGGTCACCGTGGTGGAGCTCCGCGCCCCTGCCCGCTGACCGGGGCTCAGGTCTCGGCGAGGGCGTCGAACGCCTCGACGAGGCAGTCCTCGAGCTCGCGGTCGCCGCCGCTGTCGGCCCAGAGCAGCAGGCCGGTGGTGAATGCGGCCAGGTGGGCGCCGGCGACCACGACGTCGGCCGGCCGGATCTTCCCGTCCCGGGCACTGGCCTCGGCGACCATGATCGCCGTCTTCCGCTCGAACTCGCCCGATCGGTGCCGCAGGGTGGGGTTTCCGGCGACGACCCGCCAACGGGCGTACAGCCGGGAGCGCTCCTCGGCGCCCACGCCGCTCACCAGGTCCATCGCCGCCGAGCGGATGCGCGGGCCCAGCGACAGCTCGGCGGGCTGGCGGGCGATCAGCTCGGCCACCTCCTCGGGCGCCAGCAGCCGCATGACCAGGTGGTCCTTGCTCGGGTAGTGCGCGTAGAAGGTCGGTACCGACACCCCCGCGGCGGCCGCGATGCGCCCGATCGGCACCTGGTCGTACCCCTCGGCGTCGAACAGCGCGAGCGCGGCCTCGAGGATGCGCTCGTGGGTGGCCTCCCACCTGCGCCGACGCCAGTCCGGTGAGCCCGTCACGCGCAGATCATCGTTCGTCGGCGGCATGGCTGCCACCACCGTACGGGATGCCGCCCGGCCCACGATGTGGCACACCCCACGACGTGCAGGAGTGACGTCTCATACGACATGACGACCAGACGTCTCCTCGGGCAGTACCTTCGACCCCGTGGTGAGCCCTGTAGCCGGACCGAAGTACCTGTCGGTCCGCGAGCACCTTCGCCGCCGGGTCGCCGCCCTGCCCGAGCAGACGCTGCTGCCACCGGAACCGGTCCTCTGCGCCGAGTACGGGGTCAGCCGCATCACGCTGCGCCGGGCCGTGGACGGGCTGGTCGCCGACGGGCACCTCGTCCGGGAGCAGGGGCGGGGCACCTACGTGACCCGCCCGGCCATCCGGCACGAGTACCGCGAGAGCTTCGTGCACCGCATCGCGGGCTTCAACTCGGTGATGACCGAGCAGGGGGCCCAGGTCGGCACCACGGTGCTGACCCAGCGCGTGGTGCCCGTGCCGCCGACGGTGGCCACCGAGCTGAAGCTGGAGCCCGCGACCGACGTGGTGGAGCTCGTGCGACTGCGCAGCGTCGACGGCACGCCGAACCACGTCGCGCACAGCTTCCTGCCGGCCGACGCCTACCCGGGGGCGCTCGACGCCGACTTCAGCGAGGGATCCCTCTACGACTACCTGCGCCGGGAGTACTCGGCGGACCTCGCGCACGCCCGCATCGTCGTCGACGTCGGCACCGCGGCGCCCGACGAGGCCGAGGCGCTGGGCGTGGTCGCCGGTTCGCCGTTGCTCGTCGTGCGCACCACGGTGCGCGACAGCGACGGCCGGCCGCAGGTGCACAGCTTCTCGCGGCTGCGGCCCGACGTGAGCCAGGTCGAGTTCGAGGTCTCCGTGGGCGGGCGCTGACGTGCGGACGACGGCGACCGGTACCCGGGAGGTGCCGCAGCCCCGTGCGGAGGTGTGGCGTGCGCTTGCGGTGCTCGAGCCCTACTGCGCCGTCTGCGACGTCTCCTACCTGCTGGACCGCCCCGGTGCGGCTCCCGGCGTCGGCACGACCTTCGTCTGCGCCCCGGGCCGGCTGGACGGCGCCGCGCCCCGCGCCGGCTCGCCGCGCGGCGAGATCCTCACCTGGGAGCCGCTCTCGCGGGTGGCCACCCGCCTGGAACTCACCCCCGAGACGTGGACGACGGAGATCGAGCTGGCCGACACCGCCGACGGCGGCACGCGCATCTCGATCACGATCGGCCACGAGCCCACCGGTGGCAGCCGGGTCGTCCGCCGGCTGACCCGGAGGGCCGTGCGCCGGCTCGTGCAGCGGACCGTCGACGCCGAGCTGGCCAAGGTCCCCGCGCACGTGGCGGCGGCGCATACCTCCGAGAGGCCGTGATCACCACCTCGATCGAGGGAATGACGCATCACCGTAAAGAGCGCGGGTACGGAACGCCTCGTGCTCCGGCGGCACACCCGGCACCCCGCCGGGACCGCGCACGCCGGGCGGATCACTGAGGAGTTGGCTATGGAGATCATCGGGTTGATCATCGCGGGTCTCATCATCGGCCTGCTGGGGAAGTTCGTCGCCCCGGGCACGCGTGACAACACACCCCTCTGGCTGACGCTGCTGTGCGGCATCGGTGGTGTGCTCATCGGCTACTACCTGGCCGGTGCCCTGGGGGTCGACGACACGCGCGGCATCGACTGGATCCGGTGGATCATCTCCATCCTCGTCGCGGCGGTGCTGGTCGTGGCCGCCTCGACGATCACGGGTCGCAACAGCCGCTCCGTCCGCCGCTGACCCCGTCCCGGGGGGTCCGTCGGGCTCAGAGCTCGACGGACTCCCCGGGCGCCAGCCGGCCGAAGGGGGTCGGGGTCCCCGGCCCCCGCTCCCCCAGCAGCCCGCTCAGGACGCCGATCCCGGTCTCGTTGAGCAGCCCGTCGTGCACCGCGAACACCTGGTCGGCCCGCACCTCGCGCACGTAGTCGATGACCTCCGCCGTCCGGGACCAGGGAGCGTGCAGCGGCAGGAGCAGCGTCGGGACCGGCGTCCCGGGCACCGTGAAGGCGTCGCCGGGGTGGAAGACCTGCTCGTCGACGAGGAAGCCGATGTTGGCCACCCGGGGCAGCTCCGGGTGGATCTCGGCGTGCAGCTCGCCGTGCACCTGCACCTCGAAGCCGGCGATCGTCACCGCGTCGCCGGCGCCCACCACGTGCACCCGGCTCCCGGCGCCCTCGAGCGCCGCCGCCACGGAGCGGTTGCTCCACACCTCGAGCGACGGGTCGGCCTCCAGGGCCGCCCGCAGGCGGTCGGCGACGAAGTGGTCGGTGTGCTCGTGTGTGACCAGCACCGCCGTCGCGCCGTCGAGCGCCACCGGGTCGGTGAAGGCGCCCGGGTCGACCACCAGCCGGCGGTCGCCGTCGGAGAGGACCACGCAGGCGTGCCCGTGCTTGGTGAGCTCCATGCCGCGATCCTGCACCCGGGCCGCGCGGCTCACCCTTCCGGGTCAGCCGGTCCACCCTCTCCGTCACCCGCGGCCGCCGGGCTGCCGACCTTCTCCGCATGATGCTGCAGAGGACCGCGTTCGCCGCCGCCCGCAGCCGCGCGCACGGCCCCACCGCCGCGCTGTGGCACGCCGTGGAGCTGCACCGGCCGCCGGCCGAGGTCGACAGCGCCTGCGAGCTCACCGTCTGCGGCTCCCTGGCCCGGGTCACCCCCGAGCAGCCGTGGCCGGTGCAGGCCTCGGACGTCTGCCAGGCCTGCGTCGCGCTCGCCCGGTGACGGCGTCGCCCGGCGACGGCGACCCCCTGAACGCCCTGCCGCCGGCCCCGCCCGCCCGCCCGGCGGCAGGTGCACCCGTCCTGCGACCCGGCCGCCTCAGCGGCCGGTGAACCGCGGCGCGCGCTTCTCCATGAAGGCCTCGACGGCCTCGCGGTGGTCGGCGGACTGCCCCACCTCGGCCTGCAGCCGCCCCTCCAGGGCCAGCGTCTCCTCCAGCGAGTCGGTCGCGGCGGTCGCGAGGACCGTCTTCACGGCCCGGTAGGCGGCGGTCGGGCCCGCGGCCAGCCGGGCCGCCAGCTCCTGTGCCTCGGGCAGCACCTGCTCCGGCGCCACGACGCGGTGCAGCAGCCCCCACTCCGCGGCCGTCTCGGCCAGGAAGGGCTCGGGCAGCAGCAGCAGCTCGGTGGCGCGCGAGCCGCCCACGCAGTGCACGAGCCGGGCCGCCAGCGCCGAGTCGCTCGACAGGCCGATGCCGGTGAACGCGGTGGTGAACTTCGCCCCGGCCGCGGCCACCCGAAGGTCACCGGCGAGGGCCAGGCCCAGGCCCGCCCCCGCGCAGGCGCCGTTGATCCCGACGACCACCGGCACCCGCAGCCCGGCCAGCGCCAGCACCAGCGGGTTGTACTCGCGCTCCACCACGGACAGCGGGGCCTCGGCGCCCCCCTGCATCTCCGCCAGGTGCTCGCCCAGGTCCTGCCCGACGCAGAAGGCGCGGCCGGTCCCGGTGAGCACCACTGCGCGCACCGAGTCGTCCGCCGCGATGTCGTTCACCGCGGCCAGCAGCTCGCCGCGCGAGGCGTGGGTCAGCCCAGGGCGCAGCAGGGTGAGGGTCGCGACGCCGCCGGCGTCCTCCCGGGTCACGGTGTCGGGCATCGGCGCCCCGCCTTCCGGTCGCGGTCGGCCGCACGGCGCGGCCCTGTCGGCGGTCACCTTGCCAGGCGGGGTCCCGCCCGCGTGCGGGGCCGGCCTCGCCGCGCAGCCGCCGTCCTCGTGGTGCGCGGCGACGCGGGCTGCGCACCACGAGGACGAGGACGGCGGAGTCGCCCGCCGGCGTGCCCGGGCAACAGGCCGGGTAGCCCTCCGTGCACGAACTGCAACCGGCACGCCGGTGTGGCGGGTGGGGCACCTGGGGCAGGAGGGGGCATCCTCGGTGGTAGTGGACGATGACCCGGTCGCGCGGCGCCACGGCCCGTGCGCTGGGCCGGACGGACGAGGAGTGACCCCCGTGGTGGAACCAGGACGCAGGCGCCTGGGAGACCGCTACGAACTGCAGCAGCTGATCGCCGCCGGCGGCATGGGGCAGGTCTGGCGCGGGCTCGACGAGGCCCTGCACCGCCCGGTCGCCGTCAAGGTCCTGCGCAGTGAATACACCGGCGACCCGACGTTCGTCGCCCGCTTCCGCGCCGAGGCCCAGCACGCCGCCGCCCTCAACCACCCCGGCATCGCCGCCGTCTACGACTACGGCGAGGAGACCGCCCGGGACGGGTCGGGGGAGACCCTCGCCTACCTGGTGATGGAGCTGGTGGAGGGGGAGCCGCTCTCGGCGCTGCTCCGCCGGGAGGGCCGACTGGGCCCGGAGACGACGCTCTCCCTGCTGGGGCAGACCGCCGCCGCGCTGGCCGAGGCCCACCGGAGCGGGCTGGTGCACCGCGACGTCAAGCCGGGCAACATCCTCGTGCGCCCCGACGGCGCCGTGAAGATCACCGACTTCGGGATCGCCTGGTCGGCGCGCAGCGTCGCGCTCACCCGCACCGGCCAGGTCATCGGCACGCCGCAGTACCTCTCCCCCGAGCAGGCCGAGGGGCGGCACGCCACCCCCGCCAGCGACGTCTACGCGCTCGGGCTCATCGGCTACGAGTGCCTCACCGGGCACCCGGCCTTCGAGGGCGACAACGCCGTCACCATCGCGCTCAAGCAGGTGCAGGAGGACCCCGACCCGCTGCCGGGCGAGCTGCCTCCCGGCGTCCGGACGCTGATCGGCCGCGCGCTGCTCAAGGACCCCGCCGCGCGCTACCCCGACGGCGCCAGCTTCGCCGCCGCCGTCGCCGACGTGCAGGCCGGTCGCCGGCTCGATCCGGGCACGGTCGCCGTCGACGCCGTCCCGCGGCGGCGCCGCGCCGCACCGGGGCGTCCCGCGGGCGGACCGCCCACCGGGGAGCGCCCCGGGTCCCGGGGCGCCCGCCCCCCGGTCGCCCGGCGGCGTGGCCGGCTCGCGGTGGTCCTGCTGCCCCTCATCGGGCTGCTGGCCGGCGCGGGGATCACCGCGACCCTGCTGCAGACGCTGACCCAGGGGGCGCCGCCGAACAGCGCCGCCGCGGCCACAGAGCGCATCGACGGCAGCATCGTGCTGACGGCGGAGGACTACCTCGGCCGGCCGGTGGGAGAGGTGGCCGACCGGCTGGCCGACCTTGGTCTGACCGTCACCGTCCGGGCGGAGGTGCGCGACGACGTCGTCCCCGACCGGGTCACCGGGGTCGAGCCCGCCGGGCGCCCGCTGCGCGCCGGTGACCAGGTGGTCCTCCGCTACGCCACCGCCCCGGAGACGTCGGAGCAGCGCCGTGCGCCGGCGGTGACCGGTGCCGCCGTCGACCAGGAAGTCCCCTCCAGCGCGCCGACGACCGAGGCCCCGGCCCCCGCGACGACGACCGCGGGCACCGGCACCGGCACCGGCACCGGCACCGGTGGCAGCAGCAGCAGCGCGCCGGCCAGCACGACGGCCAGCCTCCCGGGGAGCCCGACCCCGACCCCGACCACCGACCCGTCGCCGACCCCGACCACGTCGCCGACCCCGACGACGACGGAGCCCGGCCGGACCACCGCCAGCACCACGCCCACCACGACGACGTCGTCCAGCGGCACGACCCTGCCGTGAACTCGCGGCACCGGCCGCCGTCGTCGCGCCTGCTGAGCGGTCGCTACGAACTGCTCTCGCTGCTCGCGACCGGCGGCATGGGGCAGGTCTGGCGGTCCCGGGACGTCGTCCTCGGGCGGTCCGTTGCCGTGAAGGTCCTGCGCAGCGAGTACGCCGGCGACCCGACCTTCCTGGCCCGCTTCCGCGCCGAGGCCCGGCACAGCGCCCTGCTCACCCACCGCAACATCGCCGCCCTGTTCGACTACGGCGAGACCACCGACGGCGACGGCGAGGCCCTCGCCTACCTCGTCATGGAGCTCGTCGAGGGGGAGTCGCTGGCCCAGGTGCTGCAGCGGGAGGGCCGGCTCGGTGTCGACCGCACCCTGGACGTGCTGCACCAGACCGCGGCCGGCCTGGCCGCGGCGCACGCCGCGGGCCTGGTGCACCGGGACGTGAAGCCGGGCAACGTGCTGGTCGGCCACGACGGCACCGTGAAGATCACCGACTTCGGCATCGCCTGGTCGGCCGCGAGCGCGCCGCTCACCCAGACCGGCCAGGTCGTGGGCACCGCGCACTACCTCTCCCCGGAGCAGGCCGGTGGCAGCAAGGCCGGCCCGGCCAGCGACGTCTACGCCCTCGGCATGATCGGGTACGAGTGCCTCGCCGGCCATCGTGCCTTCGACGGCGACAACTCGGTGCACATCGCGCTGCGCCAGCTCCGCGAGGAGCCGCCGCCGCTGCCGGCCGACGTCCCGGAGCAGGTGCGCACGCTCGTCGACCGGGCGCTGCTCAAGGACCCGGGCGAGCGCTTCGCCGACGGTGCCGCCTTCCGGGATGCCGTCGACGACGTCCGCGCCGGCCGGCCGCTGGTGCCGGTGCCCCGGCCGGCGGCGACCCATCCGCTCGCCGTCGCGGTCCCGGCGCCGCGGTCGCTCCGGCGGCGCCTCCTCGCGCCCCTGGCCGCCCTCGTGGTCGGGGTCGGGCTCGGCATCGCCGCCCTGCAGGTGTGGGCGGACGCCCCCGCCGACCCCGGGACCGGCACCAGCGAGGCCCCCGAGCCGGTGACCCTCGCGGCCTCCGACTTCGTCGGCCGCCCGGTGGCCGAGGTGGAGGGCGAGCTGGCCGACGCCGGCCTGGGCGTCGAGCTGGTCGGCCGGGAGAGCGCCGCAGTCCCCGCCGACCACGTGCTGGAGCTCTCGCCGGTGGGCGCGGTCGCCCGAGGCGCGGTCGTCACGGTCACCTACGCGATCGCACCACCGCAGCCGGAGCCCGCCCCGGCGCCCGTGGCGCCCGCACCCGAGGCGCCGGTGGTCCCCGTCCCGGTGCCGGTGGGGGACGGCGGCGGTGACGACGACGGCGAGGGCGACGACGGCGAGGGCGAGGACGGGCAGGGCGCGGACGGGCAGGGTGACGACCGGTCCGGGAACGGCAACGGGGGTGGGAACGGGAGCGGCAACGCCGGCGGCAACGGGAACGGCGGGGGCAACGGCCGGGGCCGCGGCTAGCGGGTCAGCCGCGGGGCGCTGCCGCGTCCGCCCGGTCCGTCCCGCCCGCGCCCAGCCAGAGCGCCCCGCCGAGGGCGCCGAGCGCGGCGGTGAGCAGGAAGCCACGGTCGGTCCCGGCACCGGGCAGCACGACCAGCACCCAGAAGACGGCCAGGCCGGTGAGGCCGCCGGCGGCGATCCGCCAGACCGTCCGGGCGCCGAGCCGCCGGGCGGCCGGGACGGCGCCGGCGAACGCGGCCAGGCCCAGCAGGGCGCAGACGGTGGCGAACGCCGACCAGAGCGGGATGGCCGACCACGCGGACTCCGTGCCGAAGCGCAGGGTCAGGCCGAGCTCGAGGAGGACCACGGAGAGCGCCACCAGGCCGACGCCGGCCAGGGCGGTCCGGTCGCGGGGCGCGCGCGGCTGCTCCGCGGGGGCGGCGTCCGGCGGAGGGGTCGAGGTGCCCGCACCGGGCAGGCCGGGGATGAAGTCGACCGGACCGGTCGGCTGGGCCGCGCCGACGGGGGCCGCGGGGCCGGCATCCGTGGACGGGACGGGCTGCGGCGCCGGGGGCCGGACGGGCGCCGAGGGCGGGGGTAGCTGCTGCACCGTCGTCGGCGTGCCGGAGGCCGGCGCGGCCACCGGGAGCTCCTGGGTCGTCGGCTGGGCGGTGGGGGTCTGCTGTTCTGACGACGTGCTCACGGGTGCCTCCAGGCGTGCTCCGGCGGACCACCGGTCGCCGGCGGTGCAGCCAGCACGCTAGCCGCGCCGGGCCCGGTGGTCCGTGCGCCACCCGGAGGAGGGGACGCCCCCGCCTGCCGGACCGGGCGCGCGCCCCTAAGGTCGGGCCGTGGTCACGCGCGCCGGAATCGTCGTCACCGGGACCGAGGTCCTCACCGGCCGGGTGGCCGACCGGAACGGCCCGTGGCTCGCCGAGCAGCTGCGCCGGCTGGGTGTCGACGTCGGGCACGTGGTCGTCGTCGGCGACCGGCCCGAGGACCTCGTGGCCGCGCTCTCCTTCCTGACCGGTACCGGCGCCGACCTGCTGATCACCACCGGCGGTCTGGGACCCACCGCCGACGACCTGACCGCGCAGGTGGTGGGCGAGTTCCAGGGCCGGGCGCTCGCTCTCGACCCGGCGCTGGAGGAGCGGATCGGCCGGATGGTCGAGCGGCTCATGGCCCGCCGGGGCTGGCGCGCCGATCCGGCGTCCACCGCGGCGGGGGTGCGCAAGCAGGCGCTGGTGCCCGAGGGGGCCACCGTGCTCGAGCCGGTCGGCACCGCGCCCGGCCTCGTCGTCCCCCCGGCGGCGGGCCGGACCGGGCCACCGGTGCTCGTGCTCCCCGGGCCCCCGGGGGAGCTGCGCGGCATGTGGTCCGCGGCCACCGCGGCGGCTCCGACCCGCGCCGCGCTGGCGGGCGCTGCGGAGCTGCGGCAGGAGACGCTGCGGCTCTGGGGCACGCTGGAGGCCCAGTTGGCCGCCACCCTGCGCGAGGCCGAGCCGGAGCTCGGCGGCCTGGAGATCACCACCTGCCTCCGCGAGGGCGAGCTCGAGATCGTCACCCGGTTCCCGGCCGCGGCCCAGCCCGCCTACGACCGGCTGGCCGCGCTGCTGGCCGAGCGGTACGCCGGCACGCTCTTCTCCACCGGCCCGACCCTCGACGAGCTGGTCGCGGGCGCGCTCGCCGAGCGGGGGCTGACCATCGCCGCGGGGGAGTCGTGCACCGGTGGGCTCCTCGTCGCCCGGCTCACCGAGCGGCCCGGCTCCTCCGCCGCCGTGCTGGGCGGGGTGACCGCCTACGCCGACGGCGCCAAGGAGGCCCTGCTCGGGGTGCCCGGCGCGCTGCTCGCCGAGCACGGCGCGGTCAGTCCGCAGGTCGCCCGCGCGCTGGCCGACGGGGTCCGCGCCCGGTTCGGGGCCGACATCGGCGTCGGGATCACCGGCATCGCCGGCCCCGGCGGCGGGACCGACGCCAAGCCCGTGGGGACCGTCCACCTGTGCGTCGTCGGGCCCGACCGGGTCGAGGAGTGCTCGCTCGCGGTCCCGGGCAGCCGGACGGCCGTGCGGCAGCGCTCCGTGACGATGGCGATGCACCTCCTGCGGTCGCTGCTGCTGGGCGGCCCCCCGGCCTGACGGCGCAGGGTGTCCGGCGCGGCCGGCCGGGGCACCTCCGGGCGGTGACGACGCTGACCCTGCACGCGACCGGCACCGCCCCGCCCACCGAGGTCTGGGAGCGGTACGCCGTGCCGGCCCGCTGGCCCGGCTGGTCGCCGCAGATCACCGGCGTGGAGCTCCCGGCGGACCGGCTGGCCCCCGGGCTCTCCGGCCGCGTCCTCGGTCCCCTCGGGCTGGCGGTGCCCTTCACCGTGGAGGAGGTCGACGAGGCCGCCCGTCGGTGGTCGTGGCGGGTGGCGGTCGGGCCGCTGCACGTGCGGCTGCTGCACTGGGTCGCCGAGGGGCCCGGCGGCGGGACGACCACCGGGCTGCGGCTCTCCGGGCCGGCTCCGCTGGTCCTGGCGTACGCCCCCGCCGCCCGCCTCGCCCTGGCCCGCCTCGTGCGCGCCTGAACCCCCGCAGGCGGGCGGAACGGGGCCGGAGGGCGCCCCCCGCTCGATTACCGTGCCGTCATGCCCGCCACCCACGAGGTCACCAACCAGGTCCCGCCGCTGGTCGGGCACGACCCGATCGCCGGGGACGCCGCGCTCGCCGACGCCTGCCGCCGGCACGCCGACGAGGCGACGCTCGCGTCGCTGGCCGGGCTGGGCCGGCTCGCGGGCAGCGAGCAGGCGCAGGAGTGGGGCCGGCTGGCGAACGAGAACCCGCCGCGGCTGCGCACCCACGACCGGTACGGCCACCGGGTGGACGAGGTGGAGTTCCACCCCGCCTGGCACGAGCTGATGCGGACGGCGTTCGAGCACGGGCTGGCCGGCGCGCCGTGGGCCGACCCGCGCCCGCACGCGCACGTCCGCCGCGCCGTCGGCTACCTGGGCTGGACGCAGGTCGAGATGGGCCACGGCTGCCCGACGACGATGACCTACGCGGTGGTCCCCGCGCTGCGCCGGGCCCCGGTCCTGGCCGCCCGCTACGAGCCCGGGCTCACCGCGCGGGCCTACCAGTTCGGCCTCGCCGACCCCGCCGCCAAGCGCGGGCTCGTCGCCGGCATGGGCATGACGGAGAAGCAGGGCGGGTCCGACGTCCGCGCGAACACCACCCGGGCCGTGCCGCAGCCCGACGGCACCTACCGGCTCACCGGGCACAAGTGGTTCACCAGCGCGCCGATGAGCGACCTCTTCCTGGTCCTGGCCCAGCTCGAGGAGGGCGTCTCCTGCTTCCTCGTGCCCCGGGTCCTCCCCGACGGCAGCCGCAACGTGTTCCACGTGCAACGTCTCAAGGACAAGCTCGGCGACCGCTCCAACGCCTCCAGCGAGGTCGAGTTCGACGGGACGACGGGGGAGCTGGTCGGCGAGCCCGGGCGGGGCGTCCCCGCGATCATCGAGATGGTCAACATGACCCGGGTGGACTGCGTGCTCGGCTCGGCCGCCACCGTGCGCGCGGCGCTGACCCAGGCCGGCCACCACACCCGGCACCGGCGCGCCTTCGGCGCCCTGCTCGCCGACCAGCCGCTCATGCAGAACGTGCTCGCCGACCTCGCGGTGGAGAGCGAGGCCGCCACGGCGCTGGCGATCCGGCTCGCCGCGGCGGTGGACGACGGCGAGGTCGCGTTCCTGCGCCTCGCGGGGGCGGCGGCGAAGTTCTGGGTGTGCAAGCGCGCCCCCGGTGTCGTGGCGGAGGCGATGGAGGTCCTCGGTGGCAACGGCTACGTCGAGGAGTCCGGCCTGCCGCGCCTCTACCGGCAGGCGCCGCTGAACTCCATCTGGGAGGGCTCGGGCAACGTGATCGCCCTCGACGTCCTCCGGGCGCTGGACCGCAGCTCGGAGTCGCTGGCCGCCGTCACCGCCGAGCTCGAGCTCGCCCGGGGGGCCGACCGCCGCTTCGACGACGCGGTGAAGCGGCTGTCCGCGGAGCTGGGCGACCGGGACGGCCTGCCGTTCCGGGCGCGCCGCATCGCCGGATCGCTCGCGCTCTGCCTGCAGGGCTCGCTGCTGCTCCGCCACGCGCCGACGCCGGTCGCCGACGCCTTCTGCGCCTCCCGCCTGGGCGGGGAGGCCGGCACCGTCCTGGGCACCCTGCCCGCAGGCACCGCCGTGGGGGAGATCGTCCGGCGGTCCGAGGTCGCCGCCCCCTGAGGAATCGGTCGCGGGCTACTACTCTCGGGGACGGCTCAGGTGCTGCCCGTCGTGTTCGCGAGCGGCCCGTGCCCCCCGGCGTCCGCGTGAGCGCGCTGGACGACCCATCTGGACGAGAGCGGGCAGCGTGCAACCAGGCGACGACCGGTCCCCGGAGCGCCGGCCCGACCCGTTGAGCGGTGTCCCCGACGCGGTGTACCGCCTCGACTCGCGAGGTTGCTTCGCCTACCTCAACGAGGCGGCCGAGCGGCTGCTCGGGCACCGGGCCGACGAACTGCTGGGCCGCGACGCACGCGACGCCTTCCCCGCCCTGCGCGGTTCGCTCGCCGAGGAGCAGTACCGCGAACTGCTCGCCGACGGCCGCGCGCGGGAGTTCCACTTCTTCTACGAGCCGCGCTCCCGCTGGTACGAGGTGCGGATGTTCCCCGACCCCGCCGGGGCGGCGGTGCTGTTCCGCGACATCGACGTCCGCCGGCGCACCGACCAGGAGCGCGACGACCAGATCCGCGGGCTCACGGCCGTGCTCGAGGCGCTGCCCTCGCCCACCGTGCTGATCGGCCCCGACGGCCGCATCACGTCCGCCAACCGCGCCTGGTTCCGCAACGGCGAGGAGCTGCTGCCCGAGATCTCCTGGCCCGGCCGCGAGGGCGAGGACTACCTCGAGGTCATGACCCGCGGCCTGGCGCCCGCGGAGCACGCCCGGCTCGCCGAGGGGCTGAGGGCGCTGCTGGACGACACCTCCCGCTCCGACGGGCGGAGCTTCGCCTACGACTACTCGTGCCGGACGCGGCAGGGCATCTCCTGGTTCCACCTGCAGGCGACCCGGGTCGACCGCGAGGGCCGCGTCGTCATCACGCACAACGACGTCACGGAGCAGGTGCGGGCCCGCGAGGACCTGCTCTGGCGGGCGCAGCACGACGACCTGACCGGCCTGCCCAACCGCGCCCGGCTGCTCGAGCTCACCGGTGAGGCGCTGCGCGCCGACCACCGGGGCGGCATCGCGCTGCTCGTCGTCGACCTCGATGCCTTCAAGACCGTCAACGACTCGCTGGGCCACCAGGTCGGCGACGAGCTGCTGCGCCTGGTCGGGGGCAGGCTCTCCGAGCAGCTCCGCCCGGGCGACACCGTGGCGCGCCTGGGCGCCGACCAGTTCGTGGTCCTCGCGCACGGCTGCGACTCCGCCGAGGCCGCGGCCCTCGCCTTCCGGCTGCAGACGGCGTTCGGCCGCCCCTTCGCCGCCGGCGAGATCTCCGTGCCGCTGAGCGCCAGCATCGGCGTGGCGGTGGCCCGGCCCGAGGTCCGGGACGCCCACCACCTGCTCAGCGACGCCGACGCCGCCATGTTCGCCGCGAAGAGCTCGGGCCGGGACCGCGTGCACCTGTTCTCCCCGGCGCTGCGCGAGGCGGCCCGGTGGCGGCTGGAGGTGGCCACCCGCCTGCGCGGGGACGCCATCGACCAGCTGGTGGTGCACTACCAGCCGGTGGTGCGCCTGGACACCGGCCAGATCGACGGCGTGGAGGCGCTGGTGCGCTGGCAGCACCCCGAGCGCGGGCTGCTCTCGCCGGACACCTTCCTCTCCGTGGCCGAGGAGACCGGGCAGATCATCCCGATCACCCGCTGGCTGCTCCGCGAGACCACCCGCAAGGCGGCGGAGTGGGCCGCGGCGGGGCTCTCGCTGCGGATGTCGGTGAACGTCAGCGCCCGGCACTTCTCCACCGAGACGCTGGTGCGCGACGTGCGGCTGGCCCTGCAGGACTCCGGTCTCCCGGCCGACCAGCTCGTGCTCGAGCTCACCGAGACAAGCGTCGCCGAGGACCCGACCCGCGCGGAGGACCAGCTGTCGGTGCTGCGCGGCTTCGGCGTCCGCGTCGCGATCGACGACTTCGGGACCGGCTGGTCGTCCCTGGCGCAGCTGTTCGCGCTCCCCATCGGGACGCTGAAGATCGACCGGTCGCTGCTCGCCGCCGCTGAGCGGGTGGCCGCCGGTGAGACGGGCGCGGTGCTCGCGGCCATCGTCGGGCTCACCCGGACGCTCGGCATCCGCTCGGTGGCCGAGGGGATCGAGACCCCCGACCACCTGCGGATGGTCCGCGAGGCCGGCTGCGACATGGCTCAGGGCTGGCTGCTGGGCCACCCGATGCCGGCCGAGCGGCTGCCCGCCTGGGTGCGCGAGGTGCAGCAGGCCGGCGGGGACCTCTGCGCCCTGGCGATGGCCGGGCGCGCCGTCCCCGCGCTCGGGTGAACCTGCGCCGCCCCGGCCGCCGCGCCACCGCGCCCGCCGGGCCGCCCCGCGCCACCGAGCCCGCCGCGCCGCCCGCGGGGACGACGGTCGGCCCGCCCGGGCAGACTGTCCCCGTGCTGGACATCTCCGAGGCCGCCGCGCCCGAGCCGACCGAGCGGCCGGCCGTCCCCGTCGACGACGGCCGGTCGCGGTCCGCCCTGGACCTGCTCATCTGGGACGCCCCCAACATCGACATGACCCTGTCGACGGTGATCGGCGCCCGGCCGACGGCGGCGTCCCGGCCGCGCTTCGACGCCATCGCGGCCTGGTTCGTCGAGGGCGCGGGCGACCCGGCGTCCACGGATGCCCCCGACGTCGAGGCCTGCGTGTTCGCCAACATCCCCCCGCAGCCCGGCTCGCTGCAGCGGTGGGTCGAGGCGCTGCGCGGTTTCGGCTACTCGGTGTTCGCCCGCCCGAAGAGCCAGCCGGACGACGACATCGACCAGGACATGCTCGACCACATCGCCGTCCGGGCGCACAGCCACCGGCTGCGGCGGCTGGTGGTCTTCTCGGGCGACGGGCGCAACTTCGCCGACCCGCTGGAGGAGCTCGTCCGGCAGGGCACCGAGGTCGTCGTCGTCGCCTTCAGCGAGGTGGCCGGCTACGCGATCGGTTCGGACCTCCTCCAGTTCATCGACATCGAGGACGTCCCGGGCGCCTTCGTCGAGCCGCTGGACCGGGTCCGCCTCGACGCGCTGCCGCCGGACGGCGCCTGGCTGCGCCCGACCCGCAGCCTGCGCGACTTCGTGGCCGGGTTCACCGCGCGCCGCGGCGGCTGACCCCGCCGCTGACCTGGGCGGACGCGGCCGGGTCACCCGGACGGGTGGGAACCCCGGGAACTGCTCAGGGAACCCGGCGCGCTGCCGATCGCAGAACTGTGTCGTTCTCCTTCGCGCAGCGCCTGGTGGCCGCGCTCCGCCGCAGCGACGTGCTGCCGTCACCGGCGCCCGCCGGCGAGGCGGGATCGCGGCCGCGCGGGGGCCGGGTCGCCGAGACGCGACGGCTGGCGCACGCCGTGCCGGGGCTGGCCGAGGAGCGCACCGAGCGGGCCCGCACCGCCGGGCTCCTCGTCGGCTGGGTGGCCCTGGTCACCGTGCCCCTGTGGTCGCTGGTCGACCTGGCCACCGAGAGCCGCGACGCCGCGTCGTTCCTGGTGGTCCGGCTGCTCTGCGAGATCCCGATGCTGGCCGCCCTCGTCGCGCTGTGGCGGCTCCCGCTGGGGCGCCGCCGTCCCGAGCTCCTGACCTTCCTGGTGCTGGCCGTCGTGCAGGCCGAGGTCGCCTGGATGGTCACGCGCTCGGAGGACCCCCGGTACCACCTGCTCGGCTTCACCCTCGCCATCTACGGCAGCGGCTGCGTCCTGGTCGCCCACCCCCGCTGGACCGTCGCGCTGGTCGTCGTCTCCTGGGCCGCCCTGGGCCTGGCGTCGGCCACGGCCGAGGACGGGCTCTCCCCCGGCGACCTCGTGGCGGTGACCGTGTACCTCGCCACCGCCTCGTTGATCGCCGTCCTCGCCCACCTGCGGCGCTACGCCCTCGACAGCCGCGAGCTGCACACGCGGGTCCGGCTGGAGCGCGAGCAGCAGCGGACCGGCGTGCTGCTGGCCCAGCTCGAGCGGCTCAGCCACGAGGACCCCCTCACCGGGGTGGCCAACCGCCGCCGGTGGGACGCCGAGCTCGCCGAGGTCTGCGCCCGGGCCCGGCAGCGGGGGGAGGTGCTGAGCGTGGTGCTGGTCGACCTCGACCACTTCAAGGACGTCAACGACCGGTACGGCCACGCCGGCGGGGACGACGCCCTGCGTGCGGTGTCGGGGCTGCTGTCGTCGCGTGTCCGCGGCGGGGACCTGGTCGCCCGCCTCGGCGGCGACGAGCTGGCCGTCCTCATGCCCGGGGCCGACGGGGCGCGGGCGACGGCGGTGGCCGAGGAGCTCCGGCGGGAGGCGCGGCTGCTGCGACCGCCCGGCTTCGACGCCGCGGAGCTGAGCCTCTCCCTGGGCGTGGCGACGGCGGGCGGGGCCGACGCCTACCCCCTGGAGCTGATGTCCTGGGCCGACGAGCAGCTCTACCGGGCCAAGACCACGCGCAACGCCGTCGGCGCCGGGATCGTGCCGCCGGCGCCCGCTCCGGCGGGCTGAGCGGGACCGGTCCGCCCCGGCGCGTCGGCCGACCGTGCCTCGGCACGCCCGTCGCCGCCGGTTACCGTTCCCGGGCGGACGAGCGGGGAGATCGCCGGCCGAGCACCGGATGAGCGGAAGAGGACCATGAGCAGCGTTCCCGGCGCGGACCACCCGACGGAGCAGACCGAGGCAGAGGTGCGGCTCTCCGGCACCGACGTCGCGGTCAGCGCCCGGGTGGAGGTCGTCCACGAGGGCGTCATCTCCGTGCGCCCCTCCGCGAGCGAGTTCGTGGAGGGCTCGGTCGTCGAGCCCGGCGACGCCGTCGAGGTCCACTGGCGCAGCGAGAACGGCCACCGGATGCTGCCGGCGGAGGTCCTCGACGTGCAGGCGGGTGCCGCCGTGCGCTGGCGGCTGAGCGCGACCGGCCCGGCCGAGCACAGCCAGCGCCGGGCGGCGGTGCGCGGCCGCGTCGTCGTCCCCGTGGAGGCCGACCTGGGCGGGGTGGAGCTCACGGGCGAGACCATGGACGTCAGCGAGGCCGGCCTGCGCGTCCAGTTCGAGGGGTTCGGCATGCTGCCGGACGTCGGGACGACGATGGCGTTGACGATCCGCTTCGAGGACGGCCCGCTCGCCGCCCGGGGCGAGGTCATCCGCGTCCACGCCCGGGGCGCGCGCTGGGTCCTGAGCATCCGCTTCCTCGACGTCCAGGAACGCGAGCAGGACCGGGTGCGGCGCCGGGTGTTCCAGGCCCTCCGCGAGGAACGTGCGCGCCTGGCGAAGTGACCTGCCGGGGATCGGGCGGGTAGCCGACGCCGTCCCGGGGCAGAGCAGCAGCGTGATCCCGTCGCCGCCTCGTCTGACCGAGGCCCTCTCGGTGCTCCGCGACCAGGTCGCGGCCGTCCCCCTGGCGCTCACGACGGCGGGCCGCGACGACGCCGTCCGCACCGCCCGGGGCGTCACCGACCAGATCGACGACTACCTGCTGCCCAGGCTGAGCGACCTGGACGCCCCGCTGCTCACCGTGGTCGGTGGCTCCACCGGCGCCGGCAAGTCCACGCTCGTCAACAGCCTGGTGGGCGCGCCCGTCACCACGGCCGGCGTGCTGCGCCCGACCACCCGCGCCCCGGTGCTGGTGTGCTCCCGCGCGGACGCCGCCAGCTTCTCCGGCGACCGCGTGCTGCCGGGGTTGGCGCGGGTCACCGGCGGCGACGGCGGGCCGGGGACCCTGCAGCTCGTGGTCCGGGACGACGTGCCGGAGGGGCTGGCGGTGCTCGACGCCCCCGACGTCGACTCGGTGGTCACCGCCAACCGGGACCTCGCCGGGCAGCTGCTGGCTGCCGCGGACCTGTGGGTCTTCGTGACGACCGCGGCCCGCTACGCCGACGCGGTGCCGTGGGACCTGCTGCGCACGGCCGAGCAGCGGGGGACGGCGCTGGCCGTCGTCCTGGACCGGGTGCCGCCCGAGGCCGCCGCGGAGATCGCCGCCGACCTCGCGGCCATGCTGCGGGACGCCGGGCTGGCCTCCGCGCGGCTGTTCGTCGTCGAGGAGCGCCCGCTCGAGGACGGCCGGCTGCCCGAGGACCAGGTCGCGCCGCTGCGGGGCTGGCTGCACGGGCTGGCCGCCGACCAGGAGCAGCGCGCGGCCGTCGTCCGCCAGACCCTCGCCGGGGCGCTGGACAGCCTGCAGCAGCGCACCACCGCCGTCGCCGCGGCGGTGGAGGAGCAGCAGGCCGCCGCCGGGGCGCTGCTGGAGGCCGCCGCCGCGGCGTACGACACCGCCCGGGACGGGATCGACCAGGGGGTGCGCAGCGGCAGCCTGCTGCGCGGTGAGGTGCTGGCCCGCTGGCAGGAGTTCGTGGGCACGGGGGAGTGGATGCGGGCGCTGCAGAGCCGGGTCGGCCGAGCGCGGGACCGCGTGGCCGCGGCGCTGACCGGGCGCCCCGCTCCCGACGAGAGCCTGCGCGGGGCGCTGGAGAGCAGCGTCGAGCAGCTGCTGCGCGCCGAGGCCGACCGCGCCGCCGAGCGGACCGTCACGGCCTGGCGCTCGCTGCCGGCCGGTCCGGCGCTCCTGGCGGGCCAGGAGCGCGAGCTCGCCGCCGCCTCCCCCGACTTCCCCGAGGCCGCCGCGGCGCAGGTGCGCGACTGGCAGGGCGCGGTGCTGGACCTGGTGCGCAGCGAGGGCGCAGACAAGCGCTCGCGGGCCCGGCTGCTGTCGTGGGGCGTGAGCGGGACCGGCGCGGTGGTCATGGTCGCGGTCTTCGCGCAGACCGGCGGGCTGCTCGGCGGGGAGGTCGCGGTCGCGGGCGGCACCACCGCCGTCGGCCAGCGGGTGCTGGAGGCCGTGTTCGGCGACGCCGCGGTGCGGGCGCTGGCCGAGCAGGCCCGGGCGGACCTCGACGAGCGGGCGGAGGCGCTGCTGCGCTACGAGCAGGACCGCTTCGACGGGCTGGTGGTCGCCGTGGCGCCCCCGCCCCAGGCCGCCGACGACCTGCGGGCCGCGGCCGGGGCGCTCCTCGAGGCGCGCCGCGCATGAGGGGTTCCGACCGCGGGCTGGCCGACCGGCTGGCCGCGCTGCGGGAGGCGGTCGAGGTGGCCGACGGGCGGCTGGCGGCGCCCGAGGTGGCCCGGGCCCGGGCGGTGCTGGCCAAGGCCGGGGCGCGCGAGGCGCTGGGCGACGCCACCGTCGTCGCGCTCGCCGGCGCCACGGGGAGCGGCAAGTCCACGCTGTTCAACGCGCTGTCGGGCAGCGAGGTCAGCACGCCGGGGGTGCGGCGCCCCACGACCGGCGTCGCGCACGCCACGGTGTGGGGCACCGCCGACGACGGGACCGACCGGCTGCTCGACTGGCTGCAGGTGCCGCGGCGGCACCGGCGCGAACCCGAGCCCGCGCTCGACGGCCTGGTGCTGCTCGACCTCCCCGACCACGACAGCGTCCGGATGGAGCACCGGCTGGAGGTCGACCGGCTGGTCGAGCTCGTCGACGTCCTGGTCTGGGTGCTGGACCCGCAGAAGTACGCCGACGCGGCCGTGCACGAGCGGTACCTCGCGCCGCTGGCCGGTCACGCCGGCGTGCTGCTGGTGGTGCTCAACCAGGTCGACCGGCTCGACGCCGCCGCCGCCCACGCCTGCCTGACCGACCTGCGCGGCCTGCTGGACCGGGAGGGGCTGGCCGCGACCCCGCTGCTGGCGGTCTCCGGCCGCACGGGGGACGGGCTGGCGGAGCTGCGCGGCGAGCTCGCCCGGCGCGTGCGCGCCCGCCGGGCGGCCGCCGAGCGGCTGCTGGCCGACGTCCGCGGGAGCGCGGCGGAGCTGTCGGCGCACTGCCCCGAGGACGGTGCCGGGCGGTCGCGGCGGTGGGGGCGATCGGCCGGGGACGAGCCGGCCCGCGAGCCGGCCGACGACCTCACCGACGCCCTGGCCGCGGCGGCCGGCGTCCCGACCGTGACCGCCGCCGTGGAGCGCTCGACCCGGCGGGAGGGGACCGGCCGCACCGGCTGGCCACCGGTCCGGTGGACGCGCCGGCTGCGCGCGGACCCGCTGGAGCGGCTGCACCTCGGGGACGAGCGCGCCCGCACGTCCCTGCCGGCGGCGGGGGCGGTCGAGCGGGCCCGCATGGCGACCGCCGTCCGCGAGGCGCGCGACGCCGTCGGGGAGGGGCTGGCCCCGGCGTGGCGGGACGAGCTGCGGCGGACGGCGGAGGTCCGCGAGGACCGCCTGGCCGATGCGCTGGACCGCGCGGTGGGGGGCGCGGACCTGGGCCCGGACCGGGTGCCGCTGTGGCAGCGGGCGGCCGCCGGGCTGCAGTGGCTGCTCCTGGCCACCGCGCTGGTCGGCGCGCTGTGGCTGCTGGCCCTGGTCGCGCTCGGGTTCCTCCAGCTCGACGACGTCGTGCCGCTGCCCCGGGTCGAGGGGATCCCCCTGCCCACCCTGCTGCTGGTCGGCGGGCTGCTCGCCGGGCTCCTGCTGGCGCTGCTGAGCAGACCGCTGGTGGCGCTGCGGGCGCGACGGCGGGCCCGTGCGGCGGATCGGCGGTTGCGGGCGGCGGTGCGGGAGGTCGCGGAGGACGAGCTGCTGGGCCCGATGGGCGAGGTCCGGGCCGACGCCGCCCGCTTCTGCGCCGCGGTCGCCCGGGCGAGGTGACGCGGCTCAGCGGCGCTGCGGGTCGGGTGGTGCTCGTTCGTCGAGCCAGGGTGGGTCGGGTTCGGGGTCGTGGCTCCAGCCGGGTGGGCGGGTGGTGCGGGAGACGCCGCTGGGTGTGCGGACGGTGAGGCGCCCGTCTTTGTGCAGGTGGAAGCGCCAGCCGCGGGCGAAGGTCTTGATGCGGTGATGGCGGCGGCACAGGCAGCAGAGGTTCCAGCAGTCGGTGGGGCCGCCCTCGGCATGGGGGGTGCCGTGGTCGATGCCGCAGCGTCCGGGGCGTCGTCGGCAGCCGGGCATGCGGCAGTGCCGGTCGCGGACGTGCAGGAAGCGGCGTTGCGCGGCGGTCGGTGCGTAGGCGGTTGTCGGTGCTGGTGGGCCGAGACCCGGCCCGCTCTCGGGCCGTTCGTCTCCTGCGGTGAACCGGCTGGTCGCGCTCTTCCCGCGCTTGCGGGAGCGGCGGCGGTGCCCGGCGGCCCGGCGGAGCTGGCCGCGGGTGGCGACGGCGACGAGCCGCCCGTCGGCCGGGTTCCCGATGGCCACCTGAACGCACCCGCCAGCCGGTGCAGCACCGACGCCGAGCATGTCCAGTTCGTGCAGGATCTCCCGGCATTGCGCGGCGGTGACGACCTCGCCGGCGACCTCTGCGGCCGGCTGGCTGCTGCCGTCGTCGTCGGGGTCGTGCAACGAGGGCAGCGGGGCGTGGATGGTCAGGACGGCGGTGACCGGAGGCCGCGAGGTGTCCCAGGGGCGCAAGATCAGGTCGGCGGCGACGGCGGCCCGGAGCACGCCGATGGGCGGGAGTCGCCGTCGGCACGCAGCAGCTGGGCGTACTGGTCGATGGCGTCGGCGCAGGCGGCGGCGACGTGGACCGGGAGGTCGGCGACGAGCTGGCTCATCCCGTCGCCGGTGCGGCGGGTGGTGACGTCGGCCCGCTGGGCGGCCTGCTTGCGGCGCTCGTCCAGAGCGTCGGCGTCCAGGCGGGCCAGCGCCCGGCGCACCCGGGCGCGCAGCTGGGCGACGGTGAGCCGGCCGGCGTCGGGCAGCACGCGGCGTTCCACCTCGGCGATGACGTCCGGCGTGGCCGTGGACAGGAGGTCGACCAGGGCGCGCATCCTGCGCACGTCGATGCGGCCGGCGTAGAGGGCGTCCCAGGTGCCCGTCAGCCGGGTGGTGAGCAGGATCGACTCGACGGCCAGCGTTTCGGCCTCGACCTCCGAGCAGTTGCGGATCAGCGCGAGCTCGGACACGAAGGTCTCGCTCACCTGGGCCAGCACCTCGGATCGGCGGAGCCGGCTGTCCAGCCCCGGACCGCCGAGAGGACCGAAGTCGCGGTCGCGGTCGATGGAGCGGCGCCGGGCGAGCGCGGCGATCGCCTCCGCGCGCTCGGCGGCGTGCCGGGCCTCGCGGGCGTCGGCGGCCCAGATGTCGGCGACGAGTTCCAGGTCGCTCAGCCCGGGGGCGTGCGTGTCGGGCACCCAGGGGATCGGGACGCCGTCTTCCGGCGCGCGGGGCGGCTCACCGGGGAACACACCTGCACCGTAGGGGCGGCCACCGACAGTCTCCGCAGCTCAGTCGTAAGGGTTGGTCAGCACGGTGCGGGCCCGGAGGACGTCGAAGGTGACCGGTGGCGCGTTCGGGCGGGAGTGGTTACGACTGTCGAGAGCCGATCGCCCAGCTGCTCCATGGGGCTCGCGTCGAAGCCCATGGACGGCTCGAGCTGGCGACGACCCACCCGACCCGGCACGGTGAGCGGGTGTCGGTCGTCGTCTCCGGGTTGCCGGGCACAGGTAGGTCCGCGGTCGCCGCCGCGCTCGCTGCCCGGATCGGGGCCTCCCACCTCTCCCTCGACCCGATCGAGGATGCGCTCCTGGGCGTCGGGTTCCGACGCGGCTGGAAGACAGGCGTGGCGGCGTGCGAGGTGGCCAGGGTCGTGGCCGAGCAGAACCTCTCGCTCGACACCTCTGTGGTGGTGGACGCGGTGAGCGACAGCGAGCCGGCACGCGAGACCTGGCGGGTGGCGGCAGCCAACGGCGGAGCGGAGCTGTGTTCGTGCTGCTGACCATCGACGACGGGGCTGAGCACCGGCGTCGGCTGGAACGTCGGGTGCGAGGCCTGACGCACGTGCCCGAGCCCTCGTGGGCTGATGCGCTGGCACGTGCGGCGGCCTCCGCGCCGTGGGGGGCCGTGCCTCCGCATCGACGCGGGGCGGGCGGTGGACGAGGTGGTGCTCGAGCTCATCGATCGGCTCCCGCGCCGGTGACGGTGGCCCCGCCTGGCGCCTCGCCGACCGTGCTCAGTCGCGTGTGATGCCCGGGGAGCGCTGCTCGGGGAGCCGCTCGCGCAGCGGCTCGCCCGTCTCCTTGCCGGAGGGCAGCAGCGCCCACACGTGCTTGCGGCCGGGCCGCTGCTCCCACCCGTAGTCGACGGAGAGCTGGGCGACGAGGTGCAGCCCCATGCCGCCGAGGGCGGGGTCGCGGTCGACGGCCGGCACCGGCGGGCGGTCGGGGGCCTCGTCGCTGAGGTCGAGCAGCCAGCCCGCGGGCCCAGCGACCACGAGCGCCCGCACGTCGCCCCCGCCGTGCCGCAGCGCGTTGGACGCCAGCTCCTCGAAGACCAGGAGCAGCCCGTCCCGGGCGTCCTCGGTGGAGGCGGCGGAGACCGACGGGTGGGCGATCCGCGCGCGCAGGTCGGTGCGCACCCGGGACACCACCTGCATGGCCTCGAGCTGCCAGTGCCAGACGTCGCCGGGGACGGAAGGGACGGGCGCGCTCGGCCACGCGTCGTGGGCCAGCTCGTCGGCCATCTCGTCCTCTCGCGTCCGCTCCGCAAGGCGCTCCGGGACCCGTCCCGGACCGCACCATCCTGACCGATGCGGCCCCGGCGCGCGAAGGGGGGCGAGCGTTCCGGCCGCCACCAGGCAGACTGTGCCGGTGGACGACGTGCTGCGCGAACTCAGCCGGGTCACCCTGGGCGGCCGGGAACTGGGCGACGTCCTGGGCGACATCACCGCGATCGCCGCTCGCGCGATCCCCGGCGCCGAGGCGGTCTCGACCACCCTGATCCGCGCCGACAAGCCGTTCACCGCCGCCTACTGCGGTGAGATGGCACTGGTGGCCGACGAGTTCCAGTACGCGGAGGACGGCGGCCCGTGCATCGACGCCGGCCGCGGCGGGGTGGTGCTGCGCGTCGACGACATGGGCACCGAGGAGCGCTGGCCCCGCTACATCACCCGGGTGCGCGAGACGGAGGTGCGCAGCTCCCTGTCGATCCCGCTGCCCTACCAGGGGTCCTGGATCGGCGCGCTCAACATCTACTCGACGCAGCCGGCGGCCTTCGCCACGCCCGAGGCGCTGGCCGCGGGTCTGGAGACGGCGGAGGTCATCGCCGTGGCGGTCGCCAATGCCGATGCGCACGCCCAGCTGGCCGACCAGGCCCGCAACATGCGGCTGGCGATGGAGTCGCGGGCCGTCATCGAGCAGGCCAAGGGCGTGCTCATGGCCCAGCAGCACGTCGACGCCGAGCAGGCGTTCGAGATCCTGCGGCAGGCGTCCCAGCGCTACAACCGCAAGCTGCGCGACATCGCCGTCGGCATCGTCGCGGGCGCGCAGACCCGCTAGTCAGCCGTCCAGCCGCGCCAGCCGGGAGACCAGGAACTCCACGGCGGCGTCGCTGTCGACCGTCTCGGCGACCTCGACCGCGGTGGGCGAGCACGAGACCGCCCGCCGGTCGACCAGGGTCTGGCCCCGCCCCGCGCCCAGCGTGGTGTCGACGACGACGTCGCGCCGCACCGCGCCCAGGGTCCCCGGCGCGATCGCCTCCGTGAGCGCGAGCGCGTCGTGCACCACCACCCCCGCGGTGCCGTACGCGTCGCGGGCGTGGTCGAGGTACTGCTGGAGGATCCCCGCGGCGCTGCGGCCGACGGGGCCGGCGGCGGCGAAGCGGGCGATGCCCTGCTCGCCGAGCACGGTGGGCAGGGTGACGTCCAGCCCCACCAGGACGGTGGGCACCGGGGAGGAGAGGACGGCCTGCGCCGCCTCGGGGTCGGACCAGATGTTGAACTCGGCGGCGGCGGTGACGTTCCCGCCGCGCGCCGCGGACCCGCCCATGACGACGAGCCGGCCGATGCGCTCCGCGGCCTCCGGGTACACGGCGAGCAGCAGCGCGATGTTGGTGAGCGGGCCGATCGCGGCGACCGTCACCGGGGTGGGGGAGGCCAGCAGCAGCTCGGCGAGGGCGACGACGGCGGGGCGGGGGTCCACCGCCGCCGGCGAGGGCGCCAGCTCCACCCCGCCCAGGCCGCCGTGGCCGTGCACGTGCCCGGCCCGCTCCGGCTGGGGGTGCACCAGCGAGGCCCGGGCGCCCGCGGCGACCGACACGTCGGAGCGTCCGGCCAGATGCAGCACCCGCAGGGCGTTCTCGGTGACCTGCGCGAGCTCCACGTTGCCGTGCACCGTGGTGACCAGCTGCAGGTCCACCTCCGGGCTGGCCAGCGCCAGCAGGATGGCGAGGGCGTCGTCGATGCCCGGGTCGGTGTCGATCACCAGCGGCGTGCGGTCGGTCACCGGCGCATCCTCGCAGCCCGGTCAGCCGGCCCCGACACGCCGGGCGCGCCGGAGCCCCGCGGGGTCACCGACGCCCCGCACCGACCTCCCCCACGCTCAGGGAGCACCGTCGAATCGACAAGGACATGCGCCGGAGGAGGGGTCACCGACCGGTGCGGATGGGTTGGGCAACGGTTCGGTCACGCGGCCCGGGAGGGGTGTCGGAGAACCCGGCCGGCGGGCCCGCCGCTCCCTAGTTTTCTCCTTGTCCGCGGCACCTTCCCCTGCTGCGGACACGACTTCGGGAGGCGACATGAGCAGCAGCCGGCAGGCCTTCGGGCCGGCCTCCGTGGCCATGCGCGCCGACCGCTCCCCGCATGAGCCGGCCAGCACGCTGCTGGGCCTGATCGACGTCCTGGACCGGGCGGACGAGGCGCGTCCCCGCCCCCGAACCCGGCCGGTCGCGCACCGGTCGGCCCGGCCGGCCCCGCTGCGGTCGGTCCAGCCGGCACCGCCCGCCCGGGCGGCCGCACCGCCGGTGCTCACCCCGAGGGTCACCGTGGTGCCCGAGCCTCTCCGCGAGCCGCTCGGCGGGCTGCGCGGGCTCAACCGCCGGATGGCGCTGTGGGGCGCGGGTGACCAGGGTCAGCACCTGGCCTGGCGCACCGCCGCACCCCCCGTGCCGGTCCCCGGCCGGCGCCGCGCCGCGCTGCGCGCCTTCACCCGGCGGATGGCGCTGTGGGGCGCCGGCGAGCGGGGTCAGCACCTCGCGTGGGGCCGGCCCGCCGCCCGGGCGCTCCGCCGTCTCGACCCGCCCGTGGTGCTGCGCGAGCTGCCCAGCACCCCCTCGATCCAGCCCGTGGCGTCTTCCCCCGCCGCGGCGCTCCTTCCCGCGGGACCGGCGACGCCGCCGGGGTCGCGAACCGGTACGGCCGCACCTGACGCGACCGCCCGTCCCACTCCCCACCCGGGCTCCACGGACCCCGCGGCACCGAGCCGGTCACGCGCCGGCCGGCGTCCACCGCGGGACTGGCCGTCCCCGGGTCGGTACGGGGCGCGGTCCACGCCGCCGTCCATCCCGGTCCGCGTCCTCGCACCGCTGCCACCGGCCCGCCGGGTGCCGGCACCGCGATCTCCGCAGGGATCCGGTGGAGCCGGGGCGCGGGGTGATCCGGCCCCCGTCTGGGGCTCGCCACGACGAACCGAGCCCGCGAGCGGCTCCTGCCCGGAGCCGTCGACCCCGCGGGCGCCCTCGTCGCACTCCCGCCCGGCGCCCTCCGCGTCAGGCTGACCCTGCAGCGCGACCTCGGCACCAGCCGCGGCACGCCGTCCTCCGCTCTCCCGTCGAGCCCGCCGGCACCGGCCACCCTCTTCCCCGGGTGGTCGCAGACCGTCGACCCGGCCCTCGAGCACGTCCTCCTCGGCCGACCTCGGCCGCACCTGGCCCACTCCCCGACGGTGCCTCCTCCGGGCACCCGCAGACCTCTCCGCTCCACCGATCCGGCCTCGACCCCCCCGCCCGGCTGCTGCTCCCGCACGCAGCGCGCGGACCCTCCAGGGAGGCACGGATCGCGGACGGCGGGGGACCGCGGGTCCTGCGAACCGTCCGGCGCGGTGGACGACAGGCCCCTGCCGGTACCCGGCGGCGCGATCCCTCCGCGACCGCCCGGGTCTCTGACCGGCCGGGACCTGGCCGGCTGCGGCGTGGCGGGCCACCGGCCCTCCCGGCCGGCAAGGGTGCCGACGTCGCCCGGGGTCGCGGTCCCCGGTCCCCGGCCCGGTGCTCCGGACGACGCCCAGGACGACGCCGCGGGAACCGTGGGCACGCGCCGGTGGACGGGTGACGCCGTCCGCTCTCTCCCGCCGGACGGCGGGCGCCCGCACGAGCGGGCCGGACCCCTGACCGGTCCGGTCCCCGCGCGGGTGCCCGCCCCGGCCGCCGGTTCCCGCGAACGGGGTACACGCGTCGGGTGCACCGGTGTGACAGGCTCTCCTCCTCTGCCGTGCCCGGAACCACCGTGTCGTCGGCCACCCGCGGACCGTCTGTGGAGGAGAACCCACGTGACCGCCGCCGAGCTCCCCGACGGGCCGGCCCGCCTCGGTGCGGTGGCCGGCACGGGGAGCCGCGTCGAGCTGGTCCGCCGGCTGGTCCCCGAGGCCCTCGGCTCCCGCAGCCTCCAGCGGCTCACGGACCTCGCGACCCGGCTGCTGGACTGCGCCTCCGTCCAGGTCTCGCTCGTCGGCGAGGTGCAGACGGCGGTCGCCGGCACCGGGCTGCCACCGGGTGGGATCGGGGTCCGGCTGCCGGTCTCCCACTCGCTGTGCGCCGTCGCCGTGGCCGAGGACGACTGCCTCGTCGTGCCGGACGCCGCCCGCGACGAACGGCTGGCCGATCGCAGCCCCGTCCGGTCGGGGAAGGTCGGCGCCTACCTCGGCATCCCGCTGCGGGCCGCGGGTGGCGAGCCGATCGGCGCGCTCTGCGCCTACGAGCCCGGGACGCGGGAGTGGAGCGAGCGCGACATCGCCCTGCTGCGCCAGCTCGCCGACTCGGTCAGCACGGAGCTGCAGCTCATGGCGCTCACGGCCGAGTACGAGGCCCACCGGGTCCGCTTCGAGCTGGCCATCGACGCCGCCGGTATCGGCAGCTTCGACTGGAACCTCTCGACGGGGCGGCTGCTCTGGGACGACCGGATGCTGGACCTGTTCGGCTACGCGCGGCCCGAGTTCGACGAGACGATCGAGGCCTTCGTCTCCCGTGTCCACCCCGACGACCGGGAGCGGACGACCGAGGCCCTCCAGGCGGCCATCGACGGGCGCGGTGACTACGAGGCCGAGTTCCGGGTCGTCCTGCCCACGGGGGGCACCCGCTGGGTGCGGGGTCGGGGCCGGGCGGTCTCCGACGACGGCGGGACCGCGGTGCGGCTGTTGGGCGCCGGGTTCGACACGACGCCGCAACGACAGGAGGACGTCCGGATCGCCCGTCTGCTGGAGGCGATGAAGGCATCCTTCTTCTCGGTGGACCGGCAGTGGCGCTTCACCTACGTCAACGCCGAGGCCGAGCGGGTGCTCGGCGCCTCCCGCGACGAGCTGATCGGAGAGGTGATCTGGGAGCTCTTCCCGGCCGCCCTGGGCAGCGACTTCGAGCGGTACTACCGGGAGGCGGTGGCGACCGGGGAGGAGCAGGTCTTCGAGGCCTACTACCCGCAGCCGCTGGAGGCGTGGTTCGAGGTGCGTGCCTGGCCCACGCCCGACGGGCTGTCGGTCTCCTTCCTCGACGTCACCGAGCGGCGGGCGGCCGAGGAGCACGCCCGACGGAGCGCCACCCGCCTCGCGCTGGTCGCGCACACGACCACGGCCATGTCAGCGTCGCTGGACACCCGGCCACGTGAGGAGGAGGCGCTGCAGCGGGTCGCCGAGCTGCTGGTGCCGGAGCTCGGTGACTGGGCGATCCTCAGCGTCGTCGACGAGGACGGCCGGATGCGCGACGTCGCCAGCTGGCACCGGGACCCGGAGCTCCGGGAGGTCGTCCGCCGCTACGCCGGCCTGCGGCTGGCCTCGATCCCGCCCGACGCCCCGATCCTGCGGGCGCTGGCCTCGGGGCAGGTCCTGGTGGTCCCCGACGTGGGCGCGGCCGTGGGGCAGACCCTTCCCGCCGGCGAGGTCAGCGACGTGTTCTGGCAGCTGGCGCCCCGGTCGGCGATCGCGCTGGCGCTCTCGGCACGGGGGCGGACCCTCGGGGCGCTCAGCGTCTACCGCTCCGCCGATCGGCCGCTGCCGGACCAGGAGGACGTCGCGACGGCGCGGGACGTCGCCGGACGGATGGCGCTGGCGCTGGACAACGCGCGGCTCTACGAGCAGCAGCGCGGGCTGGCGGAGGGGCTGCAGCGCAGCCTGCTCACCGCGCCGCCGCAGCCCGACCACTCCGAGATCGTGGCGCGTTACCACCCGGCGATGGCGGTCGCCGAGGTCGGCGGCGACTGGTACGACGCGTTCCTGCAGCCCTCCGGCGCGACGGTGCTGGTCATCGGCGACGTCGTCGGGCACGACACCGCGGCGGCCGCGGCCATGGGGCAGCTCCGAGGCATGCTGCGCGGCATCGCCTACCGCGACATCGGCCCGGCCGGGGTGCTCACCGACCTCGACTTCGCCATCCGGGGGCTGGGCATGGGGACCCTGGCCACCGCCGCGGTCGTCCGCGTCGAGCAGAGCGACGAGGAGCGGGCCGCGGGCCTGACCCGGCTCCGCTGGTCCAACGCCGGCCACCCGCCGCCGCTGGTGCTGCGGCCGGATGGCCGGATCGAGGAGCTGGCCGGCGAGCGGGCCGAGCTGATGCTCGGGGTGGAGCCGGCCACGCGCCGCACCGAGACCGTCGTGACGGTGCCGCGCGGCACGACGCTGCTCCTGTTCACCGACGGCCTGGTCGAAGGCCGCGACCTCTCGCTCGACGAGGGCACCGCCCGGCTGCGCTCGGCGCTGGCCGAGCTGGCCGGCCGGCCGCTCCCGGAGCTGTGCGACGCCCTGCTGGAGCGGTTGCGCCCCGAGGGGCTGCAGGACGACGTCGCCCTCGTCGCCGTCCGGCTCCACGCGCAGGACTGACCGCGGGCGCTCAGCGCGGCAGCAGCGCCCAGACGTGCTTGGCCTCCGCCTCGACGTACCAGCCGTGCTCGGCGGCGAGCTCGGCGATCAGGTAGAGCCCGAGCCCGCCGCGGCTGGGATCGCGGCCGACGGCCGGCGTGGGCGGGGTCTGCGGGGCCTGGTCGGTGACCTCGAGCAGGTAGCCGTCACCGGCCGTGCGGAGCGCCGCCCGCACCTCACCGCCGCCGTGGCGCAGCGCGTTGGACGCCATCTCGTCGAGCGCGAGGACCAGCCGGTCGACGAGGTCGTCGACGCCGGGGCCGGTGATGCGGGCGCGGACCTGCGCGCGTACCCGGGGCAGCTCGGCGACGTCGCGAAGGCGCCAGGTGAGGACCGGCTCGGCCGCAGGTGGGTATGCCGACGGCCAGATCGTGCCGGCCGCCTGCCCTGTCACGCCTGTGCTCTCCTCGATCGCCGGCCCACCGATCGGGGGAAGGCCTGACCATCACTCATGTGCGCGCGCCGGGTCCGTCAAACCTGGTGTAGCCGAGATCACAGGGTTAGCCGACGAAGATCGGCGACCAGTAACCCGTCCGCACGCTGACCGTGACCGCGAGGGCGCACACCACCACCGCCGCGAGGACGAACCAGGCGTCGCGCCGGTGCAGGCTCGAACCGCGGGCGTTGCTGCGGGGGATGCCGGAGTCGAAGCCGCGCGCGTCCATCGCCGTCGCCAGGCGGGAGCCCCGCCGGACCGCGCCGACGAGCAGCGCGAAGCCGATGCCGGTCAGCAGTCGCACCCGCGCCACCGGGTTGCGCCCGGCCTCCACCCCGCGGGTCCGCCGCGCCAGGCGCAGCGCCTCGAACTCGGCGACCAGCAGCGGCGCCAGCCGCAGCGCCGCGAGCGCGCCGAACGCGAAGCGCGGGGACACCCGCCAGTGCACGGTGAGCGCGTCGGCCAGCCGCACCGGGTCGGTGCTGGCGACCAGCAGCACGCCGGGGAGGGCCAGGCCGACCACCCGCAGCGCGAGGCCGACGCCGGTGACCAGCGAGGCGTCCTCGGCCAGCCAGACGTTGACCAGGCCGACGCCGGCCGCGCCGACGAGCATCGGCCAGGTGCGCACCCAGACGGCGTGGGCGGAGGTGAGCCCGGCCGCGGGGAAGAGGGCCAGCTCGAACAGCACGACGATCGCGGGGGTGACCACGTCCAGGCTGGTGAGCAGCACCAGGGTGACGACGGCCATCGCGGTCAGCTGGGCCACCGGGTTGATGCGGGAGAGCGCGGTGTCCGGCGCCGGCCCGAGCGCGAGCGAGGCGGTCATCCCAGCGCCACCCGGTCGTCGGCGAGCGCGGTCACGAGATCGGCGTCGTGGGTGACGGTCGCGACGGCGCAGCCCCGCGCCCGCTGCTCGGCCAGCAACGTCACCACCTCGCGCCAGGTGCCGGCGTCCTGGCCGAAGGTGGGCTCGTCGAGCACGAGGACCCGCGGCGCGGTCGCCAGGGCGGTCGCCACGGAGAGCCGGCGCTGCTGCCCGCCGGAGAGCGTGTAGGGGTTCGCGTCGGCGAACGCGGTCAGCCCCAGCCGTTCGAGCAGCTCCTCGGCCGTGCGGCGGGCCGCCTCGGCGTGGCCCCCCGAGCGCAGCGGCCCCAGCGCCAGCTCGTCGCGCAACCGGCCGGTCAGGAACTGCTGCTCGGGGTGCTGGAACACGGTGCCGATCCGGCTGACCAGCTCCCCGGCGCGCCACCGGTGCGGGGCCGGTTCGTCCCGGCGGGTGCCGGCGGCCAGCTCCGCGGCGGCGGACACCCGCCCGGTGGTGGGCGCCCGCAGCCCGGCCAGCAGCAGCGCGAGCGTGGACTTCCCGCTCCCGTTCGGGCCGGTGACGGCGGTGACCCGGCCGGCACGCAACGTCAGGTCGGTCGGCGGCAGGGCGGGCCGACCCGCGCCCCGGTAGGTGTAGCCGGCGGTGTCGGCGGTGAGGAGGACCGGTCCGTCCAGCGCGGGCGGCAGCCGCAGCCCGGCCGTCCGCGGGGTGGGCCGCCAGCCCGGACCGTGGGCGACCAGCCCCCCGGGCACCAGCTCCACCACCCGGTCGACCAGCGGCAGCCACGGGGCGGCGTCGTGGTCGACGACCAGCACGGTGGCCGAGCGGTCGGCGGTGGCCCGCGCGACGGCATCGCGGACCAGCGCCGCCCCCTCCGGGTCCAGCTGCGCGGTGGGCTCGTCGAGCAGCAGCAGCCCGGGACGACGGGCCAGCGCCCCGGCCAGCACCAGCCGCTGCTTCTCCCCGCCGGAGAGCGCCTGCGTCGCCCGGTCGCGGCCGTACCGGAAGCCGACGGCGGCCAGCGTCTCGTCGACCCGCCGCCAGATCTCCCCCGGCGGCAGGCCGGCGTTCTCCAGGCCGAAGGCGACGTCGTCGCCGGCGCGGGTCATGACCAGCTGGCTGTCGGGGTCCTGCGCGAGCAGGCCCAGCCGGTCCCGCGCCGAGCGGGGGGAGGTGCCGCCGACCGTCAGCTCACCGGTGACCTCGGTGCCCTCGTCGTCCAGGATCCCGGCGAGCGCGGCGAGCAGCGTGGACTTGCCCGCCCCGGAGGCGCCGGTGAGCAGCACCCGCTCCCCGGGCTCGACGACGAGGTCGACGTCGGTGATCGCCCAGGCCCGGCGGGAGGCGTGCCGGACGCCGAGCCCCCGGGCGACGACCCGCGACGGGCCGTGCGCGTCCGGCGCCCCGCCGCTGCTCCCCGGGGGGAGCAGCGGCAGGGCGTCCCGGGAGGTCCTCCTGGGCACCCGCCGCGTCAGACCCGCTCGCGGCCCGACGCGAAGGCGCCGAGCGCCCCCGTGCGGGCCAGCGCACGCACCAGCAGCAGGCCGACGACGCCGGCCAGCAGCACGCTGGAGAGCACCGTGAAGACGGTGTAGGGCACCTGGAAGGTCAGGAAGCCCAGCTCGCTGTAGTAGAGGACGTTGTCGAGGACCGCCGTCGACAGCCCCGCGGTGACGCCGGCCAGCAGCGCGGTGCCCCAGCCGAAGCTGCGGTAGCGGGTGAGCAGGAAGCCGAGCTCGGCGCCCAGCCCCTGCACCAGGCCGTAGACGACGATGATCCCGCCGTAGGGGGAGCCCATCAGCAGGCTCACCGCGGCAGCGAGCGTGGAGGCGAACGTCGCCGCCCCGGGCTTGCGCACCAGCAGCCCGGCGACCACGCCGGGCATGAGGTAGACGCCGTTGAGGACCGCCGAGAGCGGCGGGAAGAAGTCCAGCGGCTCGGCGAGCACGCCGAACACCAGGTTCCAGGCCCAGAAGACGACGCCGAAGGCGACGCCCAGGACGGCGGTGACGACGATGTCGACGGTGCGCCACCGGACGGCGGGGCGCTCCCGCCCGGTGTTCGCGGCGGACGACGGGCGGACGGCCGGTTCGGCCATGTCTTTCCTCCAGACTCCCTGCGCCGGCATGACCCGGATCAGGTTCGAGGGTCTGCGGTGTCCCGCACTCTCAGCGCCGAAGCGCTCCCCTGCTGTTGATGGGTGTTCAGTTGTGCCACCGAGCGTAGACCACCGCGATCATGGCGCGCAGACCACGGGCGGGCTGGATCCCGTGGTCCCCGCTCCATGATCGCGGAGGGCCTAGCCGAAGAGCAGGCCGCCGATCAGGTGGGCGTTGAGCCCGATGATCAGGACGGCGACGACGCTGCCGGCCACCGTGGTGGTGCGGCGGTTCACCCAGCCGCCCATGAGGTCGCGCCGGCTGGTCAGCCACAGCAGCGGCACCAGGGCGAACGGGATGCCGAACGAGAGCACGACCTGAGACCAGACCAGCGCCGTCGTCGGGTCCCCGCCCAGCACCAGCACGGCGAGCGCCGGGGCGAGGGTGATCAGCCGGCGGGTGAGCACGGGGATGTGCCGCTTGAGGAACCCGGCCATGACGACCTGCCCGGCGTGCGTGCCCACCGAGGAGGAGGCGAAGCCGGAGGCCAGCAGCGCGAGGGCGAAGGCGAGCGCGGCGCCGGTGCCGAGCTGGTCGCCGAGCCCGGCGTGCACGCCCTCGAGGCTGTCGACGCCGCTGTCGCTGGTGAACAGCTGGGCGGCGATGACCAGCATCGCGGCGTTGACCAGCCCGGCCACCCCCATGGCGAGCAGCACGTCGAGCCGCTGGGCGCGCAGCAGCCGGCCCCGGCCCTCCCGCGTGCGGCCGGCGGTCACGGCGTCGCCGTAGCGGCCGGGGGTGAGGGCCGAGTGCACGTAGATCACGTGCGGCATCACGGTGGCGCCCAGGATACCGGTGGCGAGCACCACGCTCTCGGCGCCCTCGAAGGAGGGGACCATGCCGTCGGCCAGCCCGCCGGGGTCCACCCCGGACCCGAGCAGCGTGTAGCCGAAGCCCAGCCCCACCACGAGCAGCAGCCCGGTGATGACCCGCTCGAACGGCCGGTACCCGCGGGACTGCGCGGCCAGCAGCAGGAAGGCGACCGCCGCGGTGATCACCCCGCCGATCGGCAGCGGCACCCCGAAGAGCAGGTACAGCGCCACCGCACCACCGACGATCTCGGCCAGGTCGGTCGCGATGGCCACCGCCTCCGCCTGCAGCCACAGCCCCCAGGTGACCGGCCGGGGGAAGCGCTCACGGCAGAGGGTGGCCAGGTCGCGGCCGGTGGCCAGCCCGAGCTTCGCCGTCAGCGACTGGATGAGCATCGCCATGAGGTTGGCCGCGACGATGACCCACAGCAGCGCGTACCCGAACGCGGCGCCGCTGGAGAAGTTGGTCGCGAAGTTGCCGGGGTCGACGTAGGCGACGGCGGCGACGAAGGCCGGGCCGAGCATCGTCCACAGCCGGCGGCGGGCCGGATCGGTGCGGGGGGTGCGGTGCGCGGGGGCGCGGAGCGTCGTCGGCAGGACGGCGGCCTCGGTCTTCGACAGGTACACGGCGGCCTCGCAGGCTGATCCGGGGCGGGGTGGTCGCCTGCTTCCTGCCCGGCCCGCGTGTCACGCCGGGGCCGACCCGTGGCCCCCCGGGGCCAAGGTCAGGCTTGCCTGTCCCGGCACGTCCGCCGGGCCCGCTCGACGAGGGCGTCGATGCGGGCGGCGTGGGCGCCACGCCAGTACACCCGCCCGCAGGCGGCGCACCGGGAGAACTCGTCCTGGCTGCGGCGGGTCCCCGGCTGCAGCTGCCCGGCCACCTCCTCCTTGGGCACGTGCTGGAGCACGCCGTTGCAGGCCGTGCACCGGGTGAGCGGGGCCGGTGCCGGGGCGAACCGGTCGAGGACGTCGGCGAGCTGGGCGTCGGGCGCGGCGCCGCGCACGAGCGCGCCGTGGGGCAGCGCCCGCCGCATGAGCAGGCCCCGGTCCTGGGTGAGCAGCACCCGGTCCTCGGCCGCCGCCCGCGCGACCAGCCCGGGGTCCTCGGCGTCGTTCGACCACGCGGCGTCGAGCCCGAGCAGCCGCAGCCGCCGGGCGAGGGCGCCCAGCCCGACGTCGAGCAGGAACCCGCCCGGCGGGACGGCGACCGGCCGCGGTACCGGGTCGACCTCGACGACCGCGCCGGGGCCGACGCGTCCGGAGGCCGTCGCCGCCGCGCCGTCCACCCGGATCACCCCGACCTCGGTCAGCGGGATCCCGGCCGCCTGCACCAGGTGGCCCACCGTCGCGTCGGGGTCGAACGGGAGCGGGCGCTCGCCGGCGGAGCGGTACCGCCGGGCCAGCAGCCACCGCAGGTCCGGGGCCGGCCGCACGTGCACCTGCACGGGCGGGGGCTACCCCCGCCGGACCGCTGCCGACACGCGAGAGGAGTGCACCGGGGCGGATCTGGGCACGGAAGGGGCCGCCCGCAGTCCCCGGCCCCGTGGAGGTCCCGTGTCCGACGCAACGCCCCGACCCCTCGCCCTCGTCACCGGTGCGTCCAGCGGCATCGGGCTGGAGCTGGCCAAGCAGTTCGCCGAGCACGGCTTCGACCTCGTGGTCGTCGCCGAGGACTCCGAGCTGGACGCGGCGGCCCTGCAGCTGCGCCAGCGCGGCGCCGCGGTCTCGCCCATCCGGGCCGACCTGACCGTCCGCGGCGAGGTCGAGAAGGTCGTCGCGGCCGTGCGCGGCTCCGGCCGGCCCCTGGGCGCGGCGGCGCTCAACGCGGGCGTCGGCGTCGGCGGGCGGTTCGTCGAGACCGACCTCGACGCCGAGATCGGGATGGTGGAGCTGAACTGCATCTCGACGATGCACCTGGCCAAGCGGGTCGCGCAGGACATGGTGGCCCGCGGGGAGGGGCGGATCCTGTTCACCTCCTCGGTGGCCTCGCAGGCGCCGGAGCCCTTCCAGGCCGTGTACTCCGCGACGAAGGCGTTCGTGCAGTTCCTCGCGCTCGGCCTCCGCGAGGAGCTCACCGACACCGGCGTCACCGTCACCGCCCTGCTCCCCGGCCCCACGGACACCGAGTTCTTCGACCGCGCCGACCTCACCGACACCAAGCTCGGCGCCAGCGACAGCAAGGACGACCCCGCGCTCGTGGCCCGCCAGGGGTTCGAGGGCCTGATGAAGGGCGAGACCTCGGTGTTCGCCGGCTCGGTGAGCAGCAAGCTGATGGGCCGCCTCTCGGCGCTCATGCCCGACTCGATCGCCGGCAAGAGCCACAAGCCGATGACGGCCCCGGGATCCGCGGAGGGGTGAGCCCCCGGGCGCGATGCGCGGCATGATCACGGCGGAACCGCTGCAGCGGTCCGCGCTGCCGGTGGGCGGGCCCGGTACTCGAACCCGCCGGTCATCTCCCGCACCTGGTGGCCCAGCAGCGCCGGCCGGAGCGCCGCGGGTGGCGCCGTTGCGAGGTCCGGTCGTGCCGACGACCGCAGCGGACTGCCGACCTCAGAGCGGGACGGCCAGCCCCTCGGGCGCCGGGCGGTCCAGCGCTCCGGCGAGACCGGGCGGCAGCGGCGCCAGCCCCGTGCCGGCGAGGACGACGTCGCGGGTGAACCCGTGCCAGCGGTGCGCCGAACGCAGCATGCTGTGCCCCCCGGCGATGGTGAACCGCGCGACCCGGGCGCCCGCGTGGTGGGCCCGGACCGCGAACTGCGCCGAGAGCTGGGCGGGGACCCATCGGTCGCCCCGGCCGTGCAGGATCGCGACGGTGCGGTCGCGCAGGTGGCCGACCGGCTCACCGGGCGGCGTCCAGGGCGCGAGGGCGCAGACCGCCGCGACGCCGTCGTGCCCGCCCGCGCGGAGCGCCGCCCGGCCGCCCATCGAGTGCCCGACCAGGACGACGGGCAGGTCGCCGTGCTCGGCGCGGATGCGGTCCAGCGCCCACCGGACGTCGGCGTAGGCGTCGGCGGCGGCCCCGTTCCAGCCGGCCACCCGGTAGCGCAGCAGGCAGGTGGTGAGCCCCCGCTCGGTGCCGGCGGCGGAGACGAACTGCTCCATCGCGCGCATGCGCACCAGCGACAGCGCCCGCTCGCGGGGCGGCTCCACGCTGGCCACCGTCCCGCCGTGGCAGAACAGCGCCACCGCGGCGGGCCGGCCGGTCGCAGGCCGGGTCTCCAGGGCCGGCTCGGTCACGCCCGGCGTGATCGGCGGCCGCCGCCCAGGGTCGCCCGGGCCCGGTCGCCCAGGTCACCGGCCTTCAGCAGGGCGTTGCTCACGGTCGACGGCCCGCGGCGCCGCTCGAGGGCACGGCCCAGCCGGCGCAGCAGGCCGGTGGCCAGCGGCACGAGCACGGTCAGGATCAGCCACATGCGCAGCCGGCGGGTGAGGAAGAGCCACATGCTCCCTGCTCTGCCCCGTCGCGCCCGGCGGGAACCGGCGTCAGTCGGCGAGCTTCACCACCATCTTGCCGGTGTTCCCGCCGCGCAGGAGGTCGAGGAAGGTGTCGACGGCGTTCTCCAGGCCCTCGCGCACCGTCTCGCGGACGACGAGGTCCCCGGAGGTGACCATGCCGGTGACCTTCGTCGTGAACTCGTCCCGCAGGTCGGCGTGGTCGCCGACGATGAACCCGCGCAGGCTGAGCTTCTTGGTGACCATCATGAACATGTTGCGCGGCCCCGGCGCCGGCTCGGTGGCGTTGTAGCCGGAGATCGCGCCGCACAGCGCGCCGCGGCCGAACTCGTTGAACGCGCCGATGGCGGCCTCGAGGTGCTCGCCCCCGACGTTGTCGAAGAACACGTCGATGCCGTCGGGCGCGGCACCGGCGAGCAGCTCGGCCACCGGGCCGTCGTGGTAGTCGAAGGCGCGGGTGAACCCCACTTCCTCGGTCAGCCAGCGCACCTTCTCCGGCGTCCCCGCGCTGCCGATGACCGCCGCGGCGCCGAACAGCTTCGCGAACTGGCCCACCAGGCTCCCGACCGCGCCCGCGGCGCCCGAGACGAAGACGGTGTCGCCCTCCCGGAACTCCGCGAGCCGGAACAGCCCGGCCCAGGCGGTCAGCCCGGGCATCCCCAGCACGCCGAGGTGGTAGCTCGGCGGGATGCCGGGCAGCTCGGGCAGCACCCGGACGTGCGCGGCGTCGAGGACGGCGACGTCGCGCCAGGCGGCGTCGGCGAGCACGAGCGCGCCCTCGGGGACGGCGGGGGAGCGGGAGGCCACGACCCGGCCGACCGCGCCGCCCCTCATCGTCTCGCCGATCTCCCAGCGGGCCGCGTAGGACTTCCCGGCGTTCATCCGGCCGCGCATGTAGGGGTCGACGGACATCACCAGCATGCGGACGACGACCTGCCCCTCGGCCGGGTCGGGGTGCTCGAGCTCCACGAGCCGGAAGTCGTCGGGGGTGGGCTCGCCGTGCGGGCGGGCCGCCAGCTGCCATTCGCGGGTCGTGATCGGCATGCGGCCCATCCTGCCGGGCGGTGGATGCGTGCGCCGACTGCGACGAGGTCGTGGTGATCAGCCCGCCCGGTGGCCACCGGGTTCGTCGCTCTCCGCGGCCCCCGGGTGCCCCGGCGCCGTCCGCCGGGCCCGCTGCCCCCGGGCCACCTCGGTCGCCAGCGCGTCGAGGGGCTGCGCGAAGGCGGCCAGCGGATCGGTCAGCGCCGCCAGCCAGGCCTGGGCCGCCACGACCCCGGCCGGGTCGAGGGCGTACAGCCGGCGGGTGCCCTCGGCGCGCACCGTGACCAGCCCGGCCTCCCGCAGCACGCGCAGGTGCTGTGAGACGGCGGGCTGGGAGATCGGCGCGGTCCGCTGCAGGCCCGAGACGATCGCCCCCGCCGGCTTCTCCCCGGTGGAGAGCAGCTCCAGGATCTGCCGGCGGGTGCGGTCCCCCAGCGCCTCGAAGGTCCCGTTCACTCAGCTCCCGGCGGCATCCTCGGACGGCGGGGTCGTGTAGAACGCCACCGTACGGTCGGCCGCCTCGCGCGCGGCGGCGGGGTCGTCGCCGTCGGCGGCCGCGGCCTCGGCCCACCCGGCGGCCGCCCGGCGGGTGAACTCCGCCCCCTCGGACGTCAGGGTGAACGTCGCCGCGAGCTCGGGGTCGACCGGGCCGCCGCTCTCCAGGTGCAGGCCCAGACCCATGAGCGCCAGGTCCCAGCCCACGCCCACCGCCCCCGGCCCGAACTGCGCCCAGAACTCCGGGTCCACCGGCGTCTCGTGCACCAGCTCGAGGGTGGTGCCGCCGTCGGACGGCGCGAGGTGCACCCGCAGCCAGGAGACCGTCCCGCCGAACTCCCAGGTGACGGCGAAGGACTCGGGCTCCTGGCAGCTCTCGACCACCCCGCCGGCGTTGCCCTCGAGCTGGTAGCGGCCCCCCGGGCGCAGCTCCCCGCTCACCGGCAGGAACCAGCGGGGGAGCCGCTCGGCGTCGGTCAGCGCGCCCCAGACGTCGGCGCGGGCGGCCCGGTAGGTGCGCCGGGCGACGGCGATCCGCGTCGGGGCGCCGCCCCGGGAGCCGGTGCGCACCTCGCGGGTGACCAGGCCGGCCGTCGAGACGGGGTCGATGGTGGTCATGGCGTCCCTCTTTCCATAAGCGTCAACTTATGGAATGACCGTAGCGCCGCACCCGGGCGCCCGGCAAGCCCCGCGCGCGCGGGCGGACGCCCTGCTCGGGGCGGGATCGGTGTTGCACGACCGACCTAGAGTGGGGTCATGCTCTTCTCCCGGTCCAAGACCCAGCCGGTGTCGGCCGAGGACGCGCTGCCCGGCCGCGCGCAGCCGCTGCCCCACGTCCCCGAGACGCACGCCGTCAACGGCAACCGCATCCAGCCGCCCTTCCCCGAGGGCATGCAGACCGCCGTCTTCGGCGCGGGGTGCTTCTGGGGCGTGGAGAAGGTGTTCTGGCAGCTGCCCGGCGTCTACTCGACCGCTGCGGGCTACGCCGGCGGGCACACGCCCAACCCGACCTACGACGAGGTCTGCTCGGCGCGGACCGGGCACACCGAGGTCGTCCTGGTGGTCTTCGACCCGGCGGTGACCTCCTACGAGCAGCTGCTCAAGGCGTTCTGGGAGGACCACGACCCGACCCAGGGCATGCGGCAGGGCAACGACGTCGGCACCCAGTACCGCTCGGCGATCTACTACGCCTCACCAGAGCAGGAGAAGGCGGCCCTGGCCACCCGCGACGCCTACCAGGAGCGGCTGAAGGCGGCCGGGTACGGGGAGATCACCACCGAGATCGCGCCCCTGGGCGAGTTCTTCTACGCCGAGGACTACCACCAGCAGTACCTCTACAAGGTGCCGAACGGCTACTGCCCGGTGCACTCGACCGGCGTCTCCTGCCCGGTGGGCCTGCCCGGCGTCTGACAGAGGACCCCCTGCCCCCCACCGCTCGCAGGCTCGTGGCGGACCCCTGCAGGGGGCCGTTCCAGCACGTCCCCCACCGCCGGTAAAGACTGGGGGTATGGAGACCCTCCGCACGCCCGACGAGCGCTTCGCCGACCTGCCCGACTTCCCGTACGAGCCCCGCTACGTCGAGGTCGACGACGGCGAGGGCGGGCGGCTGCGGGTGGCCTACGTCGACGAGGGCCCGGCCGACGGCGAGACGGTGCTCCTGCTGCACGGCGAGCCGTCCTGGTCGTTCCTCTACCGCCGGATGATCCCGGTGCTCGTCGACGCCGGCCTGCGCGTCGTGGCGCCCGACCTGGTCGGGTTCGGCCGCTCCGACAAGCCGGTCTCCCGCGACGACTACAGCTACGCCCGGCACGTCGGGTGGATGCGGCAGGCGCTGCTCGACGAGCTCGACCTGCGCGACCTCACCCTCGTCTGCCAGGACTGGGGCGGGCTGATCGGGCTGCGGCTGGTCGCCGAGAACCCCGACCGGTTCGCCCGGGTCGTCGTCGCCAACACCGGCCTGCCCACCGGCGACCAGAAGATGAGCGAGGCGTTCCTGGCCTGGCAGCGGTTCTCGCAGGAGAGCCCCGAGTTCCACATCGGCCGCATCGTCGGCAACGGCACCGTCGGCGGGCTCGCCCCCGAGGTGGTCGCGGCCTACGACGCCCCCTTCCCCGACGACCGGTACACCGCCGGCGCCCGGCAGTTCCCCGCGCTGGTGCCGACGTCGCCCGACGACCCGGCGGCCACGGCCAACCGCGCGGCCTGGGAGGTGCTGATGAGCTGGGAGAAGCCGTTCCTCACGGCGTTCTCCGACGGCGACCCGATCACCGGCGGGGGCGAGCGGGTGTTCCAGAAGCTGGTGCCCGGCGCCCGTGGGATGGCGCACACCACGCTGGCCGGCGGCGGTCACTTCCTGCAGGAGGACGTCGGCCCCGAGCTCGCGCGCGTCGTGGCCGACCTGGTCGCCGCCACGCCCCGCCGCTGAGGGCCGGCGTGGCGCTCAGCCCCGACGAGGTCCTCGGCGCGCTCCGGCGCACCCCGGACATCGAGGCCCCCGACCTGGTCGCCGTCGACGCGACCGACCGGCTGCTGCTCGACCTCGCGGCCGACCTCGTCCCCGGCTGCGGTCCCGACGAGGTCGCCGTCGTCGACGACTCCTACGGAGCGCTCGCCCTGGGGCTCGCCGCCCGGCACGGGTTGACCGGCGTGCGGGTGAGCCAGGACCTGCTGGTGGGGGAGCGGGCGCTGGCCGCCAACGCCGAGCGCGTCGGCCTCCCGGGCCGCCACCGCTCGCTGCCGCTGGGTCCCGGGCTGGCGGCGGGCGCCCGGGTGGTGCTGGTCAAGGCCCCCAAGGGGCTCGACGCGCTCCGGGAGATCGCCGAGGTGGTCGCCGGGTCCGCCGCCCCGGACGTCACCGTCCTGGTGGGCGGACGGGTCAAGCACATGACGCACGCGATGAACGACGTCCTCCGGGACTCGTTCGACGAGGTGCAGGCGAGCCTGGCCCGGCAGAAGTCCCGGGTGCTGGTGGCCCGCGGGCCGCGGCCGCGGCCGACGTCCTTCCCCCGGCGCCAGGAGCACCCCGACCTCGGCCTGACCGTCTGCGCGCACGGCGCCGCGTTCGCGGGGACGAAGGTCGACGTCGGCACCCGCGCGCTGCTGCGGGCGCTCCCGGAGATGGCCCCCGACGCGCGGACCGCCGTCGACCTCGGCTGCGGCACCGGCGTGCTGGCCGCGCTGCTGGCGAGGAGCCGGCCGGAGCTCCGGGTCCTGGCCGTGGACCAGTCCTCCGCCGCCGTCGCCTCGGCCGCGGCGACGGCGGTCGCCAACGGGGTCGCCGACCGCATCGAGGTGCGCCGCGACGACGCCGGCGCGACCGTGCCCGACCGCTCGGTGGACCTCGTGGTCTGCAACCCGCCGTTCCACGTGGGCGCGGCGGTGGTCACGACCGCCGCCGACCGGCTGTTCGTGGCGGCGGCCCGGATGCTGCGGCCCGGCGGCGAGCTCTGGACGGTCTACAACTCGGCGCTGCGCTACCGCCCGGCGCTCAACCGGGTGGTCGGGCCGACGCGGGTCACCGGGCGGGACCCGAAGTTCACGGTGACGGTCTCCGTGCGCCGCTGAGCTGAGGCGGGCGGGGCGCGAGTGGTGGCTGGCGTCACGGCTCGGCATCGGTACGCCCCTTCGGGTTGATCCTTCCCCCCGCAGCCCGACCACGGGAGGGAGGGATCCGACCGAAGGAGTTTCGATGACCGGGCGACTGCGCCGCGTGAAGGTGAGCACCCGTCTGATGACGCTGGTGCTCGTTGCGGTGATCGGGATGGCGACGATCGCCGTGATCGGCGCGCTGCACGTGCGCGCGACCATCGAGGAGGAGCAGCGCAACCAGGCCCGGGTGGCGGTGGAGGCCGCGCTGGGCGTCGTCGCCCACTACGGCGAGCAGGAGGCGGCCGGCGAGCTGACCCGTGCGGAGGCCCAGGCGGCGGCCGCCGCCGGGATCCGCGGGCTGCGGTACTCCGGCGAGGAGTACTTCTGGATCAACGACATGACCCCCCGCATGGTCATGCACCCGATCAAGCCCGAGCTCGACGGTCAGGACCTGTCGGCCAACGAGGACCCCGACGGCAAGAAGCTGTTCGTGGAGTTCGTGAAGGTCGTCGAGGCCGAGGGCAGCGGCTTCGTCGACTACCTGTGGCCCAAGCCCGGCGAGGAGGAGCCGCAGCCCAAGATCTCCTTCGTCACCGGCTACGAGCCCTGGGGCTGGGTCATCGGCTCCGGCATCTACGTCGCCGACCTCGACGGCGCGTTCCGCGCGGAGCTGGTCGCCATGGCGCTCTGGGCGGTGCCGGTCAGCGCGCTCATCGTGGCCCTGTCGCTGGTGGTGTCCCGGAGCATCGACCGGCCGCTGCGGGAGATGACCGAGGTGCTGAGCACCGGAGACCTGCAGCGCCGCCTCGACGAGGGCGCCGGCCGGACCGAGCTGGACCAGCTGGCCGGGGCGGTCAACACCACGCTGGGGCGGGTCGCCGGCGTCGTCAGCGAGGTCGGCCAGGCCTCGCAGGTGCTCGAGGAGGCCGCCCGCACCCTGTCGTCGACCAGCGAGTCCATCGCCGGCACGGCCGACCGCTCGCAGGTGCAGGCCGAGGACGTCACCCGCGCCACCCGGGAGGTCAGCAGCGGGATCGAGGCGGTCGCCGCGGGCGCGGAGGAGATGGGTGCGTCCATCCGGGAGATCGCGCACAACGCCGCCGAGGCCGCCCGCATCGCCGGCAGCGCCGTCTCGGCCGCGGAGACGACGACGGCGACCGTGGCGAAACTGGGGGAGTCCTCGGTGGAGATCGGCAACGTGGTGAAGGTGATCACGAGCATCGCCGAGCAGACGAACCTGCTGGCGCTGAACGCCACGATCGAGGCCGCGCGTGCCGGGGAGGCCGGCAAGGGCTTCGCGGTGGTGGCCAACGAGGTGAAGGAGCTGGCGCAGGAGACGGCGAAGGCGACCGAGGACATCGCCAAGCGGGTCGAGGCGATCCAGACCGACACGGGCAGCGCCGTCCGGGCGATCGGCGGTGTCACCGCGATCATCGCGGAGATCAACGACTACCAGACGACGATCGCCTCGGCCGTCGAGGAGCAGACCGCCACCACCAACGAGATGAGCCGGTCCATCGGGGACGCCGCCGAGAGCGGCCGGTCCATCGCCGGCACCGTCGCCGAGGTCGCCCGTGGCGCCCAGGAGACCTCCACGGGGGTCGCCGCCATGCAGGCGGCGGCGGACGACCTGGTCCGCATGTCGGGCGAGCTGCGGAGCGTGGCGGGGGCGTTCCAGAACTGACACCGCCGGGCGGGCGGTGGGGTGCGACCCCCACCGCCACCCGGTGTGCCGGGGGTGCGGCGAGCGACCCCGAGGGGTGAACACGCGGCGTTCGCCGCGCCCTCCTGCAGGACGTGGCCGACGATGTCGCAGAATGCTCAACCAGTCGGCCGGGTCGCTCCGGTCCGAGGCTGCGGGAGACCGGATGGCGCGGGTGATCGGCGAGGGCGTGGCTGCGGCCGCCGCGTCGGCCCAGCCGGCTGCCCGGCCGGGGCCGACGGTCCCTCCCGGCGGCGTCTCGCACGTCGCCGCGCTGGTCGGTTCCGACGACGAGCTGCTGGCCGCGACCCTGCCCTACCTCGAGGAGGGGCTGCGCGCCGACGACCTGGTCGTGCTCTCCTGCCCCCCGGCGACGACGGCGCTGATCAGCGAGGCGCTCGGCGAGCGGGCCGGGGCCGTCGAGCAGGACGCCCGGCTGTGCCTGCTCGAGGCGACCGTGCCCGACGCCGTCGCCGCCAGCCACGATCTCGTGCGGCGGGCGCAGGGCACCGGCTCGGGGCGGCTGCGCTTCGCGGGGCAGGTCCGGTTCGGGCCCGCGCCGCGCAACTGGCGGGAGGGCCTGCGCTACGAGGCCGCCGTGAACCTGCTGCTCGCCGCCCGGCCGGTGTCGGGGCTGTGCCTGTTCGACCGCCGGGAGCTGGCCCCGGAGGTGCTGGCCGGCGCGGCCGCCACGCACCCCTGGCTGCTCACCGGCGGTGGGCTCATCCCGAGCGAGGCCTTCGAGGAGCCTGCCGACTACGCCCGGCGGCTGCCGGTCCCGCGCGAGCCGGTGGAGGACGTCGCCCCCGCACTGGCCGTGGACGACGCCCCGTCCCTCGTCGAGCTCCGCCGGTTGCTGCGGGCGGTGATCCACGCGCACGTGCCCGATCCGGACCAGGCCGCCGACCTGCACTTCGCCGCCAGCGAGATCGCCAGCAACGCCTTCCGGCACGGCGCCCGCCCGGTCTCGGCCCGCGTGTGGGCCGACGGCGAGCGGCTGGTGTGCGCCATCACCGACCAGGGAGGCGGCACCGACGTCCCCTTCCCGGGTTTCCGCCCGGCGCACGGCGTCGACCTCGCCCAGGGCGGCATGGGGCTGTGGCTCACCCGCAAGCTGTGGGACCACGTCGACCTCCTGCCGGGTCCGGAGGGTTTCACCGTCCGGCTGAGCTCCCGGCTGCGGTGATGCGCGCCGGTCCGGCGGAGCGGTCCGGGCGGTTACGGTGAGCGACGTGGAGGACGCCGTCGACCTGATCCTCGAGCAGTGGGCCCGGGAGCGTCCGGACCTCGACTGCTCGCCGATGGGGATCGTCGGGCGCATCACCCAGCTCCAGCGCGAGGTCCACCTCGCCCAGCGGGCCACCTTCGCCCGGCACGGCCTCGACGCGCCGTCCTTCGACGTCCTGGCGGCCCTGCGGCGGGCCGGGGCGCCCTACCAGCTCACGCCGACCGCGCTCATGCGCACGGCGCTGGTCACCTCCGGCGCGATCACCCAGCGGCTGGACCGGCTGGAGGAGCGGGGACTGATCACCCGCGAGCGCAGCGAGGCCGACGGGCGGGCCGTCGTCGTCACGCTGACCGACGTGGGGCGGGCCGCCCTCGACGCGGCGCTGCCCGACCACCTGGAGACCGAGCGGCGGCTGCTGGAGGCGCTGCCGTCGGGCGACCGGGAGCAGCTGGCGGACCTGCTGCGCCGCCTGCTGGTCAACCTGGGCCGGGTGCCGCAGCAGCCCTGACCGCCGCGCGGGTCAGGGCAGCGCCTCCTCCACCGCGCCCAGCAGGGCGCGGGAGTCCTTGCCGGTGCGCTTGGCGGCGTACATCGCGGTGTCGGCGCGGTGCAGCAGCTCCTCGGCCGTGCAGCCGGCGCCCCCGAGCGCGCCGCCGATGCTCGCGGTCACGGTGATCGTGCGGGACCCCACCCGCACCGGCTCGCGCAAGGCGGTCAGCAGGCGGTCGGCGACGTCGCGCAGGCGGCTCCCGTCGGCGTCGGCCAGCAGGAGGGCGAACTCGTCGCCGCCCAGTCGCGCGACCACGTCCTCGCCCCGCACGTCGGCGGAGAGGCGGGCGGCGACGGCCAGGAGCAGCTCGTCCCCGGCGGCGTGGCCCAGGGTGTCGTTCACGGCCTTGAAGTCGTCGACGTCGACGAACAGCACCCCCGGGCAGGCGCCGGGGTCGGCGTCGGCGGTGGCGGCGGCCAGCCGCTCGTTGAAGGCGGTCCGGTTGAGCAGCCCGGTGAGCGGGTCGGTGGTGGCCTGCCGGCGCAGCTCCTCCTCGAAGAGCTTGCGGTCGGTGACCTCGCGGAAGTTGACCACCCAGCCCTCGATGCCGACGGCGTCCACCCGGCCGCTGATGCGCATCTCCACCCAGCGGGTGCCACCCGAGCTGTGCTGCACGCGGATGTCGGTGTCCACGACGCCGGAGCCGCCGCCTGCCGTGCGGCTGGCCGCGGAGACGGCGGCCTGGAGGCGCGGCTGGTCGCGGGGATCAGCCAGTGAGATGGCGTCGCGCCCGACGTAGTCCGCCGGGGGGCGACCGAGCAGCGACTGGACCGCCGGGCTCATGTACGCGACCGCGCCCGCGGCGTCCACGATGGCGATGACGTCGGCGGCGTTCTCGAGCAGGAGCTGGAGGCGCTCCTCGCTCTCGGCCAGCGCCGCCCGGGTGCGCTCCCGCTCCCGGCTCAGGGCGAACAGCCGCCACAGGGCCAGCCCGGTGAGCAGCGTGCTGCCCCCGCCCAGGAGGTGACCGACGACACCGTGGTCCACCGTCCACAGGACCAGCACGGCGGGGTTGACGAGGAGGACGGCGCCCACGGCGACCACCCGGCCGAAGGTGGTGTCCCGGCCGGGGGCGGCGCCGGGGCCGAGGGCGGCGACCGAGGGGTGCCGCCCGGCCAGGCAGAGCGCGGCGAGGGGGAGGAGGGAGACCGGGTCGAGCAGGGCGGAGGCCCGCGGCGTGGAGCCGGTGAGGATGGCGCCGCCGTACGCGGCCACGGCGAACGCGGCTGCGGTGAACAGCGCCGTCGTGGTGACCGTCCGGCCGCGGGTGAGCGCCAGCGGCACGCAGACGATGAGCAGGACGGCGGTGAGCAGCGGCGTCCCGACGTTGACCTCGACCAGGTCGTCCGGGTGCGCGTGCCGGTCCCCCTGCACGGCGAGCAGGATGAGGCCGGCCGCCAGCAGGAGGGTGAGGGTGTCGGTCCAGGACGCCCAGTCGCGGCGCCGTCGGCCGCCGCGGACCACGCCCACGGCCCCCAGGCCGACCGCCACGTAGGCGGCCACGTCGAGGACGGACTCCAGCGGCGTGCTGATGCGGGGGGCCACGCCGGCCAGCGCGGCGACGTCGGCGATGCAGCTCAGCGCGAAGAGGGCGAGCCCGGCCGCCAGGCCCGACCAGGCGACGACGAGGGGGGTCCGGTGCCGCCGCAGGGCGGTCAGCACCCCGGCCAGTCCCAGGGCGTACAGGACGATCTCGGCGGCCGGGCGCCACGGCCCGTCCGGGACGACGGTGACGACCAGCGCGATCACCAGCACGACCAGCGCCGCGTGGACCCAGGCGGCGCGGGCGGTCGGGGTGTCGGGGCCGGTCACGCGAACCCATCGGCACGGGGACCGCGGTCCTTGACGACCCCACCCCCACGAGGGGGGCCCGGTGCAGGTCAGACGCCGGGCAGGTCCTCGGGACGGAGGTCGGGGCGCACCCGGACGAAGCGCAGCGGGTGGCGGAACACCCCGGCCTGCAGGGCCGCGTCGGCGCTCACCTCGACCACGGCGGTCGGCTCGACGCGGGTGAGGGGCACGGCGAGGCGGCCGCCGCCGAAGCGGCCGGTGCCGATGCGCTCGGGCCAGGGGTGGTCCGGGCCGGCGGGGCGCAGGACGGCGGCCAGCTCGGCCGACTGCGCGGGGGAGAGCGGGCTGCTGCGGCCCACGACGACGAGCTCGCCGTCGCGGTAGCGGCCGGCCACCAGCTGGCTCGGCCGCTCGACCGGGCCGATGACGCCGCCGGCCAGCACCTCCGTCGTCTCCCAGCTCTTGACCTTGAGCCACTCGCGGCGGCCGGGGGCGTACCGGCTCGCTGCCCCCTTCACGACCAGGCCCTCGACGCCGGCCGGGCGGTAGTCGTCGAACCACCGCCGCGCCTCGGCGGGGTCGGCGGTCACCGGCGAGAGCTGCATCGGAGGGGCCCAGCGGCCGGCCAACTCCTCCAGGGCGGCCCGGCGGCGGGTGAAGGTCCGGCCGCGGAGGTCCTCCCCGCCGGCGGCGAGCAGGTCGAAGGCGACGTAGGAGGCGGGCGCGGCGGCGACCTGCGCCGCGATGCGCCCGGGGGAGGCCACCATGCGCCGCTGCAAGAGCCCGAAGTCCAGCCGGTCGTCGTGCCACACGACGACCTCCCCGTCGACGACGGTCCCGGCGGGCACCTGGGCGAGCGCGGCGGCGGCGACGTCGGGGAACCGGTCGGTGAGATCACGCCCCTGCTTGGACCACAGCCGCGTGGAGCCGCGGTCGCGCACGACGACCAGCCGGTAGCCGTCCCACTTGGGTTCGTACCGGCACCCACCGCTCAGCGCGGGCGGCGCGGGGATGTCCCGGACGGGCTTGGCCAGCTCCACGGCGACCGGCCCGGCGAGCTCGGGCGGCAGCGCGGGCAGGCCGGGCACGGACAGGGGCACCCGGACAGCCTGCTGGTGGGCGGGGCGCGGCGCACGCCGGCGGGAGCGGGTCACACCCGTTCGAGGGCCGGTCACCACGCTGCGTCGCGGCGCGGGCGCGGCGGGCCTTCAGCGGAGCAGCAGGAGGGCGTAGGCGGCCAGGGAGGGCCCGTCGGTGAAGCGGCCGTCGCGGATCATGGCCCGCAGCTCCTGCTCGGGCACGAACGCCGACACCATGTCGGCCTCGGTCACCTCGCGGGCGGTGGGGCCGGCCGTGAGCTCCGTCGCCAGCCAGACGTCGAACTCCTGGGTGCAGAGCCCCGGCGCCAGGTCCAGGTGCCCCAGGTGGGTCAGGGCGCCGGCGCGGAGCCCCGTCTCCTCGGCGAGCTCCGCCCGGGCCAGCTCCTCGGCCGAGCCCTCGGCGCCGTGCGTCCAGGTGCCCTGCGGGAACTCCCAGGCGCGGCGGCCCAGCGGGTGGCGGTGCTGCTGCACCAGCCAGAAGCCGTCCCGCTCCGCGGGCAGCACGAGGGCGAAGTGTGGCCTCTCCACCACGCCGTAGATGCCACGGGATCCGTCGGCGCGTTCCACGGTGTCCTCCCGCACCCGGATCCACGGGTTGCGGTACACCTCCCGGCTGCTCGTCGTCCGCATGGTGGCGAGCCTGGCAGATGCGTGGACCATGGACGGCGATGACCGAGCGCAAGCCGCCCGGGGTCTCCTTCGAGACCTGGGTGGACACCCAGATCGCCCGCGCGCGGGAGCGCGGTGACTTCGACGGCCTGGACGGCGCGGGCAAGCCGATCGCCGGCCTGGAGCGCGAGACGACCGCGTACGACTGGGCCGTCGCCAAGGCCCGTCGCGAGGGCATCGAGACCGCGGAGATGCTGCCCCCGGGCCTGGCGCTGCGCCGGGAGCGGGACGTGCTCCCCGAGCGCGCCGCCCGGCTGGCCACCGAGGAGGCCGTGCGGGCGCTGGCCGAGGACTACAACGCCCGCGTCGAGGCCTTCTGGCGCACCCCGCAGCCCAGCCGGTGGTCGCCGGTGCCCGGCCTGGCCGACGTCGAGGCGCTGGTGGAGGGCTGGCGGCTCGCCCGACCCGCCCCGGGGCCGGAGCCGGCGGCCGTCGAGCAGGCGGCGCCGGCGGTCCGGCGCCGCTGGTGGCGCCGGAGCGGCTGACCGGCCCGGCACGCGGTCAGCCGGCCCCGACGACCTGGCCGACGGCCTCGGCGACCAGGTACGGCTCGCCCTCGAACTCGGCGAGCGCGTCGTCGTCCAGGTCGACACCGAGGTCCTCCTCGGCCGTCGAGGGGGAGAAGGTGCCCTGGACGGTCCCCGAGACCTCCAGCTCCATGCCCTCCTCCACGCCCTCGGCGCCCTGCGGGGCGAGCACGAGGAGCGGCGGCAGTCCCACGTCGTCGAAGCCGGCGATGGTGAACGCCACGGGGCTGCTGACGGCCTCCACCGACGCGGAGACCACGACGTCCTCGCCGAGGAACTCGTCGATGACGTCGCGGAACCGGGTGTCGTAGGCACCCTCGTAGGCAGGCTCGCGGTCGCCCTCGGTGTAGTCGAAGCCCTGGTCCTCCGCGGACCCCTCCCCGATGGAGGTGCTGGTCTGCTCCTGCTCGGTGGCGTCGTCCCCGCAGGCGGCGAGCGCGAGGGGGGAGAGGGCCAGCGAGGCGGCGGCGGCGACGGTGGTGAGCGGGCGGAGTGGCAGTGACACGGTCGGTCCTCCTGGCCGGTGTTCCGGGGGTGGCTTCCCCTGCGTGCGTCCCCCCAGGCCTTTCCGGAGCGGCTCCGGCTCACGCGCGTCGCGGCGGACCGTCGTCCATTCGTCATGCGGCGTCCGCTCCTGGCGGAACCCGCGTCGCCGGTGCCGGGCCGGGGTAGGGGCCGGACCACCCGACGAGGAGGTCCGCATGACCGAGGTACCAGGCACCGACCGCGACGAGGCCCGTGAGAACGTGGTCGAGGAGACGCCGATCACCCCGGACGGTGTCGAGCAGGACACGTCCACCGGGGGCGACGAGGGCCAGTCCGGTGACCAGGCCAAGCCGGAGGCCGGGACCACCGACCCGGTGACGTGAGCCGGGCGCGTCGCTCTCCGCCCCGCCCGACGGGGCAGAGAGCGACCGTCCCGGCTACCCCTGCAGGACGTCGAACTCGTTGAAGGCCGCGCCGCCGGAGAGGGTGGCGTAGCCGGGCCCGCGGTCGAAGAACGGCTCCTCGCCGGTACGGGCCGCCCGCAGCGAGGCCCGCAGCTCCTCGGTGGCGGCCAGGTCGGCCTCGCCCGAGTCGAGGACGACGACGCCGTAGTCCTCCCGCGCGCCGGCGACCGACACCTTCCGCCAGGAGATGTCGCGCAGCACCTCCTCGACCGGCCGGTCCAGCGGGTCGCCCCAGCCGCCGCCGCCGGTGGTCCGGATGCGGACGACGGTGCCGGCCTTCAGCGGCTCGGCGTCGGCCAGCGCGTCGACCTCGTGCTCGTCGGGGCCGCCCGGGTCGACGGTGATCTGGAACGGCCGGCCGGCCTTGCCGCCCTTGACGCCCCAGCAGGCGAGGATCGAGCGGTCGGCGATCGACATGAAGTGGGCGTCGCGCAGCACCCGGATGTGCTTCTCGTAGCCGCAGCCGCCGCGGTAGCGCCCGGGGCCGCCGGAGTCGACCGCCAGGCCCAGCCGCTCGACCCGCAGCGGGAAGCGGCCCTCGGTGAACTCCGTCGGCAGGTTCCGCGAGTCCGGGACGACGTGGATGGTGTCCTCGCCGTCGGCGTAGTACCGCCCGCCCGAGCCGCCGCCGAGCACCTCGCGCATGAGGTAGGGCTCGCCGTCGAAGTCCGTGCCGTAGACGCCGGTGTACCGGATCGTCTCCTGGTCGGCGGGCATGCGGCCGCCGGTGGCCTTCGCCAGCACGCCGGCGAGGACGCCGAGCAGCCGCAGGATGACGAAGGTCCGGGCGTTGGTGGGCGCCGGGAAGATGGGCGTCAGCAGCGTCCCCTTCTCGGGGAAGCGCATCTCGATCAGCGGGACGACGCCCTCGTTGACGTCGAGCTGCGCCATCCGCTCCGGCGTCTCGGCCAGGTTCCGCAGGATCGGCGCCAGCCACTTCTTGAGGAAGTTGCCGTCGGCGTAGTCCCCGCAGTGGTTGATCGGCCCCTTCGCCTGCGGCCCGGTGCCGGTGAAGTCGATGACCAGCGGGACGTCCTTCGTGGAGTCCATGGTCAGCGTGATCCGCTGCCGGTGCAGCTGCGGCTCCTCGACGCCGTCGTGCTCGGCGTAGTCCTCCCACACGTAGGTGCCGTCGGGGATCTGCGACAGGATCTCCCGCCGGTAGACCTCGGTGGAGCTGTCGAGGATCGCGTCGAACGCCGCCTCCACGGCCTGGACCCCGTACCGCTCGAAGAGCTCGCTCAGCCGGCGGGCGCCGGCGAGGCAGGCCGAGCACTCGGCGTCGAGGTCGGCGGCGAGCGAGTCGGGCATCCGCGAGTTGCGGGTCATGATCTTCAGCGCGCTCTCGTTGGGCACGCCGCGGTCCCACAGCTTGATCGGGGGGACCATCAGCCCCTCCTCGTACACGCTGGTCGCCGCGCTCGGCATCGAGCCGGGCACCGCGCCGCCGATGTCGTCGTGGTGGCCGAAGGCCTGCACGAAGGCGACGACCCTCTCCCCGCCGTCCACGTGCGCGAACACCGGGACGGTGACGCAGAGGTCCGGCAGGTGGCCGATCCCGCCCTCGGAGAGGTAGACGTCGTTGTGGAAGTAGACGTCGCCCGGGTTCATCGAGCCGATCGGGTAGTCCCGCACCACCGGCTGGACCAGCGCCGAGTAGGAGCGGCCGGTGAGCTTGCGCAGCTGCCGGTCGTGGATGCCGGCGCGGAAGTCGTGCGCGTCGCGGATCATCGGCGAGCGCGAGGTGCGGCCGATCGAGGTCTCGACCTCCTTCTCGATCGCGGCCAGCGTGCCGGCCACGATCTCGACGAGGACCGGGTCGGCGGTCACGGCGTCGTCGGTGAGGCTCATCGGCCGGTCTCCTTCGTGAGCAGCAGGTTCCCGTGGGTGTCGACGGTCGCGGCGAAGCCGGGGTGCACGGGGACGGTGGAGCCGAACTCCTCGACGATCGCCGGCCCGGGCACCACGTCGCCGGGGGCCAGGCGGGCGCGGTCGTAGGTGGGCGTCTCGACCCACTCGTCGAAGAAGACGGGGCGGGAGCCCGTGACGGCCCGGTCCGCCCCACCCTCGCCGGGCTCCAGCTCGACCAGGTCGGGCCGCCGGATCGGGCCGATCCCGCTGACCCGCAGGTTCACCCACTCCACGGCCTGGCGCGGGTCGTCGGCGAAGTCGTAGCCGTACAGCTGCCGGTGGGCGGCGTGGAAGGCCTGGGCGACCTCCTCGGCGGCCGCGCGGTCGAGCTCGCCGTCGCCCACCGGGACGCGCACCTCGAACGCCTGGCCGACGTAGCGCAGGTCCGCCGTCCGCTGCATGCGCTGCTGCTCGCGGCCGAAGCCCTCGCCGTCCAGGGCGACCCGGGCCTGCGCCTCCAGGTCGGCGTACACCGTGCGCACGCGGTGCAGGTCGAGGTCGGCGTGCCGGCTGATGACCGTCTGCACGTAGTCGTTGCGGACGTCGACGGTGAGCAGACCGAAGGCGCTGACGTTGCCGGGGTTCGGCGGCACCAGCGTGCGCGGCAGGTTGAGGATGTCCATCAGCCGGCAGGCCAGCAGCGAGCCCGAGCCACCGAACGTGGTCAGGGTGAAGTCGCGGACGTCGAGGCCCTTCGCGACCGTCACCTGGCGCAGCGCGTTGGCCTGGTTCCACGCGGAGATCTCCAGGATCCCGGTCGCGGTGCGCTCGAGGTCCATGTCCAGCTTCGCGCCCAGCTGCTGCAGCCCGTCGCGCGCGGCCTCGACCGACAGCGGGATCTCGCCGCCCAGCAGGTGCGGGGGGATCCGGCCGAGGACGACGTGCGCGTCCGTGACGGTCGGCTGGTCGCCGCCGTGCGGGTAGCAGATCGGGCCGGGGTCGGCGCCGGCCGACTTGGGGCCCACCTTGAGCGTGCCCTCGGGGGAGAGCCAGGCGATCGACCCGCCGCCCGCCCCCACGGTCACGACGTCGATCATCGGGATCTTGGACGGGTAGTCGCCCACCGAGCCCTCGGTGGTGAGCGCGGGCTCCCCGTCGATGACGACGGTGACGTCGGTGGAGGTGCCGCCGCCGTCGCAGGTGAGCACGCGGTCGAACCCGGCGGTGCCGGCGATCAGCGCCGCGCCCAGGGCGCCGGCGGCGGGGCCGGAGAGCATCGTGGTGATCGGCTGGTGCACGACCTCGCCGGCCGACAGCACGCCGCCGTTGCTCTTCATGACGTAGAAGGGCACCCCGGGGGCGATCTCGTCCAGCCGCGTGCGGATGTTGGTGACGTACGCGCCGACCTTGGGCTTCACCGCGGCGTCGACCAGGGTGGTCACCGAGCGCTCGTACTCGCGGTACTCCCGCAGCACCTGCGAGCTGATGCTCACCACGGCGCCCGGGTGCTCCTCGCGGATGACCTGGAGCATCTGCTGCTCGTGGGTGTCGTCGGCGTACGCGTGCAGGAAGCAGACGCCGATCGTGGTGATGCCGGCGTCGCGGAAGAAGCGGGCGGCCGCGCGGGCGTCGTCCTCGTCGAACGGGCGCACCTCGGCGCCGGTGTGGTCCAGCCGGCCGCGCACCGTGCGGACCAGGTCGGCCGGGACGATCCGCGGCGGCTTGACCCAGAAGTAGCTGTTGCCGTAGCCGTCGGGCACCGACTGCCGGGCGATCTCCAGCACCGACTCGTAGCCCTCGGTGGTGATGAAGCCGAGCCGGTCGAGCTTGCCCTCGAGCAGCTGGTTCGTGGCGACCGTCGTCCCGTGGCTGACGGCGGTCACCGCCTCGCCGGTCAGCCCCATGAGGTCCAGGACCTTGCGGACGCCGGTGAGGAAGCCCTCGGCCGGGTCGGCCGGGGTGGACGGCGTCTTGGTGGTGGTCGTCCGCCCGGTCTCCTCGTCCACGGCGACGACGTCGGTGAACGTCCCGCCGGTGTCGATGCCGATGCGGACCCGGCGCTCTCTCATGGAGAGAAACCTTAGCGGTGAGATACCGACCGTGGGAAGCGCTGCCTCCGTGCTGTGACGTCCCCCGCGGTCCCCGGAGCCGACGCGTCCAGCACACGAGGTGCCGGTCCATCGCGCATTCCGGGCACGCTGGCGGCGGCGATCAGTCGACGAGGTCCAGGGCGGCGCCCACGATCGTGTCGGCGTCCAGCCCGTGGTAGCGGTAGACGCTGGCCAGGTCGCCGCTCTGCCCGAAGGTCGTCACCCCCAGGTGGGTCCCCGGCACCCCGTTCACGCCGGTGAGGAAGGCGAGCGTGTGCGGGTGGCCGTCGAGGACGGTGACGACCGGCGTGGCCCGCTCGCGGGGGAAGACTGTGTCCAGGATCCAGGAGTCGGCGTCGTCGAGCCCGCGGCGCGCCTGGAGCGCCCGGAAGAGCAGGCCCGGGCTCGTCACGCACACGACGTCGGCGCCGATCCCCAGCCCCTCGAGCCGCTCCGCCGCCTCCAGCGTCTCGGGGACGACGGCGCCCATGGTCACCAGCGTGGCCACCGGGCGCCCGGCGCGGCGCAGCGCGTACGCCCCGGCGGTGACCTGCCTGCGGCGGCGCTCGCGGGCCGCGGGGTCGGCCGGCACGGCGGCGAGGGTCTGGTCGACCGGGCGGGTGGACAGCCGGAGGTACGCCGAGCTGCCGTCCGGCCGGCCCAGGCGAGCGAGGGAGGCGAGCAGACACCACTCGGTGTCCAGCACGAACGCCGGCTCGTAGGTCAGGCAGCCGGGCTGCTCCAGCCCGATGGACGGCGTCTTGATGGACTGGTGGGCCCCGCCCTCGGCCGCGAGGGTGACGCCGGACGGGGTGCCGACCAGGATCGACTGCCCGCCGGCGTAGATGCCGAACGACCACGGCTCCAGGGCCCGCTCGACGAACGGGTCGTACATGACGCCGATCGGCAGCAGCGGTTGTCCCCACCGGTTCCAGGTGGCCCCGAGCTCCCCCATGAGGCCGACCAGGTTGGTCTCGGCGATGCCGAGCTCGATGTGCTGGCCGCCGGGCTGCTCCCGCCAGTGCAGGATCGTCTCGGCGTCGTCGGCGAACCAGTTCGCCCGCTCCGACGACGACCAGACGCCGACCTTGTTCACCCAGCCGCCCAGATTCGTGCTCGAGCTGACGTCGGGACTGACGGTGACGACCCGGCTGCCCGCCTCCGGGGCGGCGCGGTTGAGGTCGAGCAGCGCCCGCCCCAGGGCGGCCTGCGTCGTCGCCGTCCCCGTGGGCGTACGGCCCAGGTCGACCGGGATCTCCGGCACCGGCACGGGCTCCTCCTCGACGCGGCGCAGCCGGGCGGCGGCGTCGGCGAGCAGCCGCGCCGCGGGGCTGTCGGGCGGGAAGACGGCCCAGGGATCGGTGGCGTCCACGCCGAGGCTGTCGGCGAGCTGGCCGATCTGCGCCTCGTTCAGCAGCGCCGAGTGGTTCTGCGGATGCCCCTCGGTGGCCAGCCCGTAGCCCTTGAGCGTGTAGGCCAGGACGACCGTGGGCCGGGTGTCGTCGATCTGCGCGAACGCCGAGCGCAGCGCGGACAGGTCGTGCCCACCGAGGTTGCGGACGGCGGCCCTGAGGTCGTCGTCGGGCACGTCGGCGATCAGCCGGGCGATCTCCTCCGCCCCGGGACCGTCCCCCGGGAGCGCCTCCCGGAGCTCGTCGGCCGTGCGGCGGAGCATCCGCTGGTACTCCGGGTTGGTCATCTCGTCGATGCGGATGCGCAGGTGCCCCCCGCCGGGCCGGGCGAACAGCTCCTCCAGCAGCCGGCCGTACTTGACGGTCAGCACCTGCCAGCCGGCCGCGGCGAACATCCCCTGCAACCGGGTGGCGCCCATGGTGGGGACGACGCGGTCCAGCGACTGCCGGTTGAGGTCGACGACCCACACGACCTCGCCCAGCTCGGCGACCATCGGGTCCAGGACGGTCTCCCACACCGCGCCCTCGTCGAGCTCGGCGTCGCCGACCAGCGACCACTGCCGGCCGGGGCCTCCGGTGCTGCCCGGGCCGAAGTGGGCGCCGACGTAGCGGCGGGCCAGGGCGCCCCAGATCGGCGCCGTCGCGCCGATGCCGACCGAGCCGGTGGAGTAGTCGGCGGGGACCGGGTCCTTGAGCCGGCTCGGGTAGCTCTGCAGGCCGCCGAACTCCCGGAGCCGGGGCAGGTAGGAGGCGTCCAGCCGGCCCAGCAGGTACTCCAGCGCGTGCAGCACCGGTGAGGCGTGCGGCTTGACCGACACCCGGTCCTGCGCATCGAGCTGCTCCAGCCACAGCGAGGTCATGATCGTGACCATCGAGGCGCTGGAGGCCTGGTGGCCGCCCACCTTCAGCCCCGTGGGGTTGGGTCGCAGCCGGTTGGCGTGGTCGACGATCGAGGTGGCCAGCCACAGCACCCGCTGCTCGATCTCGCGCAGCGGGCCGTCCTCATCGGCGTCCTGCTCCGGCCGTGTCGCCGTCGGACTCACCCCCTGCTCCTGGTTCGTGGCCGGGCGCCCGCCCGCACCCGCCCGGCTCAGCACCCGACGCGCCCGGCCCGCCGACGACGCCGCCATCGCGGGGTCTCAGAGCACCTTGCCGGGGTTGAGGATCCCCAGCGGGTCGAACACCGACTTGATCTCCCGCTGCAGCGCGTAGGACCGCTCACCCAGCTCCTCGCGCAGCCAGGTCTTCTTGAGCAGCCCGACCCCGTGCTCGCCGGTGATCGTGCCGCCGAGCCCCAGGGCCAGCCGCATGATCGCGTCGAAGGCCAGCTGCGCGCGCTCCGCCGCGGACCGGTCCCCCCGGTCGAAGACCACCGTCGGGTGCATGTTCCCGTCGCCGATGTGGCCGGGGCAGACGACGAGGACGTCGTTGTCGGCGGCGATCCGCTCCATGCCCGCCAGCAGGTCCACCAGCCGGGCCCGCGGCACGGCGACGTCGTCGACGAGCGTCGCGCCCAGCTCCTCGACCGCCGGGTTCACCAGCCGCCGTGCCTGCGTGAGCATCGCCGACTCCGCGGCGTCCTCCGCGACGGCGACCTCGCGGGCGCCGAGCTCCTCGCAGATCGTCCCCATGGCCGCCACGTCGGAGGCCGCCCGGTCGCCGCGGTCGGACTGCGCGATGAGCAGGGCCTCGGCGTCCACGGGCAGCCCCATGTCCCGGTAGGCCTGCACGGCGCCGATCGACCGCTTGTCCAGGAACTCCATCATCGACGGGCGCAGGCCCGACGCCATGATCCGCGCGACGGCGGTCATCGAGTCGGCCGTCTTGTCGAAGACCGCCGCCATCGTCAGGGCCGGCTCGGGCGCCGGGCGCAGGCTGAGCGTCGCCCGCGTGATGATCCCCAGCGTCCCCTCCGAGCCGACCAGCAGCCGGGTGAGGTCCAGGCCGGCGACCCCCTTGGCGGTCCGCCGGCCGACCTGCAGCACCTCGCCGTCGGCCAGCACCACCTCGAGACCCCGCACGAAGTCGGCGGTGACGCCGTACTTCACGCAGCACAGCCCGCCGGCATTGGTGGCCAGGTTGCCGCCGATCGTGGACATCTCCCACGAGGAGGGGTCGGGCGGGTAGAACAGCCCGACCTCGGCCACCGCACGGGACAGGTCGGCGTTGATCACGCCGGGCTCCACGACCGCCACCTGGTCGATCTCGTCGATCTCCACGATGCGGTCCATCCGCACCATGGAGACCAGCAGGGCGCCGTCGACCGCGTTGGCGCCGCCCGAGAGACCGGTCCGGGCGCCCTGGGGCACGACCGGCACCCGGTGCGCCGACGCCCAGCGGAGCACTGTCTGCACGTGTTCGGTCGTGGTGGGCCGGACGACGCCCAGCGGCGTGCCCGCGGGGCAGAAGCTGGCGCTGTCGTGCCGGTAGCCGTCGCTGGTGGCCGGATCGGTGACCACGCTACCCTCGGGCAGCCGGGCCACGAGCTCGTCGATGGGTGCCCTCACGGTCCTGCCTCTTCCTTCCCCGGGACCTGGTCCAGCCACGTTCTCGTGGCACGTTCGATGCAGCCCAGCGGATCGCCCCAGGCGGCGTCCGGGCCGAAGGCGTCGAGGAGGGACACCGCGGTCGCCCCGTCGGACACCTCCACCTCGACGGCGCCGGCCACGGCCAGCGCCGGCACGCCGTGCGCCCGCGCCAGCTCCAGGACACCGCCCACGACCTTGCCGTTGAACGACTCGGCGTCCAGCTTGCCCTCGCCGGTGACGACGGCGTCGGCGCTGCGGACCGCCGCCGCGAGCCCCGTGTGCTCGGCGATCAGGCCGAAGCCCGGCAGCAGCCGCGCGCCGAGCGCGGCGAAGGCACCCCCGAGGCCGCCGGCGGCTCCCGATCCCGGGACCTCGGCCAGGTCGACGCCGTAACGCCGCCGGTAGAGGGAGGCGAGCCGGTCCAGACGGGCGGTGAGCTCGACGACCTGCGCGGGGGAGGCGCCCTTCTGCGGGCCGAAGACGATCGCGGCCTCGGTGAACGGCGTCCGCACGTCACAGGCCACGAGCACCTCGGCCCGTCCGTCCCGCCCGTCGAACGGTCCGTGCGCCTCGAGCACCTCGACGGTGTCGAAGCCGCCGTCGGTGGTGGCCGAGCCACCGAGGCTGACGATGACCCGGCGGGCCCCCTCGGCGAGCGCGGCGGCGACGAGCTCGCCGGTCCCGCGGCTGGTCGCCCGAACGGGGTCGTTGCCCTCGGCTCCGCCCGCGAGGTCCAGGCCGGAGGCGCGGGCGCTCTCGACCACCGCCACCCCGTCGTCCCCCATGCGCCAGGACGCGTCGACCGGCGTCCCGAGCGGGCCGGTGACCGTCGTCGTCCGGTTCGCGCCCCCGAACGCGTCCAGGGTGCCCTCACCGCCGTCTGCCAGGGGCAGCCGCACGCAGGCCCAGCCGGCCGACTCGGCCGCGGCCGCGATCGCCGCGGCCACCTCCGGCGCGGTCGCCGAACCCCGGAACTTGTCGGGCGCGGCGAGCAGCGTCCTCGGAGGAGCCGCCGTCACGCACCCACCCGGGCGACCGCCGAGACGCCGAACCGTTCGGCGACCAGGTTCTTGATGCCGGCCGGGAAGCCGACCATCGAGGCGCGGTGCGGCGCGGCGAGCTCCACCTGGGCCTTGCCGTCGCCGGCGAACGCGGCGATGCACCGCTCGGGCTCGGCGTTGGCCAGCACCAGGATCGCTCCGGTGGCGCCGACGGCACCGCCCATCGTCAGCACCGTGGTCGCACCGACGTAGATGTCCCGGTCGAACACCTCGAGCTCGTCGAGCAGCCGCCCGGCGTCGCCGGAGGAGTCCTTGAGCCCGGTGACCGGCAGGTCGGGCAGCACCTCGACCGGGATGCCGGGGGAGGCGGCGAACGGGAAGTGGTAGGCCAGCAGCGGCCGGTCGCCGGCCGCCTGCGCGACCCGGTCGTAGTACGGCCGCGGGTCGGCGACGGCGGGCGGGGAGAGGACCAGAGCGGCGTCGGCACCGGCGTCGTACGCCCGCTCGGTGAGATCGGCGGCCTGCGCCCCGGTGGGGGCGCCGGTGCCGGCGAGGACCGGCACGTCGGCGGGGACGGCGGCGCGGACGGCCTGGATCAGCGCCGTCCGCTCGTCGGCCGAGAGCGACATGGCCTCGCCCGTCGTGCCGGCGAGCAGCACCGAGCGCATGCCGAGCTCGGTCAGCCGGACGGCGAACTCGGCGGTCGCGGCGGTGTCGAGGCGGCGGTCGTCGTCGAACAGCGTGACCAGGGCGACGCCGACACCGGTGAACAGCGGGGGCATGGGGGTTCCTCTCGGGATGCAGGTGGAGTGGGTCAGCCGGCGGCGGGAGCGGGCGTGTCGGCCAGGCGGGGCGCGAGCTCGGCGAGCAGGCGGAGGACCAGTTCGGCGCGACGGACGCGCTCGCGGCCCAGGTTCTCGGCCATGGCGCCGATGTGGCCGCCGACCGGGTAGATGTTCGGGGCGTTGCGCAGGCCCATCTTCAGGTAGACCGGAGCCGCCACCCGGACGACCTCGGGGACGTCGTAGAAGCGAACGGCACCGCCCTGGTCGTCGGGCACCTCGACATACATGTCGATGGGCACCGTGGTCGCGGCCCGGATCTCGGCGATCTGGGCCACGGTCAGGTCGGTGGAGATGTTCAGGCTCGTCGCGCCCACCTGCTCGTACAGGGCGGCGGTGGGGCCGTTCGACAGCGGCATGAGCACCGACGTCTTCAGCACCAGGTCCTCGGGCATGCGGCCGTCCGCCTTCATCCGGCCCAGCAGCGCGAGTACGCCCAGGTCGCCCACCAGCAGGCTCCGGACGCCCAGCCGCACGGCCCGCTCGGCGTCGCACAGCGAGGCGGCGACGGCCGCGTTCCCGCGGGCGGCGGCACCGACGGCGGCGGAGACCTTGGCCTGGCCGCCGATGTCCCAGGAGCTGCGCGGTCCGAGGAAGAGATTCACCTCGACCCCGTGCTCGGCGCCGAGGGCGACCATCCGCTCGACCTCGGCGTCGGTCAGCATCATGACGCCGCTGCCCTGCGAGACGCGGTGCACCGGCACGCCGCGGCGGTCGGCCTCGTCGAGGACGGCGGCCATGACGTCGGGACCTTCGCAGCTCGGGATCTCGACCCTGTACCGGGAGCCGTCCGGGAATCGCCCGGCCGCCTCGGTGCCGTCGGTGAGGACGGGGTGGCCGAGACCGGCGCAGAGCTCGTTGATGCGTTCCAGGGTCACTCCAGGCCCTCCGTCAGCTCGACCTCGGCGGTCCCGATGGTCGTCCTCGTTCCATCCGCGCTCGCGGTCCACACCTCGAGGGCGAGCCGGTCGCCGTCCCGGGAGGTGATCCGCCCCCCGCAGGTGACCGGCTCGTCGCGGAAGTCCATGCCTCGGTAGCTCACGTCCAGGACGGCGATCCGGCCCCGGCCGGTGAACCACTCCTCGACCAGCCGGCCCAGCCAGGCAGTCTTGAGCAGCCCGTGCACGGCGAGTTCACGGTGGCCGCGTGCCTGGGCGAAGGGGATGTCGTAGTGCATCTCGTAGAAATCGCCGCTGGCGCCGGCGTACTGCACCAGCGTGCGCAGCGACGCGGTCTCGACACGGGTCGTCTCCTCGGGCTCGGTCATCGCCGCACCCGCGTCCCGACGTGGCGGACCGCCAGCGTCCCGTCCGGCAGCCGGAAGTCGGTGACGAAGGTGAGCAGGGCGAGGGTGCCCGTGCGGCCCTTCTTCTCCTCCACCCCGGTGAAGGTCAGCTGCGAGGTGACCTCGTCGCCGAGCCGGAGCGGGCGGTGCACCTCGAACCGGTCGCCGCCGTTGATCCACCCCAGTCCGTAGGCGAGCGCCTCGCGCATGGTGGGCGGCTCGGTGAGGAAGCATGCGGTGATCGTGACCGGCACCTCCGTACCGTCCGGGTCCGCACCGATCGCGCGCCGGTAGTCGCGCAGGTGCCGGCGCTCGATGACGTCGACGCGCTCCTCCGCGGTCCAGCCGACGGCGGCCTGCAGGGCCTCCAGCGTCCCGGTGCCGCTCTCGACGGTGTTCGTCATGCCATCGCCTCCTCTTCTTCCTTGCGGATCCGTGCGAACCACGCCCGGGACTCGGGGGAGTGGCCCTCGGCGTCGTCCGCGATGCCGAGCAGGTAGGTGCGCTGGCCGTGGTGGGCCAGCGTGTGCGCCATGCCCTCGACGTCACCGGCCTCGACGAGGTCGAGCAGCGGGCGGTGGCGCTCGGCGTCCTGCCGCGCGGTCTCGATGGGAGCCCGGGCGCGGCGGTTCATGGCCATGCACATGCGCATCTGCAGCGAGAGGGAGCGGTAGACGTCCTCCAGCCGGCGGTGCCCGGCCAGCCCGACGATCGCCAGGTGGAAGGCGAAGCTGGTCTCCACCACCCGTGGTGCGCCGTCCTCCTCCGCGGCGGCCTCGACGTCGGCGAACGCCTGGCGCAGCCGGTCCAGCCGCTCCTGCGAGCGGACCGGCACGCCCAGGCGGACGGCGATCTGCTCGATCTCCTCGCGCAGCGAGACGATCTCGTAGATGTCGTGAGGCGTGACCGGCGCGACGACGGCGCCCTTGCGCGGGGTCTGGACGATCAGCCCCTCCTGCTCGAGGACCCGCATCGCCTCGCGGAGCGGAGGGCGGCTGACCCCGAGCTCCTCGGTGAGCCGGTTCTCGATGACGCGGTCGCCCGGGCGCAGCTCGCCGCTGAGCACCATCTGGCGGAGGGCCTCGGCGGCCAGAGTGGACATGCTCGGCGGCGCCTCGATGCGGCGTGCGGAGGACACGGGTCCCAGCTCTGCGGACACGAGGTGCTCCTCCTCTCTCGGTGCGCTCCGGGGGCGGCGTCCCCCCGGCCTCGACCGGCCCGGGTGTCGACATCTCTTGGTAACGGATTCGCCTGTGAGCCTTGTCATATCGACTTGGCTTTTGTAGACAGTAGTCCACGAGCTGTGAGGCGCACCACCTCAGGCACCGCAAAAAATCGGAACGGAGGCTGCTGGATGGCGGTCGAAACGAACGGTCCGCTGGCCGGCATCACCGTCCTCGAGGTGGGCGCCTTCATGGCCGCCCCCTTCGCCACGATGCAGCTCGCAGACCTGGGGGCCCGGGTCCTCAAGATCGAGAACCCGAGCGGCGGCGACCCCGTGCGCGACACCGGCCCGTTCCTCGACGGTGAGAGCTCCCCGTTCGTCCGCCTGAACCGGAACAAGGAGTCGGTGGCCCTTGACCTGAAGGCGCCGGAGGGAAAGCAGGCGTTCCTGCGGCTGGCCGCGCGGGCCGACGTCCTCGTGGAGAACCTCCGCCCCGGTGCCATGCGCGGTCTGGGCTTCGGCTACGAGGCGATCCGCGAGGTCAACCCCCGCATCGTCTACGCCTCGGCGTCCGGCTGGGGGCAGGACGGGCCGCTGGCCTCGCTGCCGGGTCTGGACATCATGGCCCAGGCCCGTGGCGGGCTGATGAGCATCACGGGGACCCCGGACGGCGACCCGGTGAAGATCGGCGTCCCGATCTGCGACCTGGTCTGCGCCATGTACGTCGCGCTCGGGGTGACCGCGGCCCTCAAGGAGCGGGACAGGTCGGGTGAGGGCCAGTACCTCGACGTGTCACTCCTCGAGAGCGGGGTCTCCTTCGCGATCTGGGAGGCCGGCAAGTACTTCGCGACGGGTGAGGTCGGCCGGCCGCTGGGTTCGGCGCACCAGAGCACGGCGCCCTACCAGGCGGTGCGCACCGCCGACGGCCACGTCACCGTCGGCGCGGTCACCCCGAAGACGTGGAAGGGGATGTGCACGGCGCTCGGCCTGGAGGACCTGCAGGACGACGAGCGCTATCGCGACGCCGCGACGCGGCACGGCCACCGCGACACGCTGATCCCGGCGATCGAGGCCGTGACCACCAGCCGCACCACCGAGGAGGTGGTCACCGCCCTCGACGAGGCCGGGGTGCCCTGCGCGCCGATCGCCGACTACGGCCAGGTGTTCACCGACGACCACCTCAACCAGCGCGGCTACTTCTGGGACGCGCCGCACCCGACCCTGGGCCCGGTCCGGCAGCTGGGGTCGCCGATGCGCCTGTCCCGCACGCCCGCCCGGCAGGACTCCGCCGGCCCGCAGCTCGGCGCGGGCACCCGCGCCGCCCTGCAGTGGGCCGAGATCCCCGCCGACGAGGTCGACGCGCTCATCGAGTCCGGCGTCGCCGCCGACCCGGCGCACGCCGTGGCCGCGCCCCCGGCCGCACCACCCCTGCCCGCCGACGACCGCCCCCTCTGAAGGAGCACACCATGAGCAGCACACTCGAACCCGGCGTCCAGGGTGTCCTGGAACGCACCGTCGAGGCGGAGCACTGCACGCGCCGTGGCGAGTACGACATCTTCTCCACGCCCAACCTGGTCCTCCTGCTCGAGGAGGCGGCGATCGAGGCCCTGGCCCCGCATCTCCGCGGCGACCAGGCCAGCGTCGGCAGCAAGGTCGACGTCGCCCACACGGCGCCCACCCTGCGTGGTCAGACGGTGAAGGCCACGGCCACCGTCACCGAGGTCGACCGGCGGCGGGTGGCCTTCGACATCCGTGTCGAGGACGACACCGAGGTCATCGGCACCGGCACGCACGAGCGGTTCGTCGTCGACCTCCCAGGCTTCGAGTCCCGCCTGGCCGCCAAGGCCGAGCAGGTAGGCGGCGGTACCCGATGAGTTCGCATCTCCGACCCCGCCCCACCTCCAGAGGAGTCCCCGTGAAGCGCACGCGTTCCGTCGTCCTTGCCTCGACGTCCGTCCTGGCCCTGTCCCTGGCCGCCTGCGGCGAGGACTCCGGTGGCGGCTCGGCCGACGCCGGGGCCTTCGAGCCCAGCGGCGACGTCACCATGATCGTGCCGTTCGGCGCCGGTGGCGGCAGCGACCTGGCCGGCCGGGCCACCGGCACGATGCTCGAGGCGGCCGATGAGGACCTCACCGTCTCGGTCGAGAACAGAGAGGGCGGCTCCGGCGCCGTCGGTTACTCCTACTTCCTCGGCGAGAGCGGCAACGAGAACATGCTGCTGGCCACCGAGACGGCGCTGCTGGCCCTGCCGATCTCCGGCGAGGTGGAGTTCGACTACACCGACTTCACCCCGATCATGAAGCTCGGCGACGACTTCACCCTGATGATCGTGCCCGCCGACAGCCCGTACGAGACCTGTGCAGACGTGGTCGAGGCGGCCAAGACCGAGCGGATCACCGCCGGCATCAGCGGGATCACCGGCCTGGACAACATCGTCTTCTCGCTCACCGAGCAGGAGACCGGCGTCGAGTTCGACCGCGTGCCCTTCGAGTCCGGCGGCGAGCTCACCGCGGCGCTGCTCGGCGGCCAGATCGACATCGCCTCGCTCAACCCTGGCGAGATCATCGGCCAGCTCGAGGCCGGCGACGTCAAGGCGCTGTGCGCCTTCGCCGAGGAGCGGTACAGCGACTACCCGGAGCTCGCCGACATCGAGACCGCGGCCGAGCAGGGCATCGACGTCTCCTTCGCCCAGTTCCGCGGGATCCTCGCGCCCGGCGGCATCAGTGACGAGGCGCGCCAGTACTGGATCGACACGGCTGAGGCCGCGGTCGAGACCCCGGAGTACGAGACCTACATCGAGGACAACTACCTGCAGCCGAACACGGCCGCCGGTGACGAGTTCGTCGAGTACCTGGAGGGCAACAACGAGCTGCTGCAGCAGGTGATCGGCGGATGAGCGCGCCCTCCGGCAAGCGGAGCATCGACATCGAGCACGCCATCGCCTACGGGCTGCTCACCGTGATCGGGCTCGCCGCCCTCGTCACCGCGATCGGATACGGCCTCTTCAACGAGGGCGGCCGGGTCGGTCCCGGGCTGGTGCCCGCCGTGGTCGGCGCCGGGATCGTGTTGATCGGCGGCTGGGAGTTCATCGGGATGCTCCGCGGCCGGAGGGACGACCACTCGCACGGGCTGGCGGAGGTCGCGGCCTCCGCCACCGGCCGCACCGCCGCCCCGGCCGCCACGGCCGGAGCGGTGGTGGCCGACACCGCAGGCGGCGGGGGCAGCGCGTCCCCCGGCGCCGGCCATGACGACGACACCGACGACGACACCGACGACGACGTCGACATCTACGGCCGGACGTCGGCGACCCGCGGGCGCCAGCTGTGGACCGTGTTCGGCGCCCTCGTCGTCGCGGTCCTGCTCGTTCCGCTGCTGGGCTTCCTCGGCGCGTTCTTCACGCTCTCCCTGTTCATCTCCGCGGTCGTCGAGCGCCGGGCCTGGCTGCCCTCGGTCGTGATCTCCCTCGTGGCGGTCGTGGTCGTCTGGGCGGTCTTCGCCGTGTTCCTCAACGTGCCGCTGCCCGACGGCCTCATCGGGATCGGGGGCTGACGTGATCGACAACCTCGTCCTCGGGTTCTCCACCGCGTTGAGCCTGGAGAACATCCTCTGGTGCTTCGTGGGTGTCTTCATGGGCACCGTGATCGGGGTGCTCCCGGGCCTCGGCTCGACCACCGGTGTCGCCGTCCTCATGCCCCTCACGCTCGGGCTGGAGCCGGTGACCGGGCTGATCATGCTGGCCGGCATCTACTACGGCTCCCAGTACGGCGGGACCATCACCTCGGTGCTGATCTCGACGCCCGGGGAGGCCGCCACCGTCGTCACCACCCTCGACGGCTACCAGATGGCCCGCCAGGGGCGGGCGGGCGCGGCGCTGGCCATCTCGGCGATCGGCTCGTTCGTCGCCGCGATCATCTCCCTCGGCCTGCTGGTGACCCTCGCGCCGCCGTTCGCCGCGTTCGCGCTGGACTTCGGCCCGCCGGAGATGCTCGCCGTGATGATCCTCGGCCTGGCCACGATCATCAGCTTCGCCGGCGACAACCGGAAGCTCGGCCTGTTGATGGCCCTGGTCGGGCTGCTCATCGCCACGGTCGGCGTCGACGTGGGCAGCGGCACCTCGCGGTTCACCTTCGACTCGATCTACCTGCTGTCGGGCATCCCGTTCGTCGAGGTGATGATCGGGCTCTTCGCGGTGGGCGAGGTGCTCAACCAGATCCGCGAGGGCGCGGCGGCACCGATCCGCGCCGGTTTCCGCGAGCTGATGATCAAGCCGGCGGACCTCAAGCGGTCCGGCTTCCCGATCCTCCGGGGCAGCTTCCTCGGCTTCATCTTCGGCATCCTGCCCGGCGCGGGCTCGACGCTGGCGTCGTTCATGGCGTACGGCATCGAGCGGCGGGTCAGCAAGCGGGGCGACGAGTTCGGCACCGGCGCGATCGAGGGCGTCGCCGCCCCCGAGGCCGCGAACAACGCCGCCGCGAACGCCAACTTCGTGCCCACGCTGACCCTCGGGATCCCCGGTGGGGCGACCACCGCCGTGCTGCTGGGCGCCTTCATGATCTACGGCATCGACCCCGGCCCGCTGCTCTTCGAGCAGCAGCCGACGCTGGTGTGGGGGCTGCTCGCCTCGTTCTTCATCGGCAACGTGATCCTGCTGGTGCTCAACCTGCCGCTGGCCCCGGTCTTCGCCCAGATGCTGCGGGTGCCCTACGGCTACATGTACCCGCTGATCCTGCTGACCAGCCTGGTCGGGGCGTACTCCATCGGGAACAGCATGTACAGCGTCTGGGTGGTCGTGGTCTTCGGGATCATCGGCTACTTCATGAAGCGGCTGGACCTGCCGATGGCCCCGCTGGTCCTCGGCGTCGTCCTCGGCCCGCTGTTCGAGAAGGCGCTGGTGCAGACGTCGGCCATCGGTGACGGCAACATCGGCATCGTCTTCACCCGGCCCCTGGCGCTGGCGATCCTCGGTATCGCCGCCCTGCAGATCGTCGCCCCCTCGCTGATCGCCTACGTCCTGCGCCGCCGCCGGGCGCGCGACGCCGGCCCGTCCGACGGCGGACCGGCGGCGGAGGCTCCGGACGGCCCCCGCCCTGGCCCCTCCACCACCGAGGGCGGGACCCCCGCCCCTCGCCAGCCCACCGGACCGCGCACCGTCGCGGACCCTTCGACCTCCAAGGAGACCCGTGGACGAACCTGAGCTGCTCGTCGACTCCGACGGCGGCGTCCTGACCGTCACCTTCAACCGCCCCCGGCAGCGCAACGCGATGACCTGGGGCATGTACGAGGGCCTCTACGACGCCTGCGAGCGGGCCGACGCCGACGACGAGATCCGGGTGATGGTCCTCCGGGCCGCCGGGGACAAGGCGTTCGTGGCCGGCACCGACATCGGCCAGTTCGCCGACTTCTCCGACGGCGCGGACGGCGTCGCCTACGAGGCGAAGATCGCCCGCATCGTCAACCGGCTCGAGGACGTCGACGTCCCGACGGTGGCAGCCATCCGCGGCTTCTGCGTCGGTGGCGGGCTGGGGATCGCGTCGGTCTGCGACCTCCGGCTGGCCACCCGGTCGGCCCGCTTCGGCATCCCCATCGCCCGCACGCTGGGCAACTGCCTGTCGATGAACAACTACTCGCTCCTGGTCAACCACCTCGGCCCGGCGCGGACGCTGGACATGCTGCTGCGGGCCCGGCTGTTCACGGGAGAGGAGGCCGCTGCGGCCGGCTTCGTGGCCGAGCTCTGCGAGGACGACCAGCTCGAGGCCGCCACCGACGCCACCGTGCAGACGCTGCTCGGGCACGCGCCGCTGAGCATGTGGGCGGCCAAGGAAGCGATCCGCCGCGTCCGGCGGGCGACGATCCCGGACGGCGACGACATCGTCAGCCGGGTCTTCGCCAGCGAGGACTTCCACACCGCGGTCGCGGCGTTCGCGACCAAGCAGCCCGTCGCGTGGCAGGGCCGGTGACGGGGCAGCCCGCATCCGGTCCGCCGTTGCGCCTGGAGGCGCTGGCCGGCGTCCCGGCCGGCCGGCAGGGGCACTCCGCCCCGCCGCTGCTCGGGCAGCACGACCCGGAGATCCTGCGCTGGCTCGAGGAAGGTGAGGACCGATGACGCACGTCGTGCGCTACGAGGACGGCGGAGGGGCGCACGTCGGCGTGCTGGCCGAGGGGCGGCTGCGGCGCGTGCCGGAGGTGGCCGACCTGTCCGGGCTGCTGGCGCAGGGGCTGGCCGAGGCCCGCACACTGGTCGAGCGCGCCTCCGGGGAGACCGCCGTGCCGGTGGCCGGCGTCCGGCTGCTCCCGCCGGTCGACGGGCTGACCGAGGTCTGGGCGTCCGGCGTCACCTACGAGCGCTCCATGGACGCCCGCGTCGAGGAGAGCCAGACCCAGGACGTCTACGCCCGCGTCTACGCCGCCGAGCGGCCGGAGCTGTTCCTCAAGTCCGTGGCCTGGCGGGTGGTGACCGACGGCGAGCCGATCGCGGTGCGGCCCGACTCGGCGGTGACGGTTCCCGAGCCGGAGCTCGCCGCCGTCGTCACCGCCACGGGCGAGGTGTTCGGCTACACCGTCTGCGACGACGTCTCCTCCCGGGACATCGAGGGGGAGAACCCGCTCTACCTGCCGCAGGCCAAGATCTACGCCGGGAGTTGCGCCCTGGCGACCGGCATCCGGCCCGCCTGGGAGGTGCCCGACCCGGCCGCGCTCGGTATCTCGGTGCGCGTGACCCGAGGCGGCGCCACGGTGTTCGAGGGCAGCACCTCGACGGCGCGCATGCGCCGCTCGGTGCCCGACCTCGTCGCGTACCTCGTGCGGGCACAGGAGTTCCCCGCCGGCGCCGTCCTGTCGACCGGGACCGGGATCGTGCCCGGCTTGGACTTCACCCTGCTCGACGGCGACGTCGTGGAGGTGACCGTGGAGGAGGTCGGCACGTTGAGCAACCCGGTCGGCACGCTGGAGGCAGCGCGGGCAGCATCGGCGCTGCGCCTACCCGCGGGGGCCGGTCGATGACCTCCGTGCCCGACACCGACGGCGCGACCCTCGACCGGGTGCTGGGTGGGCTCTCCGACGGCGCCACGGCACTGGCCGACACCGACCGCGGCGCGCGAGCCGCCGCGCTGCGGGCGGTCGCCGACGCCCTCGACGCGGCCGCCGGGGACCTCGTGGCGGTGGCGGCGGCCGAGACGTGGCTGCCCGAGGCCCGGTTGACCGGCGAGGTCGCCCGGACGTCCGGGCAGCTGCGGATGTTCGCCTCCGGGCTGGAGGAGGGTTCCTTCCTGGACGTCGTCATCGACCCGGCCGATCCGTCCGCCGTGCCGGTTCCCCGGCCGGACCTGCGCCGCATCCAGGTGCCGCTCGGCCCGGTGCTCGTCTTCGCCGCCAGCAACTTCCCGTTCGCTTTCAGCGTGGCCGGGGGCGACACCGCGTCGGCGCTGGCGGCCGGCTGCCCCGTCGTCGTCAAGGCCCACCCCGGGCACCCGGAGACGTCGGTGCGCACCGCCGAGGTGGTCCGGGCGGCGTGGGAGGGCGCCGGCATGCCGACGGGGACCTTCGCGCTGATCTGCGGCGAGCAGGCCGGTGTCCAGGCGCTGCGGGACCTCCGGATCACCGCGGCCGGGTTCACCGGCTCCCTGCACGGGGGGACGGCGCTGTACCGGATCGCCGCCGAGCGGGACGCTCCGATCCCCTTCTACGCCGAGATGGGCAGCCTCAACCCGACGTTCGTCACGCCGGGAGCGGTCGCCGCTCGCGGAGCGGAGGTCGCGGTCGGGTTCGTCACCTCCTTCACCCTGGGCGTGGGGCAGTTCTGCACGAAGCCCGGCCTGCTGTTCCTGCCCCAGGGGCACGGGCTGGACGAGGCGCTGATGGGTTCGGTCGGCGCGGTGGCCCCGGCGCGGATGCTGCACGAGCGGATCCGCAGCGGCCACGATGCCGTCCGGGCCGAGCTGGCGGGGCTGCCGGGGATGCGCGTCGTCGCGGCGGTCGACGGAGACCCGGACACCGGCGGGCTGGCTGGGGCGACCCTGCTGGCCACCGACCTCGCGACCCTGCTGGCCGACCAGGAGCGAGTGCTGCCCGAGTGCTTCGGGCCGACGTCGGTGCTGGTCGAGTACACGGGGATGGAGGAGCTGCTGATCGCGGCTCGGGCCTTCGGCGGCAACCTCACGGCCACCGTGCACGCCGAGGAGGACGAGGTCGAGCTGGTCCGCCCCCTGGTGCGCGAGCTGCGCGACCGCGCCGGCCGGATCGTCTGGAACGGCTGGCCCACCGGTGTCGCCGTCTCGTGGGCGATGCACCACGGCGGGCCGTGGCCGGCGACCAGCGCGCCGCTGCACACGTCGGTGGGGATGACGGCGATCCGCCGGTTCCTCCGCCCGGTCACCTACCAGGACGTGCCGGCGGCCCTCCTGGACGAGGCCCTGCAGGACCGTAACCCGGCCGGGATCCCGCGCCGTCTCGACGGCCGGCTGTCGACCGGGGACCTCGACCGGGCCTGAGCCTGAATCCACCGATCTCGGGGCGGCAGCTCGAGCGGTGGTCTGTTGATCTTGATGTTGGTGGGTGGGCGTGCGGGGGCCGGGACTTGGGGTTCCGAGTCTCCGGTCGTGGGCGGTCAGGAGAAC
>NZ_JBJHAC010000020.1:0-97089 GCF_054050835.1 Blastococcus sp. SYSU DS0510 | reverse complement strand
CAAACACATGGAGGTTAAAAACAGAAAGCCCCCCCCCCACCCCGCCGGCCCGCCGAGCCCCCGGGCCCCGCCCCCCCCCCCCGCCCCACCGGTCCCGGGCCGGCCGGCCCGTCCCTCGGCAGCGACCGGTGGGCGGTCCGGCCGCACACGACGAACGACGACGACGACGACGACAAGGATCACGCGATGATCGGCTACGTCGCACGGCGCCTGGCGCTGGCGGTCGGCACGGTGCTCGCGGCGGTGTCGATCAGCTTCCTGCTGGTGCACGCCACGGACACGTCCCCCGGCGCGGTCCGGCTGGGGGTCAACGGCACTCCCGAGGCCATCGCCGAGGTGAACGAGCGACTCGGCTGGAACAGACCGCTGCACGAGCAGTTCCTCGACTACGTCGGGAACCTGCTGCGCGGTGACCTGGGGACCTCGCTCATCGACGGCCGCTCGATCATGGCGGACCTGGCCGCACGGGTTCCCGTGACCGCGTCCATCGCCCTGTTCGCGACGGTCCTCTCCGGCATCGTCGGCGTCGTGCTGGGCGTCACCGCCGCGGTGCGCGGCGGGCGCGTCAGTCGCCTCATCACCACCGGCAGCGGGATCGCGCTGTCCCTGCCGGCCTTCTGGGTCGGCATCCTCCTCGTGTACCTCTTGGCCCTCCAGCTCGGTTGGCTGCCGGCCACGGGGTACGTCCCCTTCGCCACGGACCCGGCCGCCTGGTTCCGCAGCCTCCTGCTCCCCGTGCTGACGCTCGCCATCGGCGGGGCGGCGATCGTCGCCCGGACGGCGAACGCCGGGATGCGCGAGGCGCTGGCGCAGGAGCACATCCGCACGCTGCGGGCCATGGGCACTCCCGAGTGGCGGGTGCGCTACGTGCACGCGCTGCGATTCGCCAGCCTTCCGGTCGTCTCCGTGCTGGGCATCCAGTTCATCGCCCTCTTCGGCGGCTCCGTCATCATCGAGAACCTCTTCGCGCTCCCGGGCCTCGGTCAGGCCGGGCAGATCGCCGCCGCCTCCAGCGACTTCCCGGCGCTGACCGGCGTCGTGGTCGTGGCCACGGTCGTCGTCGTCGTCATCAACCTGCTGCTCGACCTGGTCGTCGCGGCCCTCGACCCGAAGGTGCGTACCGCATGAGCGAGCTTGCGAGCTCACCGGTGGACACAGCGAGCCCGCGAACGCGGCCGACGAGCGCCAGGGAGGAGGACAAGTGAGCGTGCTGCCTCTGGACGCGGCCGACGAGGTCGCCACCGAGCCCGTCCCGCCGGCGCAGAGGCGCCGCGGACTGCCGTGGTTCCTGCGCCGCCCGGGCGGGATCTTCGGTGCCACCTGGTTGCTGTTCATGCTCGTGGCCTCGCTCGCCGCGCCGCTGTGGCGGCCCTACGAACCGGCGCAGCAGGACACCGCGAACCGGCTGGCCCTGCCCTCGGGGAACCACTGGCTCGGGACCGACCCCCTCGGCCGCGACCTGCTCAGCCGGATCTTCTCCGCGGGCACCGAGCCGCTGGTCGCCTCCGCCGTCACCGTGCTGGTGGCCTTCGGGATCGGCCTGACCCTGGCCCTGCTGGCCGCCGAGCACGGTCCCCGCGTCGAGCGCGTGACGAGCCGGCTCGCCGAGGTCTTCCTCGCGCTCCCGGGCGTCATCATCCTGCTCGCGGTCATCGGCGTCATCGGCGTCCGGACGATCATCGTCATGGCCGTGCTGGGCGTGCTCATCTCGGCCGCCGTCTACCGGGTGATGCTGGGTGTGGCCAAGTCGGTGCGCCAGCGGCTCTACGTCGACGCGGCCCGGGTGAACGGCCTGGGATCGCTGCGGGTCAACCTGCTGCACGTGCTGCCGTCGATGGGCACGGTGATCGCCGTCCAGGCCGCGCAGCTGTACGGCATCGGCCTGCTGATCGTCTCCGGTCTCGCCTTCCTCGGTTTCGGGCCGGCCGAGCCCCAGCCGAGCTGGGGCTTCATGATCCAGGACGCGTCCCGGTACGTGTTCTCCTCGCCGTGGCTGATGGTCCCGACCGGGCTGGTGCTGGCCCTGACCGTGGTGGCGGCCAACGAGCTGGCCGACGCCATCGCCAGCAAGGGCTCCGTCGCCGCGAGGACGCCGCGGCGCAAGCGGTCCCGGGAGCAGCACGCCGTCCGGGCCGGGGCGCACGCGGTACCGGGCGACCCCGAGGCCCTGCTCGAGGTGCACGACCTCGACGTCACCGTGGACGACGGGCCGGCTCTGGTCACCGGCGTCTCCTTCGGTCTCCGGCCGGGCCGCGTGCTGGGCCTCGTCGGGGAGTCCGGCTGCGGCAAGACGATGACGGCCCGCGCCCTGCTCGGCCTCCTGCCGGACGGTGTCTCCGTCTCCGGTGGATCGATCCTCTGGCAGGGACGAGACCTGGTGGGCCTGTCGGAGAAGGAGCTGATCGCCGTCCGCGGCCGGGAGATCGCGATGATCTCCCAGGAACCCATGGTGGCGCTGGACCCGATGTTCTCGGTGGCCTACCAGCTGATCCAGCCGCTGCGCCGGTTCCGCGGTGTCGGGCGGGGAGAGGCACGTCGGATCGCCACCGAGCTGTTGCGGCAGGTCGGCATCGTCGACGCGGAGCGCGTGCTCAAGAGCTATCCGCACCAGCTGTCCGGCGGCATGGCCCAGCGCGTGGCCATCGCCCTCGCCCTGACCGGGCAGCCGAAGCTGCTCGTCGCCGACGAGCCCACCACGGCGCTCGACGTGACCGTGCAGGCCGAGATCCTCAGCCTGCTGCGTGCGCTCGTCCGGGACACCGACCTGTCGGTGATCGTCGTCAGCCACGACCTCGGTGTCGTCGCCGACATCTGCGACGACGTCGCCGTCATGTACGCCGGCCAGGTCGTCGAGTCGGGCACCGCCCCGGCGGTCCTCGACGACCCGACCCACCCGTACACGATGGCCCTGCTGGGGGCGAACCCGCACGTGCCCGACGGCGAGCCCGTGCCGCTGCGCCTGGCCTCCATCCCGGGCACGGTGCCGCCGCCCGGCTCCTGGCCGACCGGCTGCCGCTTCGCCACGCGCTGCCAGTTCGCCCAGGACCGGTGCACGACGCCGTTCCCCGAGCTGTCCGCCCACGGGGACGGCTCGGTCCTCTGCGTCCGGGTCCGCGAGATCCACGACGCGGGCATCCGCTGGGGCGCCGAGCACGTGGGCGCCGAGGTCGTACCCGACGCCGGCGTGGTCGCCGAGCCGATCGCCGACGACCCCACCGGTGAGCCCGCCCCGACAGCAGGAGTGATCCGATGACCGCCCCCGCAGACATCGCCCCGGCCACCACGGCCCCCGGTGTCCCGCCCGCCCTCGAGATCCGGGACCTCGTCGTCCGGTACGGATCGGGGCGCAAGGCGCGGCAGGCCCCGCCGGCGATCGACCGGGTCACCTTCGACATCCAGCCCGGTGAGACCGTCGGGCTGGTCGGTGAGTCCGGCTCGGGCAAGTCGACGATCGGCAAGGCCGTCCTCGGTCTGCAGCCGCCGTCGTCCGGGACGGTGAAGCTGCACGGCCGGGACATCACCACGATGTCGCTCAAGCAGCGGAAGTCGCTGGCCGCGGACCTGCGGGTCGTCTTCCAGGACCCGTACTCCTCGCTCAACCCGGCGCGCACGATCGGCCAGACCCTGGTCGAGCCGCTCCGGCTCATGGGCGTCGGCGGCGCCGAGGCCGCGCAGAAGGCACGGAAGGGCCTGGAGTCCGTCGGCCTACCGGGTGACGCGGTCGACCGGTTCCCGTCGCAGTTCTCCGGCGGCCAGCGCCAGCGCATCGCCATCGCCCGCGCGCTCGTCTGCGACCCGAAGGTGCTCATCCTCGACGAGCCGGTGAGCGCCCTCGACCTGTCCACCCAGGCGCAGGTGCTGAACCTGCTGGCCGACCTCCGCGACCAGCACGGGTTGGCGTTCCTGTTCATCGCCCACGACCTGGGCGTGGTGCGGTTCCTGGCCCAGCGGGTCGTCGTGCTCTACCGCGGCCAGGTCATGGAGCAAGGGCCCGTGGAGTCGGTGACCCAGTCCCCGCGCCACCCCTACACGGTCGCGCTCACCGCTGCCGCGCCGGTGCCGCGGCCGGCCGAGCAGGCCGCGCGCCGCGCGGCCCGCGAGGCGCTCGGCGTCGGCACGGCAGGCACCGCCCAGCCGGCCGCCACCGGTTGCCCGTTCGTGCCGCGCTGCCCCCTGTCCACCGACCTGTGCGTCGAGCAGCGGCCGCCACTGCGGCTGGTCGACGGCAACCTCACCGCCTGCCACCACGCGGAGCGGGTCCCGGCTCTGTGACGGCTGCACCGCACGGCCTGCGGGTCGAGCACCTGGACGACGCGCTCGGGATCCGGACGACCGTCCCGCGGCTGTCCTGGCGGCTGCCCGACGGTGCCCGCGAGCAGCGGGCCTACCGGATCACCGCCGACAACGGCTGGGACTCGGGCTGGCTCGACAGCGACGAGTGCCTGCTGCTGCCGTACGCCGGCCCGCCGCTGGGGTCGTCCGAGCGGGTCGAGTGGCAGGTGCAGGTGCACACGGATCTGGGCGAGAGCCCGCTGTCCGCGCCCGCCCGCTTCGAGACCGGGCTGCTGTGGGAGGAGGACTGGGCGGCCTCCTGGATCGAGCCGGGCTCGATGCCCGAGGGCGAGAAGGGGCAGCGGCCGGCTGCGCTGTTCCGCCTCGAGTTCGGCGTCGAGCGGCCTGTGGTGGCTGCCCGCCTGCACGCCACCGCACAGGGCATGTACGAGGCGTTCCTCGACGGCAGACGGGTGGGCGACGCCGAGCTGACCCCCGGCTACACGCAGTACGACGCGCGGCTCCAGGTGCAGACCTACGACGTGTCCGCGGCGATCCGTCCTGGCCGCCACGTGCTGGGCCTCGTCCTCGCCGACGGCTGGTTCCGCGGGCAGACCGGAGTCACCCGGGCCGCCGACCAGTGGGGCACCCGTCTCGCCGTCCTGGCCCAGCTGCGGCTCGAGCACGACGACGGCTCGGTCACCGTCGTCGGCACCGGGCCGGGCTGGCGCAGCGGCCCCGGCCACGTCGTCGCCGCGGACCTCATCGCCGGCGAGCAGTGGGACCTCCGCCTGCTGCCACGGGGCTGGGACGCCCCGGGCTTCGACGACGCGGGCTGGGACGACGTCGCCGTGGTCGAGCACGGCTACGCGGGGCTGGTCGACTCGCCGGCGCCGCCGGTCCGCCGGGTCGAGGAGCTGACCCCGGTGTCGGTGACGCGGCTGCGCAGCGGGGCGCACGTCGTCGACCTGGGCCAGAACATCAACGGCTGGGTCCGGCTGACCGATCTGGGCCCGGCCGGCACGACGCTCACGCTGACCCACGGCGAGGCGCTGGCGGCCGACGGCGACGTCACCGTGGAGAACCTGCGGCCGGACCTCCCGTTCCTGCCGCACCCGCTGCCCGCCGGCCAGGTGGACGCCGTCGTCTCGGCCGGCGTGCCCGGGGACGTGTTCGAGCCCCGGCGGACGACGCACGGCTTCCGGTACGTCCGCATCGAGGGCCATCCGGGCGAGCTGACCGTCGACGACGTACGGGGCGTGGTCGTGCACACCGACCTGCGCCGCACCGGCTGGTTCAGCTGCAGCGACGAACGGGTCGAGCGGCTGCACGAGGCAGCCGTGTGGAGCTTCCGCGGCAACGCCTGCGACATCCCCACCGACTGCCCCCACCGCGAGCGGCACGGCTGGACGGGCGACTGGCAGCTCTTCGTGCCGACCGCCGCGTTCCTCTACGACGTCGCCGGCTTCTCCACCAAGTGGCTGCGCGACGTCGCCGCCGACCAGTGGCCCGACGGGACCGTCGCCAACGTCAGCCCGGCCCCCCGGAACGAGGGGAGGGAGGGCCCGATCGCCTTCCTGAACGGCTCGGCCGGCTGGGGCGACGCCGCGGTGATCGTCCCCTGGGAGGTGTACCGGGCGTACGGCGACGTGCAGGTGCTCGAGGAGCTGTGGCCGACGATGGTCCGCTGGCTCGACCGGGCCGAACGGATGGCGCGCGAGGGCCGGCACCCGACGCGGGCCGCGCGCCGGCCGGAGCCCGCGCCGCACGAGCGGTACCTGTGGGACACCGGCTTCCACTGGGGGGAGTGGCTCGAGCCGGGGGAGGGCCCCGGCCCGATGGAGGAGTTCGTCGCCGCGGACAAGGGCGACGTCGCCACCGCCTTCTTCGCCCACAGCGCCGGCCTCATGGCCCGCATCGCGGAGCTCCTGGGCCGGGACGACGCCGCGGCGCGGTACGCGGACCTGGCCGCGCAGGTGCGGGCGGCCTGGCAGGCGGAATACCTGGATGGCGACGGCCGGCTCACCCCCGACACCCAGGCCGACCACGTGCGCGCGCTGGCCTTCGACCTGGTCCCCGAGGAGCTCCGGGAGGTCGTCGCGGAGCGGCTCGTCGAGCTGATCCGCAAGGCCGACACCCACCTGGGCACCGGCTTCCTCGCCACGCCGCACCTGCTGCCGGTGCTCGCCGACGCGGGACACCTCGACGTCGCCTACGAGCTGCTGCTGCGGGACGACGAGCCGAGCTGGCTGCTCATGGTCGATCGTGGAGCCACCACCGTCTGGGAGCGGTGGGACGGCGTGGACGCCGACGGCGTCCCGCACGAGTCGCTCAACCACTACTCCAAGGGCGCGGTCGTCTCCTTCCTGCACCGGTACACCGCCGGCATCCAGCTCCTCGAACCCGCGTACCGGCGCTTCCGCGTCCGCCCGCGGCCCGGGGGCGGGCTGACCAGCGCCGAGGCGGCGCACGAGTCGGCCTACGGCCGGATCGAGTCGGCGTGGCGGCTCGACGGCGGCACGTTCCACCTGCGCGTCGTCGTCCCGGCCGGCACCGCGGCCGAGGTCGTCCTGCCGGACGGCTCGGTCGACGGCGCCGGCCCCGGCACCCACACCTACACCTGCACGATCGACCAGGAGAGCGCGCGATGACCGCCGAGACCACCGAGTGGGCCGGCCCGGCCCGCTTCCTGCCGCCGCACGAGCCGATCCGCCGGGACGACGGCGCACGGCACTTCAGCGGGCTGACCTACGCCGCCCCCGTGGGCTTCCGCCCCCTGCTGCTGGACGTGTGGGTACCTCCGACGGCGACGCCGAGCCCGCTGGTCGTGTGGATCCACGGCGGGGCGTGGATGGGTGGCGACCGCCGGTACCTGCCCGAGACCCTCCGTCCGAATCAGCTGTTCGATGCGCTGCTGGACGCCGGACTCGCCGTCGCGACCATCGACTACCGGCACGCGCTCGAGGCGCCGTTCCCCGCCCAGCTGCACGACGCCAAGGCGGCCGTCCGCTACCTGCGGGCGCACGCGGATCTCCTGGGCGTCGACACCGCACGCATCGGCGTCGCCGGCGAATCGGCGGGTGGCCACCTCGCAGCACTCCTCGCACTGACCGCGCACCGGCCCGACCTGGAGGGCTCGCAGGGGGTCGTGGGGCCGTCGAGCGCGGTCGACGTCGCCGTCGACTGGTACGGGGTCACCGACCTGTCGACCATGCCGCGGATGACCCCGCCGCCGCACATCGCCGAGCTGCTGCCGCCGGAGTTCGCCACCCCGCCGGAGGACTTCCTGCTGAGAGGGGCGGACGACGCGACGCGCGCCGACGCCAGCCCCATCACGCACGTGACGCCGCAGGCGCCCCCCTTCCTGCTGGTCCACGGCACCACCGATTGGCTCGTGCCCTACAGCCAGAGCGAGCAGCTGCACGCCGCCCTGACGTCGGTCGGGGTGGAGTCCCGGCTGGTCCCGGTCGAGGGCGCCGAGCACGTCTTCACCGGCTGCGACGACATCGACGCCGTCGTCCAGCTCTCGGTCGAGTACCTGGCGGAGGCCCTGAAGTGAGCGATCTGACCGTCCTGCCCGTCACCGTCGAGCACCACCGCGAGCCCTTCGGCATCGGCGAGACCACCCCCCGGCTGTCGTGGGTGGCGCGCACCGAGCTGCCCGACTGGCGGCAGGCCGCCTACGAGCTGGAGATCGAGCCGCTCGACGGCCCGGCGTGGTCCTCCGGGCGGATCGACTCCGCCGAGTCGGTGCTCGTCCCGTGGGGTGCGCCCCCGCTCGCCAGCCGCGAGCGTCGGACCGTCCGGGTGCGCGTCTGGGGCGAGGGCGCGGCCGAGCCGTCCGCCTGGAGCGAGGACGTCGTCGTCGAGGCGGGACTGCTCGAGCCGGCGGACTGGTCCGCCGCGCTGGCCCGGCCGGTGCTGCCGGCCGACGTGGCCGAGCCGGTCGTCCTGCTGCGGCGCGAGTTCGTCCTCGACAAGCCGGTCACGCGGGCGCGCCTCTACGCGACGGCCCAGGGGGTCTACGAGGCGGAGCTCAACGGTGCCGCCGTCTCCGACGTGGTGCTCGCACCCGGGTGGACCAGCTACCGGCACCGGCTGCGCTACCAGACCTACGACGTCACCGGCCTGCTGACCGAGGGCGCGAACGCCCTGGGCGTCCAGCTGGCCGAGGGCTGGTTCACCGGCTACCTCGGCTTCACCGGCAAGCGCGAGTGGTACGGCGACCGCACCGGCGCCTTCCTGCAGCTGGAGGTGGACCACCCCGACGGCACGCGGACGGTCGTGGTCACGGACGGATCGTGGCGCTCGGCCGGCGGGCCCACGGTGAGCAGCGGCCTCTACAACGGCGAGGCCTACGACGCCCGCCGCGAGCTGCCGGGCTGGTCGCGGCCGGGCTTCGACGACGCGGCGTGGACCCCGGTCGAGGTGGGCGACCTGGACGTCGCCACCCTGGTGGCCCCCACCGGACCGCCGGTGCGACGGACGCAGAGCCTGCCCGCCCTGGCCATCACCACGTCGCCGTCGGGGAAGGCGCTGGTCGACTTCGGGCAGAACCTCGTCGGCCGGATCCGCCTCGCGCTGCCCGACGGCGCGGCCGGCACGGAGATCACCGTCCGGCACGCCGAGGTGCTGGAGCACGGCAAGCTGGGCACGCGCCCGCTCAAGGCCGCCCGCGCCACCGACGTCCTGGTCCTGGACGGCGCCGGGCCGCGGACCTGGGAGCCGAGTTTCACCTTCCACGGGTTCCGCTACGCGGAGGTCTCGGGCTGGCCGGGCGAGCTGCGCCCGGAAGACCTCGAGGCCGTCGTCCTGCACACCGACCTGCGCCGCACCGGCACGTTCACCTGCTCCGACCCCGACGTCGAGCGGCTGCACGAGAACGTCGTCTGGGGCATGCGCGGCAACTTCCTCGACCTCCCCACCGACTGCCCCCAGCGCGACGAGCGGCTGGGCTGGACCGGCGACCTGCAGGTCTTCGCGCCGACGGCGGCCTTCCTCTACGACAGCGCCGGCATGCTGCGGTCCTGGCTGGCCGACCTCGCCGCCGAGCAGCTGCGGGACCACGGCGGGCTGGTGCCGCCGTACGTCCCGTACCTCCCGCTGATGCCCTTCCCGCTCCAGGCGGACGTCGGCTGGGGTGACGCCGCCGTCGTCGTGCCGTGGGTGCTGTACCAGCGCACCGGGGACGACGGGCTGCTCGCCGACCAGTGGAACAGCATGGTCGCCTGGATCGACGCCTTCGCCGCGCGGGCAGGGACCGAGCTGGACTTCCCGGAGGGCGGCTTCTCCTTCGGGGACTGGCTGGACACCGCCGCGCCCCCGGACAGCCCCGGCGCGGCCCGCACCCCCTGGCAGTGCGTGGCGACGGCCTATCTCGCGCGGTCGGCGCGGACCGTCGCGGGGGCGGCCGAGGTGCTCGGCCACGACGGGAGCCGGTTCGCCGACCTGGCCGAACGGGCGGCGGCCCGGTTCCGCGCCGAGTACGTCACCCCCAACGGCCGGGTCGCCTTCCCGTCGCAGACGGCGTACGCCCTGGCGCTGGAGTTCGACCTGCTGGAGCCCGGGCAGCGGGAGCACGCCGGCCGGCTGCTCGCCGAGCAGGTGCTCGAGGACGGGTTCCACATCGCCAGCGGGTTCCTCGGCACGCCGCTGGTCACCGACGCGCTCACCAACGCGGGCGAGCTCCCGACCGCCTACGAGCTGCTGCTGCAGCGGGAGAGCCCGTCGTGGCTCTACGCCGTCACGATGGGCGCCACGACGATCTGGGAGCGCTGGGACTCCATGCTCCCCGACGGGACCATCAACCCCGGCGAGATGACGTCGTTCAACCACTACGCGCTGGGCGCGGTGGCCGACTGGCTGCACCGGACCGTCGCCGGCCTGGCGCCGGCCGCCCCGGGTTACCGGAAGCTGCGGATCGCGCCCCGCCCCGGGCCCGGGATCTCGTCGGCCGCCGCGACGCACGAGACGCCCTACGGGAACGCGGAGGTGTCCTGGACGCTGACCGGCGGCACCGCCTTCGCCCTGGATGTCGCCGTCCCGCCGAACACGACGGCGGAGGTGTCGCTGCCCGACGGCTCTGCCCCGGTCCAGGTCGGATCCGGACGGCACACGTTCGCCGCGGAGATCCCCGAGCCGAGGCAGGTCGAGAAGCCGCAGCCGCCGGACTTCTCGGTGTCCGAGTGACCGCTCCCCGCCCGGTGGTCCCGGGATTCCACCCCGACCCCAGCGTCGTCCGCGTCGGCGACACGTACTGGATGGTGGTGTCCAGCTTCGAGTACGCGCCCGGCGTCCCGCTGTTCCGCTCGACCGACCTGGTCAACTGGGAGCTGGCCGGGCACGTGCTCGCGCGGCCGTCCCAGCTGGACGTGTCCGAGGCGCCGGGTTCCGGCGGGATCACCGCGCCGACGATCAGGTTCCACGACGGCCGGTTCTGGATGATCACCACCAACCTCGCCGACGGCGGGTGGCAGGTGCTCGTGCACACCGACGACCCGCTGGGGGAGTGGTCCGAGCCGGTCCGGCTGACCGACGTCCGCGGCATCGACCCCGACCTCGCCTGGGACGACGACGGCACCCTGCTGGTCACCTACGCGGGCTTCGGCGCGGACGGCCCGGCCGGCCTGGTGCAGCAGGCGGTCGACCCGGTCACGGGTGCGGCCCTGACGGACCGGCAGCACGTCTGGCAGGGGACCGGCGGCCGGTTCCCGGAGGGCCCGCACCTCTACCGGGTCGGCGAGCACTGGTACCTGCTGATCGCCGAGGGCGGCACGGAGCGAGGGCACGCCGTGACCATCGCCCGGGGTCCCTCGCCGTCCGGGCCGTTCGAGCCGTGCCCGTGGAACCCGCTGCTCACCCACCGCGGCATCGAGTCACCCGTGCAGAACACCGGGCACTCCGACCTGGTGCAGCGGCCGGACGGCAGCTGGGCGATCGTCTTCCACGGTGTCCGACCGCGTGGGGCAAGCCCCCAGTTCCACGTGCTCGGTCGCGAGACGTTCGCCGCCGAGGTGGTGTGGGAGGACGGCTGGCCACGCATCGGCGAGTGGCTCGCGCCGACGAGCGAGGCGGTGGAGGTCGAGGAACTCGGAAGCCCGTCACTGCCCGCCTCCTGGGTGTCGCCGCGGCGCTTCCCCGGGAATCTCCTCACCCGCGTCGACGACGGCTGGCGGCTCCCCGCCGCGGATCCGGACCCCGCGTCGGAGGACTCCGCGTTCGCCGGCCGGCGGCAGGAGCACCTGCTCGCCACCGCCCGGGCGGTCGTGGACGCGAGCGGTGGCGTCGGCGGGCTGTCGGTGCGCATGGATCCCCGGCACCAGCTCGCCCTGGAGGTCGACGGCGACCGCGTCCGGGCGATCGCGCAGGTCGGCCCGCTGCGCCAGGTGCTGGGGGAGACATCGGTCCCGGCGGATGAGCACGTCGCCCTGGAGATCCGTGCCGTGCCCGACGAGGGCCACTTCTCCTCGACGGCGCTGGGCCCGGACCGGCTCCTGGCCGGCGTGGTCGGAGCCGACGGCGGCTTCGTCGAGCTGGGCCGGTTGGACGGCCGGTACGTCTCGACCGAGGTCGCCGGCGGGATGACGGGACGGTTGCTCGGCGTCTGGTGCTCCCGAGGCGAGTTGCTGGTGCGCTCGTTCACCTACGCCGGCACCGACGACCCGGACACGTCCGCCTGACCCGTCGCGCGCCTGGTGGGAGCGCTCAGCGAAGCTGCTGCCAGCGGCGGCGCAGGTCGAAGGCGGATGCCTTCGGCTTGCGGTCCCGGGTGAACACGCCCTTCCGGTTCCCGCCGACCCGGCCGGGGTTGGACGGGGTCGAGAAGTCCGCGAAGTTCCACACGTGCTCCCCGACCACGGCCCCGACCCGGTCGAAGACCCGGTGGTAGGTCTCGAGCAGCTCGGCCTGGAACTCCTCGCTCCACGGCTCCGCCAGGAGAGAGTGCAGCCCGGGCAGCGTGTCCGCGCCGTACTCGCTGACCAGGATCGGCTTGCCCTCGGTGGCCCAGGCCTCGAGTTCTGCTTGCAGTGCCTTCTCGGCCGCGGGCAGGTCTCCGGAGTCCACGTACCAGCCGTAGTAGCGGTTGAGCATCACGACGTCGCCGAGCGCCTGCACCCGGTCCCGGCCGTGCGGCGCGCCGATCATGTTGGCGCTGCCGACGGGCCGGGTCGGGTCGAGCTCCCGGGTGAGCGCGAACAGCGGCTCGAAGTAGGCGACGGATGCCTCGGTGTCCGATTCCGGTTCGTTCGTGAGGCTCCAGAGCACCACGCTCGGGTGGTTCTTGTCGCGCGCGACGAGCTCGCGGATCGCCTGCGCGTGCACCTCCCGGCTGGCGTCGTTCAGGGCGTCCGGGGAGAAGGTCGGGGGGAACTCGCGCTGCAGGAACCCGCCGATCATGCCGAAGTTCTGACCGACCGCGGCCACCTCGTCGATGACGACGACGCCGTGCCGGTCGGCGTACTCCAGGACCTCCTCCGCGTACGGGTAGTGCGCGGTGCGGAAGGAGTTCGCGCCGATCCAGTCCATCAGCGCGAAGTCGTGGACCATCATCACGTCGTCGTGCCCACGGCCACGGACGAGCGTGTCCTCGTGCTTGCCGAAGCCGCGGAAGTGGAACGGCTCCCCGTTGATGAGGAACTCCGTCCCCCGGACCGCCACGGTGCGGACGCCGACGGGCAGCGTGTAGCCGTCGACGACGTCCTCTCCGGCCAGGAGGTCGACGCGCAGGTCGTAGAGGTAGCCCTCGCCGGGGCGCCACGGCCGGACGTCGTCGACCCGCAGCGTGCCCGTCGCGCCGGTGCCCCGGGCGACCTCGACCCCCTCCGCGTCGTGGAGGGTCACGCGGACGTCGGGCTCGTCCGGTCCGGCGACGGCGATCTCGTAGCCGACGGTGCCCGCCGTCCCCTCGAGGCCGGTGACCACCGTGACGTCGTCGACGTAGGTGGGCGGCGTGCAGTAGAGCCACACCGGGCGGTGCAGGCCGGCGTAGTTGGTGAAGTCGTGGAAGGCGGTCTGCCGTCGCCCGTCGGGGCCCTCGTCCACGATGCCGGGCGGCAGGGACTGGAACGACACCCGGTTGTCGACGACGACGGTGATGCGTGCCGACGTCCCGGGCCGGACGTGGTCGGTCACGTCGGCCTCGAAGGGGGTGAACCCGCCTTCGTGCGCGACGACCTCGACGTCGTCGACCCACACGACTGCCCGGTGCGTCGCGGAGTCGAAGCGGAGGACGATCCGCGAGCCGGCCCAGCCGCGGGGCACCAGGACCGTGGTCTGGTACCAGACGTCACCGACGTGGTCCCGGTAGGCGCGGTCGGGGAACAGATCGGTGAAGCTCGCCGGCACCGGGACCTCACGGCTGTCGGGCAGCCGCCCACGCCACCAGCCCTCGCTCCGCCCGGCATCGGTCGGGTCGAGGGTGAAGGCCCACAGCGCGTCGAGGCGCCGCCGTTCTCGGGTGGGTCCGTCCTGGGGGCGCAGCATGGCGCGAGTACGTCACACGGGCGCACGGCGGAGCAACCGATTGCCAGCAATTGCCGTGGTCGGTCGGCGGGGCGTTGCGGCTTCGCGCGCGAACCACGGCGACCGATCGTGCCGCCCAATGACAAGGCCCTCGGTCCCGGTGACGCCGGTCACCGATGATCGAACCGCGCGAGGCCGGTCATGCGGTCCAGCAGACGGCGGACCGCTCGGACGGCCGGACTCGCGGGCATGGGGCGCTCCAGCCAGGACGCCATCCGTCGCGTGCTGCCCCTCGTTCAGCTCCACGGCGATTGGACAGCCATGCGACGCATCCCCTTCAACCGCGGCTGGGAGACCCGGCCGCACGCCAACTTCTTCGCCGAGATGCACGGCGCCGCCGCACCCTGGCAGCCGGTCACGCTGCCGCACGACGCGGCGCTGGGACGGACCCGCGATGCCGCGCACGGTGCCGGGTCCGGCTACGTCCCGGGTGGTGTCTACGAGTACCGGACGACGCTCGCCGCCCCGGAGGAGTACCGCGACCGACGGGTGCTGCTGGAGTTCGAGGGCGTGTACCGCACCGCGATGGTCTACGTGAACGGCAGCCTCGCCGGCTCCTGGGCCACCGGGTACACCGGCTTCGTGGTCGATCTCGACGACCACCTGCGCCACGGCGGCGAGAACGAGATCCGCGTCGTCTGCCGCGCGCACCAGGACTCCCGCTGGTACTCCGGCGCCGGCATCCACCGGCCGGTGCACCTGGTCGTCGGCCCGCTGACCCACCTGGCGCTCGACGGCGTCCGGGTCACCACCCAGGACGTCGACGCGGAGTTCGCCGTCGTGGAGGTCGCGACGACGGTCGAGCACGACGGGCGGGGCCTGCGGAGGCTGGACCTCGTCACCGAGGTCCGGGACGGGGACGGCGCGGCCGTTGCCTCCGCCACGTCCCCGGTCACCGTGCTGCCCGGCGAACCGGCCCTGATCCGGCAGCGGCTGCTGCTGCCCGCCCCCGCGCTGTGGAGCCCGGACTCGCCCTCGCTGTACACGGCGGCCGTCGTCCTCCGGGACGGCGACACGGACGTGGACGACGACACGGTGGTCTTCGGCGTCCGGACCCTCTCGCTGGATCCGGAGCGGGGCCTGCGGATCAACGGCGAGGTCGTGAAGCTCCGCGGGGCCTGCACGCACTCCGACAACGGGGTCCTCGGCGCGGCCACGATCGACCGCGCCGACGAGCGCCGGGTCCAGCTGCTCAAGGAGGCCGGCTTCAACGCCCTGCGCAGCGCGCACAACCCCATGAGCCGCGCGATGCTCGACGCCTGCGACCGCCTCGGCGTCCTGGTCATGGACGAGCTCTCCGACATGTGGACGGAGAGCAAGTCCGACTTCGACGCGGCGCTGGACTTCCCGGAGTGGTGGGAGCGCGAGGTCGAGGCGATGGTGCGCAAGGACGTGAACCACCCGAGCGTCGTCATGTACTCGATCGGCAACGAGATCCCCGAGGTCGCGAAGCCGCACGGCGCGGTGTGGTCGCGCCGCCTGGCGGAGAAGGTCCGCGCGCTGGACGGCACCCGGTTCGTTCACCAACGGGATCAACGCCATGCTCGCCGTCATCGGTGAGGCGAAGGCCGCGGAGGAGCAGGCGGGCATCAACACGATGCTCACCGACATGGGCGCGTTCATGGACGAGCTGTCCGCCTCCGAGCTGGTGGCCGAGCGGACGGCGGAGGCCTACGACGTGCTGGACGTCGCCGGCATGAACTACATGGAGGCCCGGTACCAGCTCGACCGGACGCTGTTCCCGCGCCGGGTGATCGTCGGGTCGGAGACCTTCGCGACCAAAATCGACCGGCTGTGGCGGCTCGTGCTCGACCACCCGCACGTGATCGGCGACTTCACCTGGACCGGCTGGGACTACCTCGGGGAGGCGGGCGTCGGCCGGGTGGCGACCGCCGACGACCCGACCGCAGGGCAGTTCGGCGCGCCCTACCCCTGGCTGCTCGCGCACGTGGGTGACATCGACATCACCGGGCACCGGCGGCCGGCGTCGTACTACCGGGAGATCGTCTTCGGTCTCCGCCGGGACCCCTACATCGCGGTGCTGCGGCCCGAGCGGCACGGCCGCGAGCTGTCGTCGACCCCGTGGTCGTGGAGCGACACCGTCGGCAGCTGGAGCTGGGCCGGCGCGGAGGGCGAACCGGTGACCGTCGAGGTCTACAGCGACGCCGACGAGGTGGAGCTGCTGCTCGACGGCACGTCGCTGGGCACGGCGAAGGCCGGCGAGGCCAACCGGTTCCGGGCCGCCTTCCAGGTCACCTACGCGCCGGGGGAGCTCACCGCCGTGAGTCGCACGGGTGGGCGGGAGACCGGGCGTTCCTTCCTGCGGGCGGCCACGGGGCCGCTCGCGCTGGCCGCGGGAGCCGACCGCCCGGTGATCCGGGCCGACGACGCCGACCTCGCCCACGTCACCCTGACGCTGGAGGACGCCGACGGCGTCGTCGCGCTCGGCGTCGACCGCGAGGTGACCGTCAGGGTCGAGGGGCCGGGCGTGCTGCAGGGCTTCGGCAGCGCCGCGCCGGCGACCGAGGAGTCCTACCTCGACGACGTGCACACGACCTTCGACGGCCGCGCGCTCGCCGTCGTCCGCCCGACCGGCGCGGGAACGATCACGCTCACCGCGACCGCGCCGGGTTGTCCGCCCGTCTCCGTAGGAATCGAGGCCCGATGAGCTCCCTCCGCATCGGCGTGCAGTGCCGCGTCGTCGTCGACAACGACTGGGCCGGCGACCCCGACGGCCTGGTCGCGCTGGCCCACCACCTGCTGTCGCCGACCAACCGCGTGGTGGCGGTGACCAGTTCCCTGATCAGCCCGATGTTCGCTGTGCCGGACGGGGCGGGAAAGGGTGCCGCGATGGCCCGCGAGCTCGTCGAGCTGATCGGCGGGCCGGCCGCTCCGCCCGTGCACGAGGGGAGCGACACGGCGTTCGGGGCGGGGGGCGCGACCTCGGCCTCGTCGGCCGCCATCGTCGCCGCGGCGCAGCAGGAGGACGCCCTGCCGCTCTACCTGGTCTGCGCCGGTCCGCTCACGAACGTCGCGGCCGCCGTGCAGCAGGAGCCCGGCATCGCCGAGCGGCTGACGCTGGTCTGGGTGGGCGGGGCGCTCGATCCCGCAGCGGAGGAGTACAACCGCGACACCGACCGGGCGGCCGCCGACTTCGTGCTGGGCCACCCGACGCTGGAGGTGTTCCAGTTCCCGCTGGAGACCTACCGGCGGTGCGCCTACTCGGTGGCCGAGCTGGAGCACGACCTCGGGAGGAGCGGTCGCGTCGGCCGCTGGCTGTGGGAGCGGTTCACCTCGCTCCCGCTGCCGGACTTCATCAGCCTCGGCGGGGTGTGGCCGCTGGGCGACAGCCCGCCGCTGCTGGTCACCGCGCTGGGGGACGAGTCGAGCACCTACACCGCGACCCCGGCGGGCGACGGGCACGGGGCGCGGCGGGTGTACACCGACGTCGACCTCCGGCTCCTGGTCGCCGATCTGTACGCCCGGCTCCGGCTGCACGAGTCCCGCCGACCGCTGCCGGAGGTCGCACCCTGAGGCGCCGGCTCCGGTGGGGCATCGTCGGCACCGGCGGGATCTCCCGGACGACGGCCGGCGACCTGCACCTGACCGAGAACCTGGACCTGGTCGCGGTGGCGTCGCGGACTCCGGCGGGCGCGGAGGCGTTCGCCGCCGAAATCGAGGTCCCGAAGGCGTACGGCGACCACGACGCCCTCTTCGCCTGCTGGCCGGCAAGCACGTCCTCCTGGAGAAGGCCTTCACCACCACCGCTGCCGAAGCTCGTGAGTTCGCCGCACTCGCCGCGCAGGAGGGCCGCTTCCTCATGGAGGCGATGTGGATGCGGTTCAACCCGGCGATCCAGCGGGTCCTGGACGAGCTGGCCGACGGCGTGATCAGTGACGTGCGGACCGTGCAGGCGGCCTTCGGCTTCTCGCCGCCACCGGGTGCGATCGGCTGGCGGTCGGACCTCGGTGGGGGAGCGCTGCTCGACAAGGGCGTCTACCCCCCAGCAGGGGCTCGTCGCGGCACAGCCCCGTCAGCGTCGTCCGGCTTGCTCTCCGCAACGGCTCCGGACCGCGCCGACGAGCTCCGCGTCGTCGGCCAGGTCCTGGCCCAGGACCGCGAGGACGGCGGGGACGGCCTCGCCGAGCGGCCCGCCGCCCAGGCGGAGCAGCTCCTCCGCACGGACGTCCCGCACCGGGGCGCCGGCGCCGCGCAGGTGCAGCAGCCACGCCGCCAGGACGGTGACCGCGACGTCCGGGAGGCGACCGGAGCCGCGTTCCCGGCGGAGCACCGGCAGGAGGCGGACCGGCAGCTTCTGCGACCCGTCGGCGGCGATCTGGGCCAGGGCGTGCCGCATCCGCGGGTTGGTGAAGCGGTCGAGCAGGGCGGCGCAGTACGCCTCCGCCTCCGCCCGGCCGAGGGTCAGGTGGGGGATGCAGAGCGCCCACCACTGCCGGACCAGGGCGACGCAGTGGTCGTCGGTCATCGCGTCGGCGACGGTGGCGTGCCCGCGCTGCGAGGCGACGTAGGCGAGCAGCGAGTGCGCCCCGTTGAGCAGCCACAGCTTGCGCTCCTCGAACGGCGTGACGTCGTCGGTGACGACCGCGCCGGCGGACTCCCAGGCGGGCCGGCCTCCGGGGAAGACGCCGGAGACGACCCACTCGCTGAACGGCTCGGTGACCACGGGGCAGCGGTCGTCGAGCCTCGTGGCGGCGAGGACGGCCGCACGGTCTCCGTCGGTGGGCTGCGGGGTGATCCGGTCGACCATCGTGGTGGCCGTGGTGACGGTCGCCGCCAGCCAGTCGGGCAGCCGTGGATCGACCGCCTCGGCCAGCCCGGCGAGGACGCCCGCGAGCACCGGGCCGTTGTCGGGCAGGTTGTCGCAGGGCACCAGCGCGATCGGGCCGGCGTCGGCGGCCCGGTGGGCGATCAGGCCGGCCAGGATGCGCGCCGGGGCGGAGGAGACCGGCGCGCGCGGATCTTCCCGGAGCGCCGCCACGTCCCGCGCCACCAGCGGGTCGGCGAGGTCCGGCCCGCCGGAGGCCGCGCGGTGGTAGCCGGCCTCGGTGATCGTGGTGGTGAGCACCCGGACCTCGGGCGAGGCGATCGTCGACAACCACGTGGCGTGGTCCCCGCCGGGCACGGCCCGCACCACCGAGGTCACCGGGGCGAAGGTGTCGCCGTCGGCCGCGCGGGTGACCAGGGTGTACAGCCCGCCCTGGACGCGCAGGGCGTCGGCGAGGTCGGGCCGGCGCCCGGTGAACGCGGCGATGCCCCACTCGCCGGCGTCGCTCGCCCGGTCGGTGTACCAGGCCTGGTGGGCGCGGAAGAATGCGCCGAGTCCGAGGTGCGCCGCGCGCACCGGCGGCGCCGGTGCCGTGCGGGAGAGCCGGGCGGCGCTCACAGCTTGAAGACCTCTCGCGGCCGGCCCACGACGAGGTCCACCGCCGTCTCGAGGGCCTCGTCCTCGTCGAGGAGGTGCTCGGTGACGAGGCGGGCGAGGAAGCCGCTGTCGAGCCGCCGGGACATGTCGTGGCGGGCGGGGATGGAGCAGAAGGCGCGGGTGTCGTCGATGAAGCCCGAGGTGCGCGAGAAGCCGGCGGTCTCGGTGACCGCGGACCGGAACCGTCGCACGGCCTCGGGCGCGTCCAGGAACCACCACGGGGCGCCGACGTAGACCGACGGGTAGAAGCCGGCCAGGGGTGCGAGCTCCCGGGAGAACACCGTCTCGTCGAGCGTGAAGAGCACCAGGTGCAGGTTGGGGTGGGTACCGAACCGCTCCAGCAGCGGCCGCAGCGGATCGGTGAAGTCGCCCCGCAGCGGGATGTCGTGGCCGGTGTCCGGTCCGAACGACGCGAACGTGGGCCGGTGGTGGTTGCGGCGGACGCCCGGGTGCAGGGTCATCACCAGGCCGTCGTCGCAGGACATGCGGGCCATCTCGAACAGCATGTGCCGGCGGAGGGCGACGGCCGATGACCGTTCCGCCCTGCCGGCCAGCGCCTCCCCGTAGATCCGCTCGGCGTCCTCGGCCTCCAGCGGCTGGGTGCCGACGTCCTCGTGGCTGTGGTCGGCGGAGACGGCGCCGTGTGCCCGGAAGTACGCGCGCCGCTCCTCCATGGCCGCCACCCACCCCGCGTACCTGCCGGTGTCGACGCCGCTCACCTCGCCGAGGCGGCCGACGGCATCAGCCCACCCGGGTGCGGCCGGCTCCAGGTAGCGGTCGGGACGGAAGGTGGGCAGGACGCGGCCGCGGAAGCCGGTGTCCGCGGCCAGCGAGGCGTGCGCGGCCAGGTCGTCGCACGGGTCGTCGGTGGTCGCGAGCACCTCGATGCCGAACCGCTCGAAGAGGGCGCGCGGGCGGTACTCGTCCTTGGTCAGCCGCAGGGCGATCTGGTCGTAGACGTCGTCCGCCGTCTGCGCCGAGGGGCGGACGGGAACGTCGAAGACCTCCGCCAGCGTGGTCTCGAGCCAGACGCGCGACGGAGTGCCGCGGAACAGGTGCCAGTTCGCGCAGAGCGTCCGCCAGACCTGCCGGGAATCCCGCTCGTCGAGGTCCGGGCGGCCGACGCCCAGCCGGGCGAGCGGGACGCCGCCGGCGTGCAGGAGCCGGGTCACGTAGTGGTCGGGGGTCACCAGCAGGCTCGCCGGGTCGCGGAACGGGACGTCGTCGGAGAGCAGCCGGGGATCGACGTGCCCGTGCGGCGACACGACGGGCAGATCCCGGACGCCGGCGTAGAGGCGGCGGGCGACGGCGCGCACGCCCGGCTCCGCGGGGAGCAGGCGATCCGGGTGGGGGGAGAGGGGTGCGGGCGCCGGCATGGCCGAGATGCTGGATGGTGACCGGCGCAGGCGGCAATCGGTTGCCACCTGTTGCCCGGGCGCTTGTGGCGGGGGCAGCGGCCCCGGATCGTCCGACCGGACGACATCTGGACCGCCGCGAAGGGGTCTCCATGGTCGAGCCGGTCGTGGCCGACGGCGGCGAAGTCATCCTCTGCGCGCCGCACATCAGGCAGATCGCGGCCATGCACCCCGAGATCGAGGAGATCGGCTACCTGCGGGGGGCGGGCACCTGGGACGAGGAGCACGGGGAGCGGTGCCGGCTCACGGTCACGCTGGCCACCGGCATCCCCGAGGACGTCGTCCGCCGCGCGAGCCTGGGCTACCTGGACCCCGCCGACGTCGACGTCGAGGCGTCCCGGTCCGACGGCGAGACGCTGGTGGTGCCGGAGGCGGGCGAGGTCCTCTTCCGCCTGCGCTGAGCCGTCGACCCGCGCTCGACCAGCCGCACGGGGAGGACCATCGGGGCCCCGGCCCGGCTCTCCGCGCCCTCGATCATGGCGAGCAGGTGCTTCGTGGCCGTGGCGCCCTCCAGGTGGAGCGGGGCGCTCACGGTCGTCAGCCCCGGCGTGACCAGCTCGGCGGGTCCGATGTTGTCGAAGCCGACGACGCTGACGTGGCCGGGCACCCTGATGCCGCGGGACCCCAGCCCCCGCATCAGGCCGATGGCCAGCTGGTCGTTGTAGGCCACCACGGCCGTCGGCGGGTCGACGGCCAGCTCCTCGGCCGCGCGGACGCCGCCGGGTACGTCGGGGGTGAACGGGCCGATCCGGCGGACCTTCAGCTGCAGGTCGGCGGCGGCGTCCTGGAGCGAGCGCCAGCGCATCCCGTCGGCCCAGGAGGCCTCCGGGCCGGCGACGTAGACCAGCGAGTGGTGGCCCAGGCGCGACAGGTGCTCGACCGCCCGCTGGATCCCGCCGGCGTTGTCGGGAACCACGGAGGGGACGTCGACGACGGCGCGGTTGAGCACCACCACCGGCTTCTGCTTGGCGATCATCCGGATCGCGGAATCCGACATGCGGGAGCCGCCGAGGACGACGCCGTCGACCACGGGGAGCGCGCGTTCGAGCGCGGATCGCTCCAGTCGGTCGGATTCCTGCGCGTCGACGAGGAGGATCGTGCAACCGGCCGAGGCGGCGGTCGCCTGCGCCCCGCGGACGATCTCGGAGTAGAACGGGTTGCCGATGTCGGAGACGACCAGGGCGATCATGTGGCTGCGCGCGGTGGACAGCGCCCGTGCCAGCGGGTTGGTGCGGTAACCGAGGTCCTCGGCGACCTGGCGGATGCGCTCGGCCGTCGCGGCGTTGACGCGGCCGGGCCGGGAGAAGGCGCGGGACACGGTCGACGGCGCGACACCGGCCACCCGGGCGACGTCGTAGATGGTCACGGCGCGGTCGGGCCGCTCGCCGACGGATCCGTCCACCACTCCTCCTGGCTCCGGTGCTCCCGGGGAGCGGCGTCGGACCTGGCCACACGGTCGGCAACCGATTGCCGACCCTACCGACCCATGCAGTGGTGGAGAGGACCCGGCGGCGCCGTCGTCACGCTGGGGGCGCTGGCTGGTCGGTGGCGCCGGTGCCGGACTGGGCGGGACGCCGGGTGACCGTCCGCCGTGCGCGCCCGGGTCGACGCCACGTCGCAGCGAGCCGCCTGCCGTTGGATGGCACGGGTGCCGACATGACCGGTCCACGGTCGGCAGGATCGGCCGGGTGACCGACCGCACACCTCATGACGTGACCGCGCTGCCCCTGGAGCGGAAGGCCGCCCTGCTGTCCGGCCAGGACTTCTGGTCCACCGCGCCGGTCGAGGAGGCCGGGCTGCCGTCGGTCGTGCTCACCGACGGCCCGCACGGCGTCCGCCGGCAGGCCGGCGACTTCGACCGGATCGGCCTGCTGCAGAGCCTGCCGGCCACCTGCTTCCCGCCCGCGGTCGCCGTGGCGTCGAGCTGGGACCCGGAGGTGGCCGAGCGGATCGGCGCCGCGGTCGGCCGGGAGGCGCGCGCCCTCGGCGTGCCGGTCGTCCTCGGCCCGGGCGTGAACATCAAGCGGTCGCCGTTGTGCGGGCGCAACTTCGAGTACTACTCGGAGGACCCGCTGCTGTCCGGGGTGCTGGGCGCCGCTCACGTGCGTGGCCAGCAGGGCGAGGGCGTCGGCGCCTCGGTGAAGCACTTCGCGGCCAACAACCAGGAGACCCAGCGCATGCAGGTCAGCGCCGAGGTCGACGAGCGCACCCTGCGGGAGATCTACCTGCCGGCCTTCGAGCGCGTCGTCACCGAGGCGCGGCCCGCCACGGTCATGTGCGCCTACAACAAGGTCAACGGCGTCTACGCCTCGCAGCACCGGTGGCTGCTGACCGAGGTGCTGCGCGACGAGTGGGGCTTCGAGGGCGCCGTCGTCTCCGACTGGGGCGCCGTCCAGGACCGGGTCGCGGCGCTCGAGGCGGGGCTGGACCTGCAGATGCCCGGCGACCACGGCACCGGGAACGGGCTGGTCGTGGACGCGGTGAAGGCAGGCACGCTGGAGGAGTCGGTCGTGGACCGCAGCGTCCGGCGGGTGGCGGCGCTGGCCGAGCTGGTGACGGAGCCCGCCAACGGCTTCGACGTCGACGGCCACCACGCGCTGGCCCGCGAGCTCGCCGCCGACTGCGCCGTGCTGCTGAAGAACGACGGCGGCGCCCTGCCGCTGGCCGCCGGGGCCCGGATCGCCGTGGTGGGGGAGTTCGCCCGCAGCCCGCGGTACCAGGGCGGGGGCAGCTCGAACGTGAACGCCACCCGCGTCGACGACGCGCTCGGCGCGCTCCGGGAGCTCCTCGACGTCCCCGTGGCCTTCGCGGCCGGCTTCTCCCTCGACGGCTCCGGGAACGCCGAGACCCTGCGCGAGGAGGCGGTCGCCATCGCGCGGGACGCCGAGGTCGCCGTGGTCTTCGCCGGGCTCGCCGACGCGGACGAGTCCGAGGGCTTCGACCGCACGACCCTCGACCTCCCCGCCCCCCAGGTCCAGGTGATCCGGGCCGTGGCGCAGGTGGCCCCGCGGACCGTCGTCGTCCTCTCCTCCGGCGGCATCGTCTCGCTGGAGGGCTGGCACGACGACGTCGACGCGGTCCTGGCCGGGTTCCTGCTCGGCCAGGCCGGCGGTAGCGCGCTGGCCGACCTGCTCACGGGCCGGGCCAACCCGTCGGGCCGGCTCGCCGAGACCATCCCGCTGCGGCTGCAGGACAACCCCAGCTACCTCAACTTCCCGGGCGAGCAGGGGCACGTCCGGTACGGCGAGGGCGTGATGGTCGGCTACCGCCACTACACCACCGTCGACCGGCCGGTGCGGTACCCGTTCGGCCACGGGCTGGGCTACACGACGGTCGAGACCGGCGACCTCCAGGTGACCGCCACCGGGGACGACAGCGCCTCGGTGACCGTGACGGTCGCCAACACCGGCGACCGCGCCGGCCGGCACGTCGTCCAGGTCTACGTGGCGACGACGGCCGGCCCGGTCCGCCGCCCCGCCCGCGAGCTCCGGGCCTTCACCAAGGTGTCGCTGGAGCCGGGGGAGTCCCGGACCGTCACCCTGGCACTGGACCGGCGGGCCTTCGCCTACTGGGACGTCCGCGAGGGCCGCTGGCTCGTCGCGCCGGGGGAGTACACCGTCCAGGTCGGCGACAGCGCGGCCGACGTCGTGGCCGAGGCGACGCTCGCCCTGACCGGTGACGACGTCGTCCCGGAGCTCACCCTGACGTCGTCGGTCGTGGAGTGGTTCGAGCACCCGGTGGTCGGCGCCCAGCTGCTCGAGGGCTTCCTCGCCACGATGCCCGCGGGCGCCGCCGAGATGCACGACGGCATGCTGCACATGATCGGGTCCATGCCGATGGGCCGGTTCGCCGCGGACTTCGGCTCGGCCATCCCGATCGCCGAGCTCGAGCGGCTCATGGCCGTCGCCCGGGACGCCCGGGCCGGCTGACCCGTCCGGGGAACGCCGGCGGGGCCCGGGATCCCTTCGATCCGGGGCCCCCTGGTCCGACGGCTAGGGCGTGCCCCCCACCTGCGGTCCGGACGAGGTCCGGGCGTGCAGCTGCAGCTTCGCGAACAGGTCCTCGACCATCAGCCGGCAGTCGAGCTGGGTGTAGACGCGCATCGGCCGCGCGCCGGGAGCGGGGGTGTACTGCCCGTCCGCGGGATCCCCGGCGTCTCCCGGACGACGTGCCGGCTCGAGGACGGGTCCGGCTGGAACGCCGACTGCAGCGCGGTGAGCAGCACCAGCGGGTTGTCGCCGAGGATGTAGGTCTCCCCGAGGTCGACCCCGTGCTGGATGGCCCCCGCACGGAGGCCGTCCAGCGCGGCGAACAGCCGGGCCCCCAGCGGTCCCTGCTCGGCCATCCGCAGCTGCAGCTCGGCGAAGGTGGCCAGCGTCTGCCGGTAGGCGTCGCGCGGCACCTGCCAGATCGGGACGGCGGAGTCGCCGAACACGATGGATCCGGCCAGCACGTCGATGAGCAGGTTGTACTCGATCGGCATCGCGTCGGGGGGCGGCTCGGCCAGACCGGCGTGCTCGGGCCCGCCGATCCAGACCAGCGTGAGCCGCCCGGCGATCCGCGGCTCGATCAGCCAGGCACTGGCGATCTCGGTGAGCCCGGCACCCGCGCAGACGTACAGCGGGGTGTCGACGTCGGTGCGCATGGCCTCGGCGACCAGCGCCTCGGCCGCCGCGGACCGGATGGGCGTTCCCCGGTCGGTCAGGCCCACGTTGGACCCGGCGAGGACCGGGACGTCGGAGCGGCCGGCCAGCGCCAGCACCTCGCGGGCGAGCGCGGCGGCGTTGTCGGCGGTGGTGTCGGAGGGGTCGAAGTGGTCTCCGGGCCGCAGGTGCGAGCCGATGACCAGCCGCAGGTCGACCGACGGGGAGAGCGCGTGGTGCGCCAGCTGCACGAGGCCGTCGGGGTCACCGCTGAAGTCGTTGTCGACGACGACGCGGATGCGAAGGTGGCTCATCGGTCAGCTCTCCTTGGTCGGTAGTGACTCGGCGTAGCGGCGCACCTCGGCGGCTGGTCCCGAGCGCGGCTGGCCGTCCCGGTCGTCCTCGAGCACCACGGCCTCCTCGACCGCGGCCGGCTTCGAGAGCGCGGCCAGCTCCTCCTCGGAGTTGACCGCCTCGCCGCGGGCCACCATGCCGGCGAAGTCCGACAGCGGGATCTCCTTGAGGAACAGCGCCAGCAGCAGCGCGACGGCCAGGATCGGCACCAGGTACCAGAACACCGGAGCCAGGCTTCCGGCGTAGGCGTCGACGATCGCGGACCTCAGCGGCTCACCGGCGGCCTCGACCGCGGCGGGCACCAGGGTGTCGGGCGAGGTGATGCCCGCCTGCGCCGCCTGCTCGGCGTTGCTGCCCAGGGCACCGGCGAGGTTCTCGGCCAGCCGGCTGGTGAACAGGGTCCCGAAGACCGCGACGCCGAGGGTGGCGCCGACCTCGCGGAAGTAGTTGTTCGTCGAGGTGGCGGTGCCGATCTGCCCGGCGGGCACGGCGTTCTGCGCCGCGAGCACCACGTTCTGCATGATCAGGCCCAGCCCGGCGCCGAGCAGGAAGAACATCGCGCCGATGGTCCAGAGCGAGGAGGCGCCGGTCAGCGACGTCATCCAGATCATCGCGGCCATGATCACCGCGACGCCGGCGATGGTGAAGATCTTGTACCGGCCGGTCCTGGCGATGAGTACCGCCGAGCTCTGGATCGTGACGATGATGCCCGCGGTCATCGGCAGCATGAGCAGCCCCGAGTTGGCCGCCGAGAGCCCGGAGGCCATCTGCAGGAACGTGGGCATGAAGGCGATGGCCGAGAACATGCCCAGGCCCACCGCCATCCCGAGCGCGGTGGCGACGACGAAAGTCGGGTTGCGGAACAGCGTCATCGGGATGATCGGCTCGGCCGCCCGCAGCTCGACGGCCACGAAGGCGGCGGTGGAGACGACCAGCGCCGCGAGCAGCGACAGCGCCTGCCACGAGCCCCAGCCGTCGCGGCCGCCGACGTCGGTGAAGAGCACCAGCGACGTCGTGGCGGCCGACAGGGTGACGATCCCGGCGACGTCGACCGGCGTGGTGCTGCGCTTGCGCGGCAGGGTCAGGGCGAACCAGCCGATGCCGAGGACCGCGATGCCGACCGGGACGTTGATCCAGAAGGCCCACTCCCAGCCGAGGGCGGGGTGATCGGTGAAGAAGCCGCCGACCAGCGGGCCGACGATCGCCGCGAGGCCGAACAGCGCGCCGATCGGTCCCATGTACTTCGCCCGCTCACGCGCCGGGACGATGTCGGCGATGATCGCCTGCGCCAGGATCATCAACCCGCCGCCGCCGAGGCCCTGGACCCCCCGCCAGGCGACGAGCCAGCCGAAGCTCGGGGCCATCGCCGCACCGATGCTGGCGGCGGTGAACAGGCCGATGGCGACCAGGAACAGCGTGCGGCGGCCCCACAGGTCGCCGAACTTGCCGTAGATCGGCATGACCAGGGTGGTGGCGAGCAGGTAGGCGGTCGTCATCCACGCCATGTGCGCGACGCCGCCGAGCTCGCCGACGATGGTGGGCATCGCCGTCGAGACGATGGTCTGGTCCAGCGCGGCCATGAGCATGCCGGCGAGCAGGGCGCCGAAGATCGTGTTGATCCGGCGCCGGGTGAGGACGATGGGGGCGGAGCCGGGACCGGTGGACTCCGCGGTGGCGGCGGGCAACTGCACTCCTCGAGGAAGGTGGGGCGCTACGGGGAGCGGACGGCGGTGTCCGCGCGGGGTCAGGCGGTGGTGCGGGGGGCCGGCAGCCCGGCAGCGAGGACGTCCCAGGCCTCGTCGACCAGGTCGGGGAGCGAGGCCGTGAAGTCGCCGGCCAGCCAGCGGTGCAACGCGGTCCGCATGGCACAGCCCTGCACCGCGGCGAGCAGCGTCGGGTAGGCATCCGCGCCGACGCGCGTGCCGGTGCGCGCGGCGATCGCATCGGACAGCGCCCGCTCGGACTCGCCGAAGGCGGCCATCAGCCGCTGGACGAGGACGGGATTCGCGTCGATCACCGTCATCCGCAGCGGCCACAGCTCTGACTCGTCGGCCATCTCGACCGCTCGCGCGCGCTGGACGGCGCGGAGCGACTCGACCGGCGACTCGGTGGATGGGCGAGCCGCGAACGCCTCGGCCAGCTCCGTGGCCATGGCCGGCTCGAGGCCGACCACCGCATCGACCTTCGACGGGAAGTAGTTGAAGAACGTGCGCGGGGACACCTCGGCGCGTGCGGCGACGTCCTCGACCGAGACGGCGTCCAGGCCGCGCTCGGCCACCAGCTCGAGGGCGGCCCGGTGCAGCGCGAGGCGGGTCGCCAGCTTCTTGCGCTCGCGCAGGCCGTCGGTCACCGCACCACCGTAGGTGGAATATGCACGCTCTGCAACTTTGCAGGGGCTGCAGCGTTCCGGCGTGTCGGCCGCCTTCTGCCAGGCCTACGCTTCGGTGCCCCGATCGCCCAGGAAAGGGACCGCTCATGCCCGACGAGCTGACCGGCCGGCCGACGCCGCGCGGCCCTGCACGCGTCCCGCTGCTGCACCCGGCCCGGCTGGAGGGCGAGCGGGCCCGGCTGCACGCCGAGATCACCTCCGGTCCGCGGCGGGCGCAGTCCTCCGTCGTCCCGCTCACCGACGACGACGGCCGCCTGCTGGGGCCCTTCGCCCTCATGCTGCTGGCCCCGGGGATCGGATCGGCGGTCCAGGCGGTGGGGGCGGCGCTGCGCGAGGACGCCTTGCTGAGCCCGCGGTCGCGGGAGCTGGCCGTGCTCGCCGTCGCCGCCCGGCGCCGGTCGCACTTCGAGTGGCTGGCCCACGAGCAGGCCGCCCGGGCAGCGGGCGTCGCCCCGGCGCAGCTGCAGGCCCTGCTGGACGGCCGGGTCCCCGAGGGACTGGACGCGGTGGACGAGGTCGTCGTCGCGACGACGTGGCGGCTGCTGGACGACGGTGAGCTCGACGACGACGGCTACGCCCGGGCCACCTCTGTCCTGGGGGCCGAAGCGCTGGCGGCGCTGGTCTGGCTGGTCGGCTACTACGCCATGCTGGCCACCGCGCTGGCCACCTTCCGGCCGGAACCGCCGGTGCCGGCAGGCGGCTGAGCCCGGTTCAGACGAGGACGCGGCGGCCGTGGATCCGGTCCGCCGCCTCCGCGGCGAGCAGGATCCGGCGGGCCGGGCGGTACCGGCCCTCGCGCAGGGTGCGGGCCTTGTCCGGGTCGGTTCCGGCGAGCTCCTCGCTGGCGGCGAGGTCGAGGGAGTTGTCCGCGAGCATGACCAGCCGGCCCAGGGGATCGGCGGCGGCGCGGCGGATCGAGCCGCCCATGTAGGGCTCGCCGGGGCGCGGGGTGACCGCGTCGACGGCGGCCACCACCACCTCGGGGACCCCGAGGGCCCGGAGCCGGGCGACGTCGTAGCGCCGCGTGGGATCCCGGTGGTCCCGGGTCAGGGCCACCACGTCGCGCAGCACGCCGGCCATCTCCGCCTCGGGGCCGTAGGGCCGGAGCATCTCGGCGAGCGGCCGCAGGTGGGCGAGGTAGTGGTCGTGGCCGTCCCGGTCCACCTGGCCCTCGTGCGCCGCGAGCGCCAGCAGGTGCGCGTCGGGGACGGTGAAGGCCACGCTCCGAGGCTAGGCGCTGGCGGCCGGTGGTCGTCGGGTGCGACGCGGTGCCCGGCCGAGGAGGCGCAGCCCCGACGTGGCGGGCCGCACCTCCTCCGACGGCGGCACCGCGCCGGCCGCCCGCTCGACCTGCGCGTCGAGCTCCGCCCGCCGGCGGTCGAGCGACGCCACCTCCTCGAGCAGCGCGGCGCGGCGGTCGGCGGCCTGCCGGTCGAGGCGGTCCCGGAGCGCCGCGGCCTCGGCGTCCGCGCGGCACCGCTCGTCCCGGCCGGTGGCCAGCAGCCGGAGCACCTCCGCCCGGCCGGTCAGCCGGGCCGCGGCGACCTCGGCCGCCGCCTGCTCCCCGAGCCGGGCGGCCCGCTCCGCGGCGCGCTGCTCCACCGCCTGCGCCTCCGCTGCGCGCCGCTCCGCCTCGGCGGTGGCCTCCTCACGGATCCGCTCGGCGGCGTCGAGGGTCCGGCCGGCGACGGCGAGCACCATCTCCGCCTGCGCCACGGCGGCGGCGATCGTCTCCCGCGCCCGGTCCCGGGCGCCGGCCAGCTCGCGGGCGGCGCGGGCCCGGAGCTGGTCGGCCTCGGTGCGGGCCGCCGCGCGCAGCTGCTCGGCCTCGGCCGTCATGCCCTGGGCCTGGTCGGCCGCGGCGGCCAGCAGCTGCCCGATGCGGTCGGACAACCGCAGCAGCTCACCGCCGCCGGCGGAGTGGTCGAGCAGCTGCCGGGCCTCGTCGAGGGCGGTCTGAGTCTGCAGACACCGGGCCAGCAGGTGCTCCCGCTCCCGGTCCGCCGTGGCCAGCTCGTCCTCGGCCCACTGCACGTAGGTGTCGACCTGGAAGCGGTCGTAGCCGGCCAGCGCCCGGCCGAACATCGGCGCCGCCCGGAACATCGTGGGCAGGTCGCCGGAGACGTTCGGCGGCGTGCGCGGCGCGACGTCGATGACCTCGGCCGCGCTCTCCTGCTGCGTCGCAGCGCTCATCCGGCGTGCCTCCTCCCGTGCCCCTGGGGCACCCGTCGTGCCGACGCTAGGTGCCGGAACGGGACGGCCGCGCGCCGAGGAGCGGGCCCGTCACCCGGCCGGGTGGGGTGCCCACCCGGTCCGGTCGCGCCCCCCGGCCGGTGTCGCCCCGGGTGACGTCCCCCGCACGGGTGAGCCGGGCCAGGGAGGGGTTCACCGCGGGCAGCGCCCGGGCACACCGTGGCCCATGGCACCGCCCAGCCCCGCGCCGGCCCCCGGCAGCATGACCGTCGCCCTGCTGTTCCAGTGGGAGGTCGTGGCCACCGTCGTGCTGGTGGCCGCCGTCCTGGCTGTCCTCGCGGTGGTGGCGCTCTCGGCGGCGCCCGGGGCCAGCGACCGCTCGGAGTGGCAGCGGTGGCTCGCCGCCCGGTCACGCGCCGAGCCGGGCGAGCCGCGCGCGGACGGCTGACCGGCCGCGCCGCCCGGTCAGGCGCCGCCCCGGAACCGCAGCACCGCCTCGACCCGGCTGCGGGCCTCGAGCTTGGTGAGCAGGCGGGAGACGTGGTTCTGCACCGTCTTGACGGACAGCCCGAGCCGCCGGGCGATGCCCGCGTTGTCGAGGCCCTCGGCCATCAACCGGAGGACCTCGTTCTCGCGGTCGCTGAGCCCGGGCGCCGCGGGCGGCGCGACCTCCCGCACCTCGCTGAGCCGGGCGAGGAGCCGCGGGGCCAGCGACCGCCCGAAGACGGCGGACCCGTGGTGCACCGCCCGCACCGCCGCCAGGAGCTCCTCCTGGCCAGCCCCCTTGAGCACGTAGCCGCGTGCCCCCGCATCGAGGGCGGCGACGATCGCGTCGTCGTCCTCGACCATTGTGATCACCAGCACGGCCGTCGCGGGACTCGCGCGCAGCACGAGCTGGGTCGCCGCGGCACCGGACATCCCGGGCAGGTTCAGGTCCATGAGCACGACGTCCGGCCGGTGCACGGTCGCCAGCCGGACGGCGTCCTCGCCGGTGCCCGCCTCGCCGAGGACCTCGGTGTCCGCGACCGACTCGAGCAGTCCGCGCAGCCCCCGCCGGAACATCGGGTGGTCGTCGACGAGGACGATGCCGATCGGGCCGCTCACCGGGGGCCTCCGCTCGGGCCACCCGTCGGCAGCGCGGCGACGACCACCGTGCCGCCGCCGATGCGGTCGGTGACGACCAACTCGCCGCCCAGCTCCTCCGCCCACTCCCGCATGGTCGAGAGCCCGTTGCCCGGGCGGCTCGGGGCGGGCGCCGCGACCCGGCCGCGCCCGTCGTCCTCGACCGAGACCAGCAGGCTCCGCCCGGCCTCCGCGCGGAGCAGCACCCGTACGCACGTGGCGCACGGCCCGGCGTGCCGGACCGCGTTGGTCACCGCCTCCTGGGCGATCCGGTAGGCGGCCACCTCGGTCGCGGCGGGCAGCGCGGGCACGGTGGGGCAGCCCTCGACGACGACCGGGAGGCGGCCGCTGCTCATCCGCCGGGCGAGCGCGTGCAGCGCGCCGGGCAGCCCCAGGTCGTCGAGCGCGGCCGGGCGGAGGTCCTCCACCACCCGGCGCACGTCGGCGACCGCCTCCTGGACGTCGTCGCGCAGCTCGAGCAGCGCCCGGTCCACGGCCGGGTCGCCGCCCACGGTGTTGCGGGCGGTGTCCACCCGCAGCGTCAGCCCGGCGAGTGCCGGACCGAGCCCGTCGTGGAGGTCGCGGCGCAGGCGGCGCCGCTCCTCCTCGCGGGAGAGGACCAGCCGTTCGCGGGACGCCTGGAGCTGGTGGGAGAGCTCCAGTGCCCGCACGACCGGCGCCAGCTGGTGCGCCAGCGCCGTCAGCACCGCGACCGTGGTGGCGCTCCTCCGGACGCCGGCCAGCCGCAGGGCGCCGACCTCGACCCGCTCGTGCACCAGCGGGACCTGCTGCTCGGGCGGCCCAGGGCGGCCACGGGACGCCAGGACGGCGCCGTCGGCCCCCAGGACGGCCACGTACGGCAGCCGCAGCGACTCGGCGAGCGCGTCGACCACCGCCGGGAGCGTGTGCTCCGGCGCCGCGGCGTCGGCCAGCCGGTCACCGAGGTGCCGGGCGACCTCCACCGGTTCGTCCCACACGCCGAGGGTCAGCCGGTTCACCGCCCGCTGCACGCGCTCCCGGACCGGCTGGAAGGCCACCGCGACGACGGCCGCGGCGACGACCGGCGCCCATCCGGGGTCACCGGAGCGGAGCACCGCACCCACCCCGCCGACCACCACGACGTAGACGGCGACGACCCCCGCCGTGAGGACCCCGTAGACGAGCGTGCGGTTGACCGCGAGGCGCAGGTCGTAGAGGTCGTGCTGCAGGACCGCCACGCCGACGGCGACGGGGAGTGCCGCGACCGCGAGGGGGAAGGCGATCGCGCCGCGGCTCTGGTCGACCACGATCCAGAGGCCGACGACCAGGGAGACGGCGGCGGCCACCAGCAGGGCGCCGACCTGCTGCCGCACGAGCGGGCTCCCCCTGCGCCGGCGCACGGCGACCGCGCACAGCCCGACCAGCGCGCTCACCGCCACCAGCGCGAGGCCGGTCAGCGGCAGGAGGTCCACGGCAGGCCGCCAGTCGAGAGGGAGCCCGAGCGGGTTGCGGATCCTGGCCAGGCGGTAGTCGAGCGGTTCGGGGGCGGTGAGCACCGCGCCCGTGAAGAGCGCGAGCGAGCCGAGCGCCAGGACGACCGCGGGGCGCCAGCGTGCCGACGGCAGCCGTCCGTCCGGGAAGAGCAGCGGGAGCAGGACGACGATCGTGATCCACCCGGCCCCCCGCACCGCCAGCGCCAGCACCGCGACCACGGCCCACCCCGGCTGGTCGGCGCCCGCGACCAGTCGGGCGACCGCCACCTCCAGGGGCAGGGAGGACAGGCCCCACAGGGCACCGCCGGCCCACAGGACGAGCCCGATCCGGTGGCCCGGGCGGTGCACCAGCACCACCGCACCGGCGACGACGAACAGCAGGACGACGACGGCGTCCACCCATCGGGCGCCGGCTTGCGGGAGGGCGTTGCCGACGGCGACGGCGGCGGCCCCGGCTGCCGAGGCCACGGCGGCCGACGACGCGAGCCACAGCCCGGCGGCGCCTGCCCGTCCCATGGCGGTCATGGTGCGGCTCCGGTGCCCCGTGCGGGAGGTCCCCGGTCGCGGCGGGTCGCCGTCGCTACCGGCCGAGCCGGGTGCCCGACTCCGCCACGGAGCGCCGGGGAAGGACGGCGGCCGCCACGAGGACCCACAGGGGGAAGGCGAGCGTCAGCAGGAAGGACAGCGGGGTCACGAGGCCGACCGTCGCGAGAGCCGCGCACGTCCAGCCGAACCACCGGGGGAACGCCGCCGTGCGGAGGACGGCCACCGCCGTGCCGGCCAGCAGCACGGTGAGCCCCACCGGAGCGGCCAGCCCCGACAGCGCCAGCCCGCCGTCGTAGAAGACGACGGCGGACTCCGGTGCCAGGCCGGCGGGGCTCCCCGCCCGCAGGGCCCCGGCGGAGACGAGGGCGAACCCGCCGGCGAGCAGGCCGGTCGCCGCGGCGCCGCCGATGGCCGCCACCCGGGCGGGCCACGGATCCCCGGACGCGGCGTCGTCGAGCGCACGGACGAGCGCTGCGAGGAAGCAGGCGAGCGGGACCAGGGCGATCAGCGAGAGCATCATCGCGACGGCGATCCGGTCCGGTGCCGCGGCGTAGAAGCGCAGCACCGCCTCGGCCTCCGCGTGCGGCGCCGGGGTGGCGCCCTGCAGGGCGTTGCCGGCGACGGCGAGCGCGGCGAAACCGGCGGCGGCGGCGAGCGGGGTGCGTGCGGACGTGGAGACGGGCATGGTCGACCTCGTGGGGGCGGGAGGTGGCCCGCGGGCCGGGCGGCGTACCCCGGCCTCGGCGGTGCGTGGACCGGACCACGGTCGCGCCCGGGAGTTCCCGTCGTCATCGGGCGCACTCCCGCACGGCCGGGAAGTCCTCCCGGTCAGGCCGTGTCGAGGACGATCTTGTACTGGCCGGGCCGGGGCTGGATCGCCGCGGAGAAGGCCGCCTGGACCCGGTCGACCGGGTGGACGTCGCTGACGTAGACGTCGCGGAGCTCGGGGTGGGCGGCGAGGTAGTCGCCCGCGTCCCGCAGCACCCGCGCCCGCTCGAGGGTGACCCCGGCGCGCAGCGTCAGGTTCTTCCGCAGGAACGTGATCATGTCCATGGGGTACACCGGGTCGTCGGGGATGCCGAAGTAGAGGACGTCCCCACCCGGCGCGACGCCGGCCAGGCAGTCCTGCAGCGTCGTCACCTGGTGGCCCACGGCCTCGACGACGATGGCCGGGCGGTCGGCGTCCGCGAGGGTCGCCGCCCACCGGCTCGCGCTGGCCGTGACGGTCTCGTGCACCCCGAAGACGTCGGCCGCGGCGGTGCGGTCCACCCGGTCGACGCCGACGACCCGGCGGGCGCCGCGCTGCCCGAGCACGTGGCTGAAGAGCAGGCCGATGGGGCCCTGCCCGATGACGGCGACCGACTTCCCGCTCAGGTCCCCGAGCTGCTCCGCGGCGTAGAGGACGCAGGCCAGCGGCTGCAGCATCACGGCGGTGGTCGGGGGGAGCGCGGTGTCGTAGCCGGCCAGCCCGTTGCCGTCGGTGACCACCAGCTCGGCGATCCCGTCGAAGGCGGACGCCCAGCCGACGACCGGGTCGCCCGCGGAGTGGGCCGGGTGCCGGCTGGCGACCACCTCGCCGACCACCTCGTGCAGAGGGAAGCCGGGAACCGGTGTCGCCGTCCGGTCCGCCGGGTTCGGGGCGTACAGGAAGGGCGCGCCCTTGAAGAAGGGCAGGTCGCTGCCGCAGATCCCACCCGCCCGCGTGGCGATCAGCACCTGGCCCTCGGCCAGGTCCTCGGCGCGCGGTGCGGGCACCTCGACCTGCTCGAAGGTGAACGGTCCGCTCAGCCGCTGGGCCCACACGTCGCGCCGCCTTCCGTCTCCGCGGCCGCCCGTGCGGCCGTCCGCGAAGTAGACCAGCGCCCGGCTCCGGGCGCAGCGGGACCCCCGGGGGAGCCCGGCGCAGCGCGCCCGGGCGCCGACGGGATACTGGTCCGCGTCGCGCACGCCCGGCGACGCGCCGGCGCGCCGGGCCGGCGGTCCCACGGTCGAGGAGGTCCTGGACGTGCCCAGAGCGCTGCTGCTGGAGAACATCGACCCGGTCGCGACCGAGATCCTCGGTGCGGCGGGCTACGAGGTCGAGTCGCTGCGCGGGGCGCTGGACGAGGCGGACCTGGTCGCCGCGCTCGACGGTGTGGACCTGCTCGGCATCCGCTCGAAGACCCAGGTGACCGCGGAGGTGCTGCGCAGCCGTCCCGACCTGCAGGCGGTGGGCGCCTTCTGCATCGGCACCAACCAGATCGACCTGACCACGGCCGCGGCCGCGGGCGTGGCGGTGTTCAACGCGCCGTTCTCGAACACCCGCAGCGTGGTGGAGATGGCGATCGCCGAGATCATCATCCTGGCCCGGCGGCTGGTCGACCGCGACCGATCGCTGCACGCCGGGACCTGGGACAAGTCGGCCGCGGGCAGCCACGAGATCCGCGGGCGGACCCTCGGCATCGTCGGCTACGGCAACATCGGCAGCCAGCTGTCGGTGCTCGCCGAGGCGCTCGGCATGCGGGTGCTCTTCTACGACCTCGAGGACAAGCTGGCGCTCGGCAACGCCCAGCGCTGCGACAGCCTGGAGGAGCTGCTGGAGCGGGCGGAGACCGTCACGCTGCACGTGGACGGCCGGGCCGGGAACGCCGGGCTGTTCGGCGCCGAGCAGTTCGCCCGCATGCGGCCGCGCAGCATCTTCCTCAACCTCTCCCGCGGGTTCGTCCTGGACCACGAGGCGCTGCGCGACAGCATCCTGAGCGGCCACATCGCCGGGGCGGCGGTCGACGTCTTCCCGCACGAGCCCCGCGAGCAGGGCGACGAGTTCACCTCGGTGCTGCGCGGCCTGCCCAACGTCATCCTGACCCCGCACATCGGCGGCTCGACCCAGGAGGCGCAGCACGACATCGGGCGGTTCGTCGCCGGCAAGCTGGTCGACTACACCGCCACGGGGACCACGACGCTGAGCGTCAACCTGCCCACGGTCGTCCTGCACAGCTCCTCGACCGACCGCTTCGCGCTGCTGCACCGCAACGTGCCGGGCGTCCTGGCGCGGGTCGACGCCCTCGTCGGCGAGCACGGGCTCAACGTCGACGCCCAGGTGCTGGCCACGCGTGGGGAGTACGGGTACGCGGTCACCGACGTCGGCGCCCCGCTGCCCGCGGACCTGCTGGCGGCCCTGCGCACCCTGCCGGAGGCCGTTCGCCTGATGAGGTTCGCGCCGCGGGTCGACTGACCCGCGTACCCCGCCGGACCGGGGGCGTCCCCGCCGGCGGGGCGTCATGCTGGTGCGGTGGCGGAGGACCGCTCGGCCGGAGCGCGGCGCACCCGCCGGTGGTTCCTCGTGGGCGCCGCCGGCGTCCTGCTCGCCGGGGCGGCGCCGGGCTGCGGGGCCCGGCCGGAGGGAGCGACGCCGGAGCCGGCCGAGCGCCCGGCGGCGTCCCTCGCGGCCCGTCCGGGGGAGCCCACCGAGCCGTTCCCGGCCCCCGGCACCCACCCGCTGGACCTCGGGCAGGAGGGCGAGGCGCTGCTGCACGTGCCGCCGGGCCTCACCGCCGGCGAGCCGGCGCCGCTGGTCCTGACGCTGCACGGGGCCGGCGGTGACGCCGCGGGCGGGCTGGCGCTGCTGCAGGCCGAGGCCGACGAGCGGGGCCTTCTCCTGCTGGCGCCGAGCTCCCGGGGCCCCACCTGGGACGCCGTGCGCGGTGGCTTCGGGCCCGATCTCCGGGTCGTCGACCGGGCGCTCCGGCGGGCTTTCGGCACGGTGCCGGTCGACGGCGGGCGGATCGCCGTCGCCGGCTTCTCCGACGGCGCCTCCTACGCGCTCGGCCTGGGACTGGCCAACGGGGAGCTCTTCGACGCCGTCCTGGCGTTCTCGCCGGGGTTCGTCCCGGAGACGTCGTGGCACCGGCCGCCGCGGGTGTTCGTCAGCCACGGCACCGGCGACGACGTGCTGCCGGTGGACCGGACCAGCCGGCGGATCGTCCCGGCCCTGCGCGAGGAGGGGGTCGAGGTGACCTACCGGGAGTTCCCCGGGCCGCACGCGCTGCCGCCCGAGATCGCCCGGGAGGCGCTGGACCTGCTGGGCTGGGAAGCCCCGGGGTGACCGCCGTCACGACCGGGCGGCCGGGTGGGTACGGTCGCGGGGTGCGGCTCCCGGACGGTCTCGTGGCGGTGGTGAAGCGCGACTGCCCCACCTGCGTCCTGGTCGAGCCGGTGCTGCGGCGGCTCGGCGCCGCGGTCTGGTGCCAGGACGACGCCGGCTGGTTCGACGGCGACGACACCGAGCTCGAGCTCTCCTACCGGCTCGGCATCGAGACCGTGCCGACGCTGCTGCGCGTGGTGGACGGCGCCGAGACCGCGCGGGTCGTCGGGTGGAGCCAGGAGCAGTGGGCGGAGCTGACCGGCGTGCCCGACGTCGGCGAGGGGTTGCCCGAGCACCGGCCGGGGTGCGGCTCGCTGTCGGTGGACCCGTTCCGCATCGATGCGCTGGAGGCCCGCTTCGGCGGGAGCGGGCTGGCCAGCCGGCGGGTCGAGCTCGCCGAGCTCGAGGACGAGCACGAGGCGCTGTTCGACCGGGGCTGGACCGACGGGCTCCCCGTCGTGCCGCCGACGCCCGAGCGGGTGCTGCGGATGCTGCGCGGCACGACGCGGGACCCGCAGGACGTGGTGGCCGTCGTGCCGCCGGACCTCGTCGAGTGCACCGTCGAGAAGGTGGCCGTCAACGCGGTGCTGGCCGGGTGCCTGCCCGAGCACCTGCCGGTGGTCCTGGCCGCGCTGGAGGCGGCGGCCGCCGAGGAGTTCGCGCTGCACGGCCTGCTGGCGACGACGTACTTCTCCGGCCCCGTCGTGGTGGTCAACGGCCCGGTCGCCGGCCGGATCGGGATGAACAGCGGGGTCAACGCGCTCGGGCAGGGCAACCGGGCCAACGCCACGATCGGCCGGGCCCTGCAGCTGGTCGTGCGCAACGTCGGCGGCGGCCGCCCCGGCGAGGTCGACCGGGCGACCCTCGGCAACCCCGGCAAGTTCACCTTCTGCTTCGCCGAGCGGGAGCACGACAGCCCCTTCGCCCCGCTGGCCGCCGACCGCGGGGTGGCCGGTGACGCGGTGACCGTCTTCGCCGGATCGGGTGTGCAGCCGGTCGTCGACCAGCTCAGCCGCGACCCGCGCTCCCTGGCGCGCACCTTCGCCGCCTGCCTCCGCGTCAACGCCCACCCCAAGCTCCCCATGGCGTTCGACGCGATGCTCGTCGTCTCGCCGGAGCACGGCCGGGTGTTCCGCGAGGCCGGTTGGGACCGCGCCCGCCTGCTGGCCGAGCTCGACGAGCTGCTCACCCTGCCCGGCGACGAGCTGGTGCGCGGGGCCGGTGGCATGGCCGAGGGGGTGCCCGCCCGCTTGGCCGGGGCCGATCTGCCGAAGTTCCGGCCCGGTGGTCTGCTGGTGGCCCACGCCGGCGGCGACGCCGGGCTGTTCAGCGCGATCGTGGGCGGCTGGGTGGCCGGCGAGACCGGGAGCGCCCCGGTGACGAGAGAGGTGCGCGCATGAGGACCGTCCTGGACCCGACCGGCGAACGGCAGGCGTCCGCCCGGGAGCTGCTGCCCCGGCCGGCCTCGCTGCGCGGCCGCAGCGTGGCGCTGCTCGACATCAGCAAGGCGCGCGGCGACGTCGTCCTCGACCGGCTCGCGGAGCTGCTCGCCGCGGACGGCGCGCTCGTGCGGCGTTACCGCAAGCCGACCTTCGCCCGCACCGCGCCGGTGGACCTGCGGCACGAGATCGCCGAGCAGTGCGAGGTGGTCATCGAGGCGCTCGCCGATTAGGGCTCCTGCACGTCGTGCAGTGTGCACGACATCGCCGACCTCGAGCGCCGCGGCGTCGTCGGGGTGTTCCTCGCCAGCGAGGCCTTCGCCGAGGCCGCCCGCGCGCAGGGCGGGGCTCTGGGGTTCCCCGCGCCGTGCGTGCTCGTCCCGCACCCGGTGCAGGACCGCACCGACGCGGAGCTGCGGTCGGCCGCCGAGGCGGCGTACCCGGCGGTGGTCGCCGCCGTCACGGCGCCGCCCGGTGGATGACGCCGACGGCGCGCGCTGCCAGGGTGGGCCGATGACCGAGATGCCGATCAGCCGCTTCCCGCTCCGGCCCGCCGGCGAGCTGCCCCCCGACCTCGCCGAGCGCTACGCGGAGGTCCAGGAGAAGTCCGGCTTCCTGCCCAACGTCTTCGCGGCGCTGGCCTGGCGGCCGGACGAGGCGCGGGCGTTCTTCGCGATGCACGACGCGCTCATGGACAAGGACACCCCGGGGCTGTCCAAGGCCGACCGCGAGCTGATCGTCGTCGCCACCAGCGCCGGCAACGACTGCCTGTACTGCGTCGTCGCGCACGGCGCCGTGGCACGCATCCGCACGAAGGACCCCCACATCGCCGACCACGTCGCCGTCGACTGGCGCAAGGCACCGCTGTCCCCGCGGATGCGCGCCGTGCTCGCGGTCGCCACCCGCCTGGCGGCCGACCCGGCCTCGGTCACCGCCGAGGAGCTGGGCGCCCTCGCCGACCACGGCCTCACCCAGGACGACGTCTGGGACGTCGGCATGATCACGTCGTTCTTCGCGCTCTCCAACCGGCTGGCGCACTTCGCGGCGATCACGCCCAACCCCGAGTTCTTCCTGATGGGCCGGCTGCCGCGCGGCGCCGGAGAGGCGCCCGCGCCGCCCGCCTGACGCGGGGCCGCCCGCGCTACGGTCCGCCGGTGACCGCTCCGACGACGACCGTGCTCGCCGACGACCTGGGCTTCCCGGAAGGGCCGCGCTGGCACGAGGGCCGGCTGTGGTTCTCCGACTTCCACGACCGCGTCGTGCGCCGGATGCCCGCCGACGGGGGTCCCGCGGTGGTGCTGGAGCTCGACGACAGCCCCTCGGGACTCGGCTGGCTGCCCGGCGGCGACCTGCTCGTCGTCTCCATGGTCCGGCGGGCCCTGCTGCGGGTGGCCGACGGCGGCACCCGCGTGCACGCCGACCTCGCCGGCGCGACGCGGTTCCGGGCCAACGACCTGGTCGTCGACGCGACGGGGCGCGCCTACGTCAGCAGCTTCGGCTTCGACCTCGAGGCGGGCGCGGAGCCGGAGCCGGCCGACCTCGTCCGCGTGGACCCCGACGGCACGGTCTCCGTCGCCGCGGCGGGCCTCGTCTTCCCCAACGGGATGGTGCTGAGCCCCGACGGCCGCACGCTCGTCGTCGCGGAGACCTACGGGAAGCGGCTCACCGCGTTCGACGTCGCCGCGGACGGGTCGCTCTCCGGCCGGCGGGTGTTCGCCGAGCTGCCCGGCATCGCCCCCGACGGCATCTGCCTGGACGCCGAGGGGCAGGTGTGGGTGGCCACCGCCCGGACCCCGGAGGTGCTCCGGGTCCGCGACGGCGGCGAGGTGACCGCCCGGGTCGCGGTGGGCAGCGGCTCGCTCTCCTACGCCTGCGCGCTGGGCGGGGACGACGGCCGCAGCCTGTTCGTCTGCACGGCGCCGAGCTGGCGCCCCGGGCCACGCGCCGGCCGCATCGAGGCCGTCCGGGTCGACGTGGGCGCGGCCTGAGCATGCGCACCGCACACCCCTCGGTCGCGGGCGGGGCGCCCTGCGGGCAGGATCGGCGGGGCGGCAACGGGCTGGTCGACGACGAGGGAGGGCCGGGATGGCGGGCAGCGAGGCGGAGCTGCGGCGGCGGTGGTCGGAGGGCCGGCCCTGCCACGGGCTGTGGAGCGTGCTGCCCGGGGTGGTGACCGGTGAGCTGCTCGCGCGCACCGGCGCCGACTACGTGGTCGTCGACCTCCAGCACGGGGCGACGGCCGAGGCGGACCTCCCCGGCACCTGCGCGGCCATCACGGCCGCGGGCTCGGTGCCGTTGGTCCGCACCCGCAGCTCCCTGTTCCCCGACATCGGGCGGCCGCTGGACCTCGGCGCCCGCGGTGTGATCGTGCCCAACGTCCGCGACGCCGGCCACGCACGCGAGATCGTCGCCGCCTGCCGGTACGCACCCGCCGGTGGGCGGTCGATCGGCCGGCTCTCGGGCGGGGCCGACGAGCCGCTGGTGATCCCGATGGTGGAGACGGCGTCCATGCTCGACGACCTGGACGCGGTCCTCGGCGTCGAGGGCCTGGACGGGCTGTACGTCGGCCCCGCCGACCTCGCGCTCTCCCTGGAGCTGACCGGGGACGCCCACCGGACCGAGCTCGGCTCGGTGCTCTCCTCGATCATCGCCCGCGCGCGGGCCGCGGGCGTGCCCGTGGGGGTGCACGCCCGCAGCGGCGAGGAGGCGGCCGGCTTCGCCGCGGAGGGCGCCACGGTGGTGACGGTGGCCGTCGACGCAGTCGTGGTGGCCGAGGCCGCCGCGCACCACCTCGGCGTCGCACGGGACCGCGCCACCGGCTGACGGCGCCGGTCAGGTGAAGGCGTCGACGGTCCGGTCGAGGTAGTCGTTGCGGAAGGCCCCGCGCGGGTCCAGCCGCCGGACGAGCGCGCGGAACCCCGGCATCCGCGGGTACAGCGCGGCCAGCTCCTCGGCGCCGGTGGTGAACACCTTGCCCCAGTGCGGTCGCGCCCCGTACGGGCGCAGCGCCGCCTCGATCTCGGGCAGGAGCGCGCGCACCCGGGCCTCCTCGGGCAGCCAGGTGAAGTGCAGCGCCAGGACGTCCCCGCCGTACGCCGGGCTCAGCCAGAGGTCGTCCGCCGCCACGGTGCGCAGCTCGCTGACCTGGAGCAGCGGGGCGATGCGGGACGCGAGGGAGCGCAGCGCGTCGCAGGCCTCCCGGCCGTGCCGCCGCGGCACGAAGTACTCCGTCTGCAGCTCCTCGCCGCTGCTGGGGGTGAAGCCGGTGCGGAAGTGCGGCAGCCGCTCGTGCCACTCCCCGGGGAGGCCCAGCTGGTCGGTGAGGTTCTCGACCGGCGTGCCCGGCAGCATGTGGGTGGGCTCCGTCGCGGCCCGCGCGCCGAAGAACTCCTCCGGCGCGACCTCGTGCTCGTCGGGGCGCGCCTTCACCCACACCTGGGTCACCTCGCGCCAGTCGGTGAACACGCTGACGCTGTAGGCGGCGTCGGCGACGGCGTCGAAGTCGGCGAACAGCCGCTCCCAGGTCAGCCCGACGTAGACGTCGGTGCGCACCTGGAACGCCGGCTGGACCCGCAAGCCGATCCGGGTCACCACGCCGAGCGCGCCCAGGTGCACGACGGCGCCGGCGAAGTCGGGGTCCCCGTGCGTCAGCGTCTCCAGCTCGCCGTCGCCACGCACGAGCTCGAGCGCCGCCACGGCGGTGCTCAGCGACCCGTTCCGGTTGCCCGACCCGTGGGTGCCGGTGGCCGTGGCGCCCGCGACGGTGATGTGCGGCAGGGAGGCGAGGTTGTGCAGCGCGAACCCCTGCTCGGCGATACGCGGCACCACCTCGCTGTAGCGGGCGCCGCCGGGGATCCAGGCGAGGCCCGCGCCGTCGGGGCGGCGCTCCACCTCGACCTCGCCGGGCAGCCGGTCGAGGGAGACCAGGTCGGCGGTGGTGTCGGCGATGTCGTTGAAGCAGTGCCGGGAGCCCAGCACCTTGACCCGGTCGCTGCCGGCCACGAGGGCCTGCAGCTCGGCGAGGCTCGCGGGCCGGTGCAGCCGCGCCGCCCGGTAGGCGACGTTGCCGGCCCAGTTGGTCCCCGGCTCCGCCGCGTCCGCGGGGGTGGTGGACGACGTCTGCTGCATGCTGGCTCGCGTTCTCCTCCGGGTGACGGTCCCGCGGACTACCGGGGGCCGATGATCCCCGATGGCGGCAGCCGCCCGCGGCCCGCCTGCCCTGCCCGGCCCGCGCCCGGGTGACACGATGCCGGCATGGCATCGCCGGGGGCCGCGGCCCGGCAGGGCAGGACGGCGTTCGTCCTCGGGGGCGGCGGGGTGCTCGGCGCGGCCGAGGTGGGCATGCTGCTGGCCCTGGCCGAGGCCGGCATCCGGCCCGACCTGGTGGTGGGGACGTCGGTGGGGGCGATCAACGGGGCGCTCGTGGCCGCCGACCCGGCCCCGGACGCGGTGGGCCGGCTCCGCGCGGTGTGGGAGGACCTGGCCGAGCGCGGGGTCTTCGCGGGCTCGGTGCTCGCCCGGCTCGGCACCCTGGTGCGCACCCGCACGCACCTGCACCCGCGCGAGCCGCTCCGCGACCTGCTGGAGGCCCATCTCCCGGTGCGGACCTTCGCCGAGCTCCGCATCCCCTTCCAGTGCGTCGCCTCGAGCATCGAGCGGGCCGCCGAGCACTGGTTCACCGACGGCCCCCTGGTCGACGCGGTCCTCGCGTCGTGCGCCGTCCCCGGGCTGCTGCCCGCGGTCGAGATCGACGGCCAGCACTACCTCGACGGCGGCCTGGTGCACAGCATCCCGGTCGGCCGGGCGGTGGCCCTCGGGGCCGAGACGATCTACGTGATGCACGTCGGCCGGATCGACCGGCCGCTGCGCCCGCCGTCCCGCCCGTGGGAGGTCGGGCTCGTGGCCTTCGAGATCGCCCGGCGGCACCGGTTCGCGGCCGACCTGGCCGCGCTGCCGGCGGGGGTGACGGTGCACGTGCTGCCCTCGGGCGGTGCCCCTGCGCCGGGAGCCGGGGACCTGCGCTACCGCGATTTCTCCGGCGTCCCCGACCGGATCGACCGGGCGCACACGGCGGCGCGGGACTACCTGGGGCGCTCCGGCGCCGGGGCGGGCTGACGTGCTGCCCCCGCGGCGGGTGCGCCGGTTCACCGGCCCCCTGCTGGTCGTGGCGCTCGTGGCCGCGGTCCTGCTGCTGCCCGTGCTGGTCCTGGTGGCGGCCGTCGTCTCCGTGTGGCTGCCGGGGCACTGGCGCGGTCTCCGGCTGCTCTGCTTCGCGCTGCTCTACCTCGCGCTGCAGGTGGCCGGGCTGGTCGCGGCGGGGGCGCTGTGGGTGCTCAGCGGATTCGGTCGCCGGCTGACCTCGCCGAGATCCCGCGCGGCGCACTACACGGTGCTGCGGCTGCTGCTGGACGCGCTGATGCGGGCCGCCCAGCGGCTCTTCGCCCTCCGGCTGGTCACCGACGGCGCCTCGTGGTCACCGCTGGACGACGGGCTCCCCGGCTCGACCAACGCCATGGTGGTGCTCTCCCGGCACGCCGGTCCCGGCGACTCGTTCCTGCTGGTGCACACGCTGATGGACCGCGACCACCTGCGCCGGCCGCGCATCGTGCTCAAGGACGTGCTGCAGCTGGACCCGATGATCGACGTCTACCTCAACCGGCTGCCCAATCACTTCCTGCCGTCGGGGCCCGCGGACGGGTACAGCCCGGAGGAGGCGATCGCCGACCTGGCCCGCGACCTGGGGGAGGAGGACGCGCTGCTCATCTTCCCCGAGGGGGCGAACTTCACCACCCGGCGGCGCACCCGGGCCATCCAGCGGCTCCGCGACCGGGGCCTCCTGGCGGCGGTGCGCCGCGCGGAGGAGATGCGGCACGTGCTGCCGCCCCGCCCCGCCGGGGTGGCCGCGGCCCTGGGCGCCGCGCCGCACGCCGACGTGGTGTTCGTGGCCCACACCGGGCTCGAGCACCTGAACACGCCCCGCGACGTCTGGCGCGGTCTGCCCATGGACAAGACCCTGCACCTGCGCTGGTGGTTCGTGCCCGCCGCCGAGGTCCCGCGCGACCCGGCCGAGCAGCTCGACTGGCTCTACCGGTGGTGGGAGACGATCGACACCTGGGTGTCCACCACGTCCGCGGCCGAGGACGCGGCACGGGGCCAGCCGGAAGCCGGGCGGTCGGCGCCCGGTTGCACCCCCGCGTGAGGCTCTCGCTGCTCGACCGCTCCCGCACCCGCGCCGGTCACCCCGAGACGGCGGCCCTGCGGCACACGGTGGAGCGGGCGGTCGCGGCGGAACGGCTGGGCTAGGACCGGTTCTGGGTGGCGGAGCACCACGGCGTGCCGGGCATCGCCTCGGGCGCGCCCGCGGTGCTCCTGGCGGCCGTCGGTGCGCGCACGGGGACGATCCGGCTGGGGTCGGGCGGGGTGATGCTGCCCAACCACCAGCCCCTCGTGGTGGCGGAGCAGTTCCTGGTGCTGGCCGCGCTCCACCCCGGTCGGGTCGACCTCGGGGTGGGCCGCTCCCTCGGTTTCACCGCGCCCGTGCGCCGGGCCCTTCGCCGCACGGGCGAGGAGCCCGACGCGTTCGCCGCCGACGTCGCCGAGCTCCGGGGGTACCTGGAGCGGACGGCCGAGGTGACCGCCCGCCCCGTCGTCGAGGAGCCGGTCCCGCTGTTCGTCCTGGCCACGGCGACGGGGGCCGGCGTCGCGGCCGGGCTCGGGCTCCCGCTCGTGCTCGGCGGCCCGGTGCTGGACCGGCCCGAGCTCGGCGACGTGCTGGCGGGCTACCGGCGCGATTTCCGCCCGCACCGGGGCAGCCGCCCGCACGTCACCGTCTCGCTGGACGTCCTGGTCGCCGACACCGACGAGGAGGCCCGCGAGCTGGCGTTGCCCGAGGTCTGGGCGATGGCCCGTTCCCGGCGCACGGGCGTGTTCGACCTGCTGGAGCCGGTGGCGGCCATCCGGGACCGTCGGTGGGACGACCTGGACGCGCGCCGGGTGGAGCAGGGGCTCGCCGCCGTGGCCGCCGGCCGGCCGGCGACCGTGCGCCGCCGCCTCGAGCAGCTCGCCGAGCGCACCGGCGCCGACGAGCTGCTCGCGAGCGGCTCCACCCATGACCGGGCGGCGCTCGCCGCCTCCGATGCCGCCCTCGCCTCCCTGCTGCGCTGACGGCGTTCCCGGCCGCCGGGTCAGGTGCGCAGCGACTCGTCGGTGCGCTCCTGCTCCGCCGCGGCCGAGGTGCGGCGGCGGCGCCACACCGGCTCGAACGCGGCGTCCTCCTCCGGCGTCGCGACCGCGAACGGCGGGACGGCCGGCGCCGGCAGGGCCTGCCGCCCCTGGCCGCGGGTGGCGCGGAGGCTGAGCCAGATCGAGGTGCCGATGATCGTCGCCACGACGGCCAGGCTGATCGTGGTGGGGATGTAGAAGACATCGATCTTCAGCAGCATCTTGAGGCCGACCCACACGAGCACCAGGGCCAGCCCGGTCTTGAGGTACACGAAGCGGTGGATCAGGTCGGCGAGCAGGAAGTACATGGCCCGCAGCCCGAGGATGGCGAAGGCGTTGGCCGTGAAGACGAGGAACGGCTCGTCGGTGACCGCGAAGATCGCCGGGATCGAGTCGACGGCGAAGACGACGTCGGTGACCTCGACGAGCACCAGAACGGCCAGCAGGGGGGTGGCCAGCAGCCGTCCGCCGCGGCGGACGAGGAAGCGCTGACCGTGGTAGACGTCGGTCATCGGCACCCAGCGGCGGAACAGCCGCAGCGCCCGTGACTGCGCAGGGTCCAGGTGCTCGTTCCGCTGCCGGAGTATCCGGTAGCCGGTGAACAGCAGGAACGCGGAGAACAGGTAGAGCACCCAGCCGGCGGAGCTGGCGATCAGCACCGAACCGCCGGCGATGAACAGGCCGCGGAAGACCAGCGCCCCGAGCACGCCGAGGAAGAGCACCCGGTGCTGGTACTCCCGGGGGACGGCGAAGTAGGTGAAGAGGACGGCCCAGACGAAGACGTTGTCCACGGCCAGCGACTTCTCGATCAGGTAGCCGGCGTAGTACTGCTGCCAGAGCTCGGCCCCGTAGGACCACCACACCCAGGCGCCGAAGCCGACGCCGATCGCGACCCACACGGCCGACCAGGCCGCCGCCTCCCGCACCCCGATGACGTGGGCGCGGCGGTGGGCGAACAGGTCGACGGCGAGCATCGCGAGCACGAGGCCGAGCACGGCGGCCCAGAGCCACAGGGGGACGTCCACGAGCGTTCTCCTCCGGTCGGTGAACCAACCGGAGGTCTCTCCCGGCTCCTGCCGGAGCCCACCTCGCCGGGAGCCCACGGGGACCCGTACTGACGACGAGGTGCTGGGGGGTACTCCCCTCCGCAAGAAGAGTGGGCACGTCCTCCTCGCCGTCGCGGCGGACCCCGACGCGCGGGTGGAGGAGGTCGCGGCGACCGTGGGCATCAGCTCCCGGGGCGTGCTGGCCATCCTGCGGGACCTCGAGGAGGCGGGTTACCTGACCCGGACCCGGCGCGGCCGGAGGACGCACTACGAGGTGAGGCCGCACCAGCACTTCCGGCACCCCGCGACCGCCGGTCACGAAGTCGACGAGCTGCTGCGCATCTTCGTCCCGGGAGCCGGCCCGGCGGGCTGAGTGCTGCCGGCGTCGCCCGGGCCGGCCCGTGGACCTGGATAGGTTGGGGCCGTCGACGGCTCGCCGACCACCCACCCCTGGGGTCGGCACGCATTCGGGAGGTGTCGTGCGCCGGATCTTCGTCGTGGGCTGCCCGCGGTCGGGCACCACGTTGCTGCAGTCGTTCCTGGCGGCGCACCCGCAGGTCCACTCCTTCCCGGAGACCCACTTCTTCCACCAGCTGCGGCCACCGCGCGGTCTCCGGCACGCGGTGGGGCTGGCGGCGAGCGGGACGGCCCAGCGGCTCGACGACGTCGCCGGCTCTCCCCGTCGTCGGCGGCCCGCGCTGCCGACGGTGCGGGGCTACGGTGCGGCGTTCGTCGCGATGGCGGACGCCGCGGCGCGCGAGCGCGGGGCCTCCGCCTGGGTCGAGAAGACGCCGGCGAACATCTACGCCCTCGACCTCGTCGAGCAACGGGTGCCCGGTGCGCGGGTGGTGCACATCGTGCGGGACGGCGTCGACGTCGTCGCCAGCCTGTGCGCCGTCGCCGCGGGCTGGGGCACGCCCTACACCGTGGACACCGCCGTCGACCAGTGGGCGGAGTGCGTGGCCCTCACCGACCGGCACCGGGGCCGGGAGGGGCACTCCGTCGTCGGCTACGACGGCCTCGTGCAGGACCCCGAGGCCACCCTCTCCGTGCTCTGCGGCGAGCTCGGCCTGCCGTACGCGGACGAGATGGTGACCGGGCGCGCCACGGCGGCCCGGGGCCTGGTCAAGGACTTCGAGCACTGGAAGGCCGACAACGCCGGGCCGCTGCGCGACGGGGCGGGGCGGCGGTCTCGGGCCGGGGCGCCGGTCGCGCCGCGCGACCGCCGCCACGACGGGGGGAACGGCCCTACAGTGCGGCAGCATGGCGCGCCGGTCGACGCTCGTGGTGGTCTCCTCCGTCCAGCTCGCCGCGCAGCTCGCCGGCCACGTGCTCGCCCTGCGGCGGCGCCGGCACTTCGACGTCCCGCTGATGACGGGGAGCCCCGAGCACGTCGGCCGGGACTGGTGGTGGTTCGGCACGGCCTTCAGCGCGCCCTCGTACCTGGTGGCGATGCAGACGTGGGCGGTGCTCCGGTTGCTCCGCGGCCCGGACGACCGCGCGCGCTGGGTGCTGCGGTGGGTCGGCGCCGGGATGACGGTCGGGTACGCCACCGAGCGGTGCGTCCGGGCGCGGGTCCGCCCGGGCGGCGCCGACCCGCTGGAGACGCCGGTGGTCGTGACCGGGTGGGGCTGCGCTGCCGGCATGGCCCTCCTCGCCCGCCGTTGACCACCCGTTCGTGCGGCCGGGCGCGCGTGGGGCCTTGGTGACCCGCGCCGAGGCGGGCACACTGCGCGTGTGATGGGCGGCGGAGAGGCGAGCACCGATCCCGGGATCAGGCTCCCCGAGCCGCACGGGACCGACGGGCGGCCGCGGCCGGGCGCGCCGCTGCTGATCCCCGGCGAGACCTGCTGGCGCATCGAGCGGGCCACCAGCTTCGCCATCTTCGTCGACGCGGCCGACTACTTCGCCACCCTCAAGCGCGCGGTGCTGCGCGCCGAGCGCCGGGTGCTGTTCATCGGGTGGGACTTCGACCCGCGCATCCGGCTGGACCCGCTCGGCGGCGGCCGGCCGGAGGACGATCAGCTGGGCGCCGTCCTCGAGCAGGCGGTGGCGGCCAACCCGGAGCTGGAGATCGGCGTCCTCCAGTGGGACCTCGGCATGCTGCGCGCGCTCGGCCGCGGCCTGAAACCCATCGTGCTGCTGGACCGGAGCACCCCCGACCGCCTCACGTTCGCCGTCGACACCCACCACCCGGTGGGCGGGGCCCACCACCAGAAGATCGTGGTGATCGACGACTCGCTGGCCTTCGCCGGCGGCATCGACGTCACCGCCGACCGCTGGGACACCTCCGACCACGCCGACGACAACGTCCACCGGTGCCGGCCCGCCAACGGCCGCGTCCCGGGGCGGCCGACCGGGCCGTGGCACGACGCGACCAGCATCATGACCGGGCCGGCCGCGCAGGCCCTCGCCGAGCTCGCCCGCGAGCGGTGGGAGAGCGGGACCGGGGAGCGGCTGGAGCCCGTCCCCGGCGGGCGGGACCGGTGGCCCGAGGAGATCGAGCCCCTGTTCACCGACGTGGACGTCGCGATCTCCCGCACGCGGCCTGAACACGGTGGCACGTCGCTGGTGCACGAGGTGGAGCTGCTGTGGCTGGCCGTGGTCGCCGCGGCCCGGCGCTCGCTCTACATCGAGAGCCAGTACTTCGCCAGCCGGCGCATCGCCGAGGCGGTCGCCGAGCGGTTGCGCGAACCCGACGGCCCGGACGTCGTCGTGGTGAACCCCTGGACGGCCGACGGGTGGCTCTCGGAGAAGGCGATGGGCACCGCGCGCGCCGTCGTGCTGGAGCTGCTCCGCGAGGCCGACGTCCACGACCGCTTCCGGCTGTACACGCCGGTGACGGAGCAGCGCGCGCACATCTACGTGCACGCCAAGGTGACCGTCGTCGACGACCGCCTGCTGCGGATCGGCTCCAGCAACGTCAACAACCGGTCGATGGGGCTGGACACCGAGTGCGACCTGGCGATCGAGGCGGTGGAGGGGGAGCCGGGGGCCGACCGCCTCGCCGCCACGATCGGCGGCTTCCGCGACCGGCTGCTCGCCGAGCACCTCGGGTGCACCCCGCAGGAGGTCGCCGCCGCGATCACCGACGCCGGCTCCCTGGTGCGGGGCATCGAACGGCTGCGCCGGCCCACCGGCCGCTCGCTGGTCCCCTTCGAGCCGCCGGAGCTCGGCGCCGCCGACCGGGCCCTGGGTGAGTCCGAGGTCATGGACCCGGAGAAGACGCCGAACCGGTGGCGGCGGGTGGAGCGGTTCTTCGCGCGCCGTCGGCGGCCGCGGAACCGGACCCGCGCCTGACGGTGGGGGAGGCCGGGGCGTGCACCGATGAGTCCGCAGGACACCCGAGGTCTACCGGTCGTCAGCGACCCCGCACGGCAGGAGCCCCCATGACCGGCAACCCGACCACCTTCCGCACCACGCTCGCGGCCACCGGCGGCAGCACCGTCGGCATCGTCGTCCCCGAGGACGTGGTGCTGGGCCTCGGCCGCGGGAAGCGGGTGCCCGTGGTCGTCACCGTCGACGGCGGCCACACCTACCGCACGACCGTCGCCTCGATGGGCGGCCGGTTCCTGGTGTCGTTCAACGCCGCGACGCGGGCGGCCACCGGTCGCGGGGCGGGGGACGAGATCGAGGTGCGGCTCGAGGTCGACGACGCACCGCGCACGGTCGCCGTCCCCACCGCCCTCGCCGAGGCGCTCGCCGCGCACCCCGCCGCGGCGGAGGCCTGGGCCGCCCTGTCGCACAGCCGCCGGCGGGCGCACGCGGAGCAGGTCGCGGGAGCCCGCACGCCGCAGACCACCGCGCGCCGCGTCGAGAAGGTGCTCGGCGCCCTCTCCTGACACCCGGCCCCGGACAGACAGGAGCGACCGTGTCGCTGCACCGGCACTACCCACCGGACCTCTACCGCGGCATCACCGGGGAGGTGAGCGCCTGGCTGCGCCCTGCGGGCGGCCGCCCCGACACCGTCTCGGCGAACGACGTGACCTGCGAGTTCCTGGCCACGGGCGCGGAGACCGGCGGGCGTTTCGGGCTCTACCGCTACACGTTCGGGGAGGAGGAGGCCGGACCGGCGCCGCACTTCCACCGCTCGATCTCCGAGCAGTTCTACGTGCTCTCCGGGCAGGTGAGCCTCTACGACGGGCGGTCCTGGCAGGACGCCGGCGCCGGTGACTTCCTCTACGTGCCCGAGGGTGGCATCCACGCCTTCCGCGGCGGGGCGCACGCATCGATGCTCCTGATGTTCGCCCCGGGCGGCCCCCGCGAGGAGTACTTCGAGACCCTCGCCCGGGGCGAGCGGATGACCCCTGAGGAGCGGGCGGAGTTCATGCTCCGGCACGACACCTACTGGCTCTGAGCCGTCGCCTCTGAGCCGTCGCGCGGACGGCGCGGGGCCCGCCCCCGGGTGAGGACGGGCCCCGCGGCACCGCTGTGGTGCCGGGAAGACGTGACCGGGCAGCCGTCAGGCGAGGACGCCGGTGAACCACAGCCCCCAGGCGAGGAGGCCGAGGACCAGCACCGCGTCGACGGTGCGGCGGCGCCATGCGCCCGGCTGCAGGGCGGCGAGCGCCGCCAGCAGCAGGAGCTCGGCGGCGACGGCGATCTGGCCGACGAACCCCGGGGCGTGCCGGGCCGGGCCGATCTCGCCCTCCATGGCGACGGGGCCCGGGGTGTTCGCCGCCACGCCCTCGGAGAGGTCGATCCCGGTCACCGGGTCGATCCCCGGCACGTGCGACGGCCCGGCGTGGCCGCCGTGCGCGCCGTCGTGGACCGCGAAGGCGTCGAGCAGGCTCGTGGTGTGGGCGACGAGGTACAGCCCGATCAGCCCGACGGTGCCGGCGAGCGCGAGCGTGACCACGCGCGGCCCCGGCCGGAAGCCCGCCCAGCTGTTCAGCAGGAGCCAGGCCGCCAGGCCGAGCTGCGCCAGACCCGTGACCAGGAAGAACCCGACCGCGAGCTCACCTGCCTCCAGGTGGTCCACCGCGGCGACCAGGTGCAGCCCGCCGGCCACCCCGGCCCCGAGCGCGCCCACCCGGAGCCACCGGCCGACGATGCGGCCGTGCGCGCGGCCGTGCGCACGGCCGGGGGGCGAGGTCACCGCGGGCTGCGCCGCGGTGACCTCCGCCGTGCTCACGGCGTACCGGCCGAGGTCGTCGTGGTGGCCGCCTCGGTCGTGGTGGCCGCCTCGGTGGTGGTGGTCGCCTCGGTGGTGGTGGTCGCCTCGGTGGTGGTGGTCGCCTCGGTGGTGGTGGCCGCCTCGGTGGTGGCCGTCGGCTCCGTGGTGGCGGTGGTCTCCGTCGTCTCCGTGGTCTCCGTCGTCTCCGTGACGACGGGCTCCTCCACCGGCGCCTCCTGGGGCACCAGATCCGGCGCGGGCAGCGGCTGCGGGGGATCGGTGCGGATGGAGTCGCAGTCGATGTCGTGGTGGCCCACCTGGTACTGGACCATCATGTCGTGGTCCTCGTGCGAGAGGTTGTGGCAGTGGATCATGTAGCGGCCGTCCTCGTGCTCGAACTTCATGAGCAGGCGCACGGTCTCGTTCTCGCCGACGTAGACGACGTCCTTGGGGCCGCGCTCCTCCGGCCGCGGCGGCTGGGTGACCCCGGTCTCGGTGTTCGTGCGGCTGAGCACCTTGAAGTCGATCAGGTGGATGTGCAGCGGGTGGAACCAGCCCCCGGAGTCGTTCTCCACGTCCCAGATCTCGATGGCGTCCCGCTCCACGGAGGCGAAGAGCAGCTCGTAGTTCGACCTCACGACGTCGTCCCACGTTCTCTCGTTGATCTGCCAGAGGCCGTTGCCCCGGTCCAGCACCATCTTCCGGACCGCCGACCGGTCGGCGGCCTTGAGCGTCATCACGGGGTGGGGCGACCCGAGGACGTTCGGAGAGAGGTTGCCGTCGAAGCTCGTCACCCCCCGGCCGACCTCGAACTGCATGATCTTGCCGGTGTGGTCGAAGTCCCGGGCGTTCTCGACGCCGTCGTTGAGCAGCTGGACCTTGGCGCCCTTCAGGTCCTTGAAGTCGAGGATGAACTCGAGCCGCTCGGCCATCCCGATGGTGAACTGGGTGACCGTCTGGGCGCTCTGCATGAAGCCGCCGTCGGTCGCGATCACCTTGAACGGCATGCCGTTGCTCATCCGGACCTTGTAGCCGCGCGCCAGTGAGCCGTTGAGCATCCGGAACCGGTACTTGCGCGGCTCGACCTTCATGTTCGGCCACGGCACGCCGTTCACCAGGATCACGTCGCCGTAGACGCCGGACTCGCTGTCGTCGTCGAACAGCAGCTGGCCGTCCTGGGTGAACATGACGTCGCTGAGGATCAGGGGGAACTCGTACTGCGGCTTGCCCTCGGCGGCCTTCTGCCGGTCCCAGCGCGGGATCCCCAGGGCCTTCTCGAGCTCCTCGTCGACGATGTGGTACTGCGCGGCCAGGCCCATGTACACGTTCTGCGCGGTGTGGTGCACGCCGTGGTCGTGGTACCAGATCGTCCGCGGGGTGCAGCTGTTCGGGTACTGGTAGTTCTTCCACTCGCCCGGGTTGGTCAGGTCGCCGGCGTAGCCGTCGTACTGCGGCTTGGAGGGCGAGCCGTGCAGGTGGGTCGAGGTCCAGGGGACGTAGCCGAGGGTGGGGTGCCGCTTGGGCAGCTCGTTGAGCACCTGCATGACCGTCCGCCGGGGGATCTTGCGACCCGGGTTGTCGGGGTCGGGCTGCAGGTAGCTCCGGATCGTCGGACCGGGGACCGAGCGGTTGTAGCCCCACATCTTGGTCCACATGCCGGGGATCAGCTGGACCTGCACGTTGGTCTGGGTGATGCGGTAGTAGTCGGTGCCCAGGTACTCCGAGCCCAGGATCGGCTCGCCCGGGTAGTGGCTGTTGCCCGGCACCGGCACGTAGTCGTCGGGCACGTAGCCGAAGACGTTGCTGCGGACGTCGTCGCGGACGACCGGCTCCAGCACCGCCGGCGCCTTGAAGGCCTGGGTGTACGGCTGGGGCATCTTGCTCTCGTCCAGTTCGGACGCTGAGGCCGCTGACACGACGCCCTGGAGGGGCAGCGTCAGCGCGGCGGCGCCTGCTGCGGACAGCTTCAGGACGTCGCGTCGGTTCAGGCTGGGCGTTTCCATCGGTACCGCTCCTCGGCAGATCCGCTGTGTGCAGCAGGAATGCTCGTCGTGCGGCCACACCTGCCACAGCCGAAGCGAGGGGGAGGGGGGTCCCACCAATTGGGGGGTCAATTCCGGAGACGCGCGTTGTAATTGACCGAACGCGATCGCGGCATTTCCGTGCGTGTCCTTAGTGTGGAAAGTGAGCGTGTGACCTGCGCCGATCACAGCGCGCCACGGCCCACGCGGGCTGCTCCGGGACCACTGCACCACTGCTGGGAAAGCGCATGACGGACAGGCGTGGCGAGCCGACGACGGGTGGCTTCTCACGCGGGCCCAAAAGCCGCACGAATTCGTTTCGTGCGGGGCGGTAGGCAGCCGGGCCCGCCCGGAACGTCACCACGGTCTCGGCGCTGGTCGCCGCCGATCCACCCCGGAGGCCGGGTGCTCGCACGCCCGTGCCGCCCCGCCCCGGTGGGCACCGGGGCGCGGCGGCAGGCAGGAGGAGCGGCCGTCAGCCGCCGGTGTTGTTCCGCACGACGGTGTCGGCGGCGCGGTCGGTGACCGGCTCGGGGTGGCTGATGCCGGTGAAGTCGTTGCCCTCGATGACGACCGCGGTGGAGGTCGCCGACACCCGGATCGCCCGAGCGGTCGAGCCGGCCCTTGCTTCCTCGAAGGTGGAGCCCGCGACCAGGGCTCCGGAGACGCCGAGCAGGTCGACGGCCCAGAGGCTGTCGAGCTCGGTGAACCGGCAGTTCTCCACGGACAGGGCGGTCACCGGGGTCGCCGGCCCGACCACCAGCAGGCGCTTGCCCGGGGCGCCGACGAACGTGCAGTCGTGGAAACGCGGCCGGTCGGTGCCGTCCACCACGACGGTCGTCGGAGCGGCTCCCGACGGTGCGGAGAAGGTGCAGCCGTCGAAGGTCAGCCGGCTGATGTTCGGACCGCCCACCCGCACCGGGCTGTTCTTGGCGTTGGTCACGTCGGTGCGGGTGAAGGTCACGTCGCGGATGGCGCCCCGCGATGCCGGATCGGTCTGCACCCGGATCTCCTGGGTGGAGGCGTCCGCGGCTGCTGACATGTCGACGGTGCAGTCCGTGAAGGTGACCCGCTCGATCGCCCCCCGGCTGTGCGTGTTCTTGACGACGATGCCCCGGTTGGCGGCCGAGCCGTGGCAGTCCTGGAACGAGCAGTCGCTCACCGACGCGTCCATGTCGGTCGTCCCGGGCTCGCCGCCGGTGAACTCCAGCAGCGCGACCAGGAACCGGCTCGCCGCGCTGGCGCCGGTGCACCCGACGAAGCGGCCGCCGGTGATGCTCTGGTTGTAGAGGGTCGGCTCGGCCTCCGGGTTGCCGATCGGCACGAACTGGAAGCAGTCGTCGCCGGACTCGACGTGGCAGCCGGTGGCGAGGAAGTCCGCGCCGCCGACCACCCGGATCCCACCGGTGCCGAACGCCGGGGCGCTGCCGCGGACGGTGATCCCGTCCATCCGGCCGCCGTCGCCGGCGAACATGATCGCCTGCCCGCCGGCGTAGGTGTCGATCGTGATGTCCGCGATCGTCACGTCGTCGCCGTAGAGGGCGAGCACCACACCGGTCATGTCGTGGCCCCGGGCGCCGATCGTGCCGGAGCCGGTGATCTGGACGTGGTTGGACTTCACGGCGAAGTCGGCGTTGCGCAGGAAGGCGTCGACCATCCCGGGGGGTGCGGCCCAGTCCTTCACCAGGCGCGCCCGCCGGTCCAGGTGCAGCCGCACGTCGGAGCGCAGCAGCAGCCCGCTCGTGCACCGGTAGGTGCCCGAGGGCACGTAGGCGACCTCGCCGCGCCGCGACGACGCGTCGAGCAGCCGCTGCAGGGCACGGGTGTCGTCCTCGCGGCCGTCGCCCTCGGCGCCGAAGTCGCGGGCGTTCAGGACGTCGTCCTCGTCCTTCCGCGGGACCAGCGCGGTGGTGCCGGCGGGGGAGGGGCCGGAGGAGGTCAGCCCCGCCAGTAGCGGGGAGGCCAGCCCGGCGCCGCCGAGCATCAGCAGCCCGCGCCGGGTCAGGGAGGGCCCGGTCGGCCGCCCGGGAGTCCCCGGGGTCCTTGCGGGTGCGGGTGCGGGTGCGGGATCGGTGTCGTGCTCGCGCATGGGCTTCTCGTCTCGGACGGTGCACCGGGAGCGACCGGTGCGGTGCGCAGGGATGGACCTAGCTGTGGGCGACCGTTCGGACCGCCGTGCGGAAGGCCTGCCTCTGCACGGCGGCCACGGTGCGGATCAGGATGACGGCGTCGCGCCAGAGCGACCACTGCTCGATGTAGGCGTTGTCGAACCGGGCGCGCTCCTCGATGGAGGTGTCCCCGCGGAGGCCGTGGATCTGCGCCCAGCCGGTGAGGCCGACGGTCAGCCGGTGGCGGTCGCGGTAGCCGTGCACCGAGTCGGCGAAGCGGGCGGCGTAGGTGCACTCCTCGGGACGGGGGCCGATGAGGGACATGTCGCCGCGCAGGATGTTCCACAGCTGCGGCAGCTCGTCCAGGCTGGTCCGGCGCAGCACGTTCCCGATGCGGGTCTGCCGCTGCTCGACGTCGACCTGCCGCGCGTGCATCGTGCTCCGCGTCGAACCGGCCGCCACCGGCCCCTGCTCGCCTGCCACCCGCAGCGTGCGGAACTTGAGCATCTCGATCCGGGCGCCGTCCTGCCCGGTCCGCGGCTGCCGGAACAGGACCGGACCGGGGCTGCTCATCCGCACCGCGGCGGCGAGCAGCGCCATGACCGGGGAGAGCAGGGTCAGGGCCACCCCGGCCACCACCACGTCGATCAGCCGCTTGACCCGCCGGGCGCCCCGGCGCAGGGCGGCCCGGCGGACGCGGTGCAGCGGGATGCCCCAGAGGTCCTCGATGTCCGGCCCGCTCGGGGCCATGCCGACGTCGAAGAACCGCGGCACGACGTAGACCTCGACGTCGCGCAGCGCGGCGCTGCGCACCAGGTCGACCAGCGCGGCCTCGCGGGTGGGGCCGTAGGCGACGACCACCGTGCGCACCCCGTAGGTGTCCAGCACCAGCTCCAGGTCCTCCAGGCGGCCGAGCGGCTCCCGGTCGTCCAGCGGGCTGCCGTCGCTGAGGTAGCCGATGCCGCGCAGCCCGAGCTCGGGGTGGGCCCGCATGGTGGCCAGCAGCTCCATGCCGAGCCGGCCGCCCCCGACGACCAGGGTGGGGTCCTCGACCGCCCGCCGGCGCCGGGCGGCGCGGACGGCCGCGTAGGCGAGCCCGCGGCCGACCACCAGGCACGGCACCGCCCATGCCGCGTGCACGGCCACGCCGGTCAGCGAGGAGGAGGCGACGGGCGCCACCAGCAGCAGCGCCACGCCGAGCCGGGAGAGCAGGCGGGGGGCCTCGTCGAGGACGGAGAGGGTGATCCGGGGGTGGTGGGCGCCGGTCGCGGCCAGCACCAGGAGCGCGACGACGGTGAAGGCCGCAGCGGCGGCGTCCGCACCGCCCAGCCACGCCATCGGCAGCGCCAGCGCGGCGGCGTCCACGACCAGCAGCCCGGCGCGGACCAGCGCCGTGCGGTCCCGGACCTCCCGCTCGGGGAGGTGCAGCTCGGTGGCGGGGGCGGCCGCGGGACGGCCCTGCGCCCCACCCGCGCGCGGGCGTGGCACCCGCGTCAGGCCGGTCCGGCCCTCCTGGTAGGACACCTCGGTCATCGCGGCCCCGTCTCCGTCGTCGTGCCCACAGACTCCGTGGCCGTTCGTGCGGGGGACAGGTCCACGCGTGGGGGGCGCCCACCCCCCAAATCGTGGGGTGGCGCAACGAACCGTCCGGGGTTCCGCGCCGCTAGCATCCCGGCGATGGGGGCAGCCGCGAACTTCCTGGTCATCGGGGCAGCCCGGAGCGGGACCACCGCGCTCACCTCGTTCCTGGGCGAGCACCCGGACGTCTTCGTGTCCACCCCGAAGGAGCCGCACTTCCTGGCGTTCCCCGGTGGCGCCCCCCGCTTCACCGGCCTGGGCGACGACGACCTGGTCAACCGGACCGCCGTGCGCGAGGAGGAGGCGTGGCGGGCGCTGTTCGACGGCCGCGCCGAACCGCGGCTCGGGGAGGGGTCGGTGACCACGCTGGCCCACCCCGGCTCCGCGATCCCGGCCATCGAGCGGTGCTGCGCGCCCGGCTGCCGCCTCGTGGTCATGCTGCGTGACCCGGTCGACCGCGCCTTCTCCAGCTGGCTCTACCTGCGCTCGCGCGGCTACGACGCCGGGACGTTCGAGGAGTGCCTGGCCGCGGAGGAGGAGCGCACACGGGCGGGGTGGAGCCACATGTGGCAGCTCGCCCGCCTGAGCCGCTACGCCGAGCAGCTCGCACCGTTCACCGCCGCGTTCGGGGACCGCCTGCTCGTCGTCGTCCAGGAGGAGTTCAGCGCGGACCCCGCCGGTCACCTGCGGCGGGTGCTGGAGTTCCTGGAGGTGGACCCGTCGGTGCCGATCGACCCCACCCGCCGAATCAACGCCTCGGGCCTGCCGCGCAGCCGCGCGGTCACCGCCGCCCAGAACGTGCTGCGCCGCTCGCCGGGGCTGCGCCGGCTGGTCACCGCGGCGGTGCCGCAGCGCCAGCGGGAACGGGTCCGCGCGGCGAACCTGGAACCGACGACGATCGATCCCGCGACCCGCGCCGGGCTGGCCGCCTCCTTCGCCGACGACGTCGGTGCGCTGCAGGACCTGCTCGGCCGCCGGCTGACCGCGTGGCCGACCGCTGCGCTCGTGGAGGGGAGCTCGTGAGCGGAACACCCCGCGGGAGCGGATCGGCGTCACAGGACGACCGCGTCAAGGTGCTGCAGCTGACCGGCATCACCGTCGGCGGCTCGGCCGAGCACCTGCTGCAGCTGGCGACCCTGCTGCCCGCGGACCGGTTCGAGACCACGATCGCGCTGTCCGGCGGCGGGCCGCTGGACGCCGCGATCGGCGGCTCCGGGTTGCCGGTGCTCGACTACGCCCCGTCGCACGGCGCCGGCCACTTCAAGCAGGCGACGCCCGACGGGCCGCTGGAGCTGCTCCGCCAGTTCCGGCGCATCCGCGCCGACATCCGGCGGCACCGCTACGACGTCGTCCACACCCACACGTCGGTGGCGGGGGCGATGGGCCGGGTGGCGGCGTGGTCGGCCGGCACGCCGGTGCGGGTGCACATGCTGCACGCCTACGCGGGTCACGCCGGGGTCCCTCAGCCCAAGCGCTCGCTGTACCGGCTCGTCGAGCGCGCGCTCGGCCTGTTCACGACGCACTACGTCGCGGGTTCGGCGTTCATCCGCGACGTCGGCGTCCGTTCGCGGCTGTTCCGGCCCGGGGACTGCACGGTCATCCCGTACTCCACCCGGATGGCCGTGGGCGACGGCGCGGCGGCCGACCGCGCCCGCCTGCGGGGCGAGCTCGGGCTACCGCCCGACGTGCCGCTGATCGCCCTGGTCGGCCGGATCGAGGAGCAGAAAGGCGTCGACCTGTTGGTCCGCGCCGTTCCCGCGGTGCTCGCGCAGGTGCCACGGGCGCACGTCGTCGTCGTCGGTGACGGCACCCGGCGGGGTGAGAGCGAGGCGCTGGCCCGCGAGCTGGGACTCGCCGACCACGTGCACGTCACCGGTTGGCGGCACGACCTCCCCGACGTCATGCGGGCGATCGACGTGCTGGCCCTCCCGTCCCGCTGGGAGGCGTTCGGCATCGTGAACCTGGAGGCGATGGCGGCGGCCAAGCCGGTGGTCGGCTTCGCCGTCGAGGGCATCCCGGAGGTCGTCGTCCACGGGGAGACCGGGCTGCTCTCGCCGGCGGGCGACGTGGAGGGGCTCGCCCGCGACCTGGTGCGCGTGCTGACCGACCCGGAGCTGGCCGCCCGGCTGGGGGCGGCGGGACGACGGCGCTTCGTCGAGCACTTCGCCCCGGAGCGGATGGTGCAGGCGCACGTCGCGCTCTACGACGAGCTGCTGGCGCGGCGTCGCGACCGGATCAGCCGGCTTCCAGCACCCCGCGGACGAGCCGGCTGAACGTGCGGCCGAGGTCCTCGACCCGGTAGTGGGTGCGGATCAGGGCCGCACCCGCGGCGCCCATCGCGGCCCGATCGGCCGGGGAGAGCGCCGCCAGCTCCGCGATCCGTTCGCGGACCGACGCCGGGTCCTCGCTCACGGCCAGCAACCCGTCCCGGCCCGGCTCGAACACCGGCGGCCGCCCGGAGCAGTCGGTGAAGACCGTCGGGCAGCCGGCGGCCATCGCCTCCATGACCGCGAGCGGCAGCGCGGGCCCCTCCCACCGGGCGGTGTGCACGTACCCGTCGGCCGCGGCCAGCAGCCGGGCGACGTCGTCCCGCCAGCCGAGGAAGGTGACGGTGCGCTCCAGGCCGAGGTCGCGGACCTGCCGGTGCAGGGACGTGGCGTAGTCCTGGGTCCGGCGGGCGGCGACGGAGTCCCCGGCCGACCCCACCAGCGCCACCCGCACCGGCGCGGACAGTCCGTCGAGGGCCGCCAGCAGGACGTCCTGGCCCTTCTGCCGGTCCAGTCGGCCCACGTTGAGCAGCAGCAGGTCCTCCTCGCCGGCGCCCATCTCCGCCCGCAGCCGCTCCCGCTCCGCCGGGGCGAGCCGGACGGGCGGGGAGACGGCGATGCCGTTGGGGAGGACGACGGTGCGCCCGGGCGGGACCCCGAACCCGGTCATCTCCTCCTGCACGACGGCGGAGGTGCAGACCGCCAGCGTGGTCGACCGGGCGACGACGGCCCGGTAGCCGCGCCGCTTGAGGGCCGCCAGCGGTCGCGGCCCCCAGAAGTGGTGCTGGTTCTGCACCATCAGCACGCCCGGGACCCCGGCGCGGGCGGCGGCGAGCAGGGCCGGGGCGCGGTCCCGCTGGTTGACGCCGATGACGCAGCGCCCGCCGTCGCGGCGCACCCGATCGGCGAGCGCGGGCACGAGCCGGGGGTCCCAGGGGCGCTCCAGGCGCCGTTCCAGGACGGTCGCGACGCCGAGGGCGGCGACGTCGGGCAGGATGCTCGGGCCGGTCCGCGGGGCGGCGCCGTGCACGAGGGTCAGGTCGAAGCCGTCGGCGCGCAGCGCCCGGGCGAACTCCAGCGCCATCTTGGCCGCACCCGTGCGGTCGGGCAGCCGCAGGGTCATGAACAGGCGTCCGGCCGGGCCGGTCACCCGGGGCCGCCCGCCGGCCGCTCGGGCGCCCGCCACCCGGCGACGTCCAGGCCGGTGACCTGCTCGAGCACGTCGAGGTCGGGGGCGAGGTCCGCCACCAGCGCGCGCCGGGTCTCCGGCCGGTAGCCGATCCGCACGATGTTGCGGGCGACGACCCGCCGCCGCAGCCCGTGGCGCAGCGACGTCGGCAGGAGGGGCGAGACCAGCTTCTTCAGCGGGTGGTGGGTGCTGACCACCCGGCCGAGGAACCGGCTGCGCGGCTCGCCGGAGCGGTGCGGGTCCGGGGTGGTGGTGCGGGGGACCGGCGGCACCCCGAGGTGCGCGTAGACCCGGGCGAGGACGGCGTCCGGGTCGGCCGTCATGTCCTCGTGCCGCAGGACCAGGAGCTGCTCGCGCGGGAAGATTTCCAGCACCCGGCGCAGCTGCTCGCCGTAGCGGCTCATGCCGACGTAGTGCCAGATGTGGTGCCAGCCCTCGGCGATCCGGCGCGGCTCGTCGGCCAGCGCGTCCTCGAAGGTCGCGCAGGGCTCCCAGCCGCGGGTGCGCATGAAGCCGTAGGCGGAGAGCGCCCGGTCCACCGGATCACGCAGAAGGCAGACCAGCCGCGCGTCGGGGGCCATCTCCCGGACGCGGTCCGCGGCCCCGGGGTGGTACATCGTCGACACCGACGCCTCGCCGCGGAGCTGGTCGGGCCGGGCGTCCCGGTACAGCCGCAGATAGGCATCCCGGTCCGGTACGGCGAGCCGGTTGATGGTCTGCCGGTCGCCGGGGCCGGTGAACGCCGGCGTCGTCCCGGCGAGCGCGAAGTAGTGCGGCTCCTTCGGCTCGGTGAGGAAGAGCCCGGGGTGCTCGGCGAGGTACTGGTACAGCGCGGTCGTCCCCGACCGGGCGGCGCCGATGACGAGGAACTGCGGTCCGGTCACCACCCACCCCCGCGCGGGAGCGCGATCGTGCGGATCCCGAGCGTCCGGTGCGCCGCCCGGGCGAGGTGCAGGTTGCGGGCGCTCATGGACACCGCCGCAGCCGCCGCCACCCCGGTGCCGCCCCAGGCCGCCCCCCACCACGTGGCCAGGCCGGCGAACGCCAGCGCCGCCGCCAGGGCGCTGAGCGCGACGGTCCGCTGGTGCCCGGCGTGGGAGAGGACGACCGAGCACGGCCCGGTCCAGGCGTTGACCAGCACGCCGGCGCCCATCACCAGGGCCGGCACCAGGGCGGCGGCGTACTCGGCCCCGAACAGGGCCGGGAGCACGACCTGCCCCGTCGCGCCGAGCAGGACGACCGCCGCGGCGGTCGCCGCGGTGGACCAGACCGCGAACCGCCGGACCGGCTCCGCCAGCGTCGCCAGCCGGCCGGCGACCGACGCCGCCGCCACCCGCGGCGCCAGCGTGCGCATGCCGATGGCGGTCGGGACGGCGACCAGGACGGCGATCCGCACCGCCACCGCGAAGACGGCGACCTCCTCGACCGGGGCGACCACCGCGAGCAGCCACACGCCGGCCTGCGGCAGGGTCACCGAGGCCAGGGAGGCGACGGCGAACGCGCTGCCCGTGCGCAGCAGCCGCCACGGCGGACCGTCGCCCTTCCGGCCCTCGGTCGCGTCCGCCGGTACCTCCCCGGCCGTTCCGTCGTCCGCTGCCCGCCCGGCCGCGTGCCGGCCGGCAGGGGTCACCTCGCGGGACAGCAGCAGCAGGGCGGTGAGCACGACCGCGGTCTCGATCGCGACCGTCCACGCCACCGCGGCCCGCGCCGACAGGGTCGTGACGGCGCCGGCGGCGCCGGCCAGCAGGACCACCACGAGCACCACCCGGCGGACGTGCTCGCCGAACACCAGGGCCAGGCCGAAGCGGTTCCGCGCCCGCAGCACGTTGACCAGCACGGGGCAGAGGGCCGCCGCCGGCAGCCACAGCGCCACGAGCAGCACCAGCGGCCGGTACGCCGTGGCCGGGGTGCCGGCCGCGACCGCGGCCGGGCCGACCGCCCACTGCCAGATCGCGGCGGTCACCAGGACACCGGCGGCCTGCGCCAGGACCAGCCGCCGCAGCAGGTCCGCGTGGGTGCGGCGGGCCTGCTGCGCCACGGCGATGGTGGCCACCTGGGGGAGCCCGAACTGGGCGAGGACCGCGAGGAAGGTCAGCCAGCTCAGGGCCCACGACAGGGCCCCGAACTCGGCGGTGGAGAGGACGCGCGCCCCGACCACGGCGACGAGCAGGGCGCTGACGACGGCGGCGAGCTGGCCGACGGCGACCAGGACCGTGTCGCGGCGGAGGGACCGGCGCGCGCCGGCACGCCCCCTGTCACCGGTGAGCGGGGCGGTCACCGGGCGGACACCGTCCGCCCGGCGGCGGCATCCTCCCCGGCCGGCGGAGGCGTCGCCGTTCCCTCGTCGCCGGCGCGCGCCCGCCGGAGGAAGAGGTTGAGCAGCACGGTGAACGCGATGATCGGCAGGCCGATGGCCACCCACTTCGGTGCCGAGGTCGCCCAGACGCCACCCGGGAAGACCCGGATCATGAAGACCAGGCTGAAACCCCACACCAGCGGATCGCGCAGGAACCGGCGGAACGCGAACTGACCGGCCCGGGCGACGAGGCCGCTCACCAGGCCGCCGAGCACGATGCCCGGGTACCCGAGGTTCACGTACCAGTCGCCGACCGGGGTCGCCGGGAAGCCGTTGTTCCGGTCGATGTAGGTCTGGGCCAGCTGCACGGCGGGGGAGACGAAGGGCTCCTGCGGGCCGGACAGCACCGAGGGCACCGCGGCGACCGAGCCGTCGACGAAGTCGGAGCCGCCGGTGAAGTCGAACCGGTCCGGCCAGTCGTCGAGGTAGAGGAGCAGCGCGTCGTAGAACGTGTTGTTCGTGGCGACCGCGACCTGCCGGACGGTGCCCTGCCCCTCGATCGTGGGCGCCAGGTCGCCCCAGAGCACCGTGTCGCGGGCGGCGCGCAGCGTGAAGGCCAGCGACAGGGCCAGCACGGGCACCAGCAGGAAGCGGCGGCGCCAGCGGGGGTCGCGCAGCCACTGCCCGTCCGGGCGGCGGGCCGCGCGGCGTCCGATCCGGCCGAAGATCAGCCCACCGGCGAGCAGCGCGACGGCCGAGAGCACCGGCACGTCGCGGGCGCCCCAGGTCCAGCTCAGGTAGCCGTTCACCGCGACGAGCCCCAGGAGCAGCAGGCGCTGCGGGCCGCCGCCGCGCACCGAGAACCAGGCCGCCACGCCCAGCAGCGCGGCCAGCAGGGGAAGGGTCCGCAGCGCCCGGCTGTCGGTCAGGGACCGGTCGACCTTCGAGGCCTGCAGCAGCCCGGACGGACCGCCGTACCGGATCCACAGGGCCACGGTGACGGCGGAGGCGGCGGCGGTCAGGACGACGGCGAGGACGACCAGCATCTGCGGCGGCAGGGGTCCGCGCAGCTGCGGGAAGAGCACCGACACCGGCCGGACGAGGGGGGTGGTCAGCCGGGCGCCGGCCCACAGTGCGACCAGGAAGAGCACGACGACCGCCTGGCCGCGCAGCAGGAGGAGCTCGGTGTCCCGGTCCTGGAACAACAGCGTGGGGAACGGGCTGTCCAGCTCCGCCGCCAGCACCAGCGGGCGCCACAGCAGCTGCAGCGCCAGGTAGTAGAGGACCAGCGCCATCGCGTCGAGTGGGTGGTGCACCAGAGCGCGGTAGACCAGCACCCAGACGACCGCGGACGCGGCCACGGCGAGCAGCGGCGCGATCACGACCGCGCCACCACGTCGTGGGAGAGACCCACCGCACCTCCGACCTGAGCCGTCCCGCGACGGTTGGTCGGCGAGGCTAACGCAGCGGAGCGGGTTGCGGGAGGTCCGCCGTTCCGCAACACCGGCCGGTTCCCCTAGCATCCGGCGGATGCGCCCGGGCCCCAGACTGATGATCGTCGGTGCGCCGAAGAGCGGCTCGACCGCGCTGTTCCACTACCTGGCCCAGCATCCCGACGTGCGCAGCCACGTGCACCGGGAGATGCCGTTCTTCGGCCGGGACGAGGAGGTCGCCCGCGGCTGGGGGCACGCCGTCGAGAAGTACTTCCCCCCGTCGGTGGGGGACGCGCCGCTGGTCGCCAAGCACACGATGGCCATGTACGACGCGAACGCGGTGCGCCGCATCGTCGACACCACGTCCGCGGTCGTGGTCGCCGTCCTCCGCGATCCCGTGCCGCGCGCGTACTCGCACTTCCACTACGCCCGGCTGCGCGGGTGGGAGGACGCGGCCACCTTCGAGGAAGGGCTGGCGCGGGAGGCGGGCCGGGCGGTGAGCGCACCGCCGCAGGCCCGCGACATGCAGTACGTCGGGAACGGGGTCTACGCGCCGCACGTGCGGGCGCTCCTGGGGAGCGTGCCGCCGGAGCGGCTCCGCGTCTACCTCTCCGACGACCTGCGCGCCGACGCGGCAGGAGTCTGCGCGGAGCTGTTCGACCTGGCCGGCCTCGCCCCGCACACGCCGGACGCGACGGCGGGTCACAACCAGGGCAGGTCGCCCCGGTCGGCGTGGTTCGCCCGGGCCTTCCTCGCCGTGCAGCGGCCCGGGAGCCCCGCCCGCCGGCTCGTCGCCCGTGTCCCCAGCCGCATGCTGTACCGCGCCCGCCACCTGGTGAACCGGCTGAACGAGGGGCCGGCGACCTACCCGCCCATGGCGCCCGAGACCGCCGCCGGGCTGCGCGAACGCTTCGCCGGACCGAACGACGACCTCGCCGCGGTGCTCGGCCGGTCGCTGGGCGCCTGGTGATCGTGATGCGACCGAGACCACAGGAACCCGTGAGTTGCCGGTACGTTCACCGCCGTGCTGGAGACCGCGCCTGACGGAACGTCGCACCCGACCGCGGACCGCAGTGGCGGCACCCACCGGGACGACGCCACGCGATCCGGGCTCGTCGAGTACCTCGCCGCGCTCCGGCGCTACTGGTGGGTGGCGCTGGCCACCTTCCTCGTCGTGCTGGTGGTCGCGGTGGGCTCCCTGTTCGTCCTCGGCCCCGTGTACCGGTCGGACGCGGAGGTGCTGGTCCGGACCGAGGACAGCCGCCAGCTCTTCCCTCGGACCGGCGGGACCTCGGCCGGCGCCCTGATCCGCTCCCCGGGGGCGGAGCTCGTCTACGTGAGCGGCGACGAGTTCCAGCAGCTCGCCGCCGAGGCCGCCGGGGGAGAGGCCGAGGTCGAGGTGCGCGCCGCCGCCGAGTCCAGCTCGCTGCTGTTCGTCGCCGAGGCCGGCGCCGCGGACGCCGCCCGGGACGCGGCGCAGACGTGGGCCGAGACCTACGTGGCGACCCGTCACGCGAGCGACGTCGCGGAGACCGCCGCGCTGCGGGACCTGCTGATCGCCGACCGCGACGCGCTCCAGGCGCGGCAGCAGGAGATCCTCCAGCCGGTGGCCGCGCTGGACGAGGCGGTGGCCGTGGAGACCGACCCGGTCGAGCTCTCCCGGCTGCTCAACCAGCGGCTGGCGATCCAGCGGACGCTCAGCTCGGAGCTCGACCCGGTGGAGACGGAGCTGCGCCGGCTCAACACCCAGATCGCGAGCCTGGAGGTCGACCTGCGGGTGATGGAGAACCCCGAGGCGCTCGCCTACATCAGCAGTGCGGCCGAGCTGCCGGAGGAGCGGGCGGACGGATCGCTCCGGCGCAACCTGCTGGTCGGGGTGGTCGCGGGCCTGGTGCTCGCGGGGGGCGCGGTCGCGGCGGCGCAGGCGCTGAGCCGCCGCTGAGGGGCGCTGCCCTCGCCCCCCTGCTGGGCCGACGGTCCGAGGGGCCGTTCCCCGTCACCCGTCACCGGGTGGCGCGCACGACGTCCGGATGCGTGGAGAACCAGTCGATGGTGCGCTTGAGGCCCTCGTCGAGGGAGACCTGCGGCTCCCAGCCCAGCGTCCGGCGGGCGAGGCCGATGTCGGGCTGGCGGACCGTCGGGTCGTCCTCGGGGCGGGGGATGAAGTCGATCGGCGAGCCCGAACCGGTCAGCTCCCTGATGCGCCGGGCCAGGTCGATGACCGGGAACTCGTGCGGATTGCCGATGTTCATCGGTCCCGGCTCCGACGAGAGCAGGAAGCGGACGAGCCCCTCGACGAGGTCGCTGACGTAGCAGACGGACCGGGTCTGGTTGCCGTCACCGGCCACGGTGATCGGCTCCCCGGCCAGGGCCTGCCGGATGAACGTGGGGATGGCCCGGCCGTCTCGTGGTCGCATCCGGGGGCCGTAGGTGTTGAAGATGCGCACGATGGCCGTGTCGACGCCGTGGGTGCGCCGGTAGGCCGACGTCAGCGCCTCCGCGAACCGCTTGGCCTCGTCGTAGACCCCCCGCGGCCCCACCGGGTTGACGTTGCCCCAGTAGCTCTCCGGCTGAGGGTGGACCAGCGGGTCGCCGTAGGTCTCCGACGTGGAGGCGAGGAGGAAGCGGGCGTTCTTCTCCTTGGCCAGACCCAGCGAGTGCAGGGTGCCGATCGAGCCGACCTTCATCGTGTGGATGGGCAGCTCGGCGTAGTCGATCGGGGAGGCCGGGGAGGCGAAGTGCAGGACGTGGTCGACCGGCCCCGGCACGTGGATGAAGTCGGTGACGTCGGCCCGTACCAGCCGGAAGCCCGGTCGCTCCAGGAGGTGCGCGACGTTGGCCGGCGTGCCGGTCAGGAAGTTGTCGAGGCACAGGACGTCGATGTCGCGGTCGAGCAGCGCTTCGCACAGGTGCGACCCGAGGAAGCCGGCCCCGCCGGTCACGACAGCACGGGACATCGGTCGGTCCTCTCCTCCTGCAGCAGGCGATCCGTGGTCGGGCACCGTAGCCCGGCCGGCGGCCCCGTGGGGCCCTGGCCGGGGCGGCACGGCGATCACGGGGCGGGACCCCTCACCGCGAGCGATCCCGGACGTCAGGGGGTGAGGAGGTTCTCCGAGCCGACCGGGGAGGTCGCCTCCGGGTTGATCTCCTCCTCCGGCTCGAGCGGGAGGGCGCCGACCTCCACGACCTCGTCCTCCGGCTGGACGATCCGCGAGCGCGGGTCGAGCGCGCCGGCGAGGAGGATCAGGTCGCCGATCGTCTTCTTCTCCTGCCACTGGAAGGACGGGCGGCGGTTGAAGTACGAGTCGGGGTCCAGGGCCATGATGCCGAGGATGGTCTCGGCGACGATCCGGCCGCCGACCGGGCCCAGCCGGCGGCCGCCGTTGACCAGCTCGGCCTCCTTGAGCACGTAGTACCAGAGCGGGGCCTTGCCGTCCCAGCCCGGCTGCTTGAGCCCGAGCTCGGCGTTGGTGAGCGGGGTGACGCCCATGGCGGTGGCGACGTCCTGACCGCAGGGCAGCCCGAGCCGCTTGCCGCGCAGGAGGTTGCGCTCGGCGAGCGCGACGATCGCCTTGCTGGTGGGCGCCACGACGGTGGACGGGAGCGTGAACAGCGGCAGCGACAGCTGGGAGTCGATCAGCCGCGCCATGTTGCGGTCGTCCGGCGACGAGAGCCCCGGGATGTCGAAGAAGTAGTTCCAGTCGCACCAGAGGTTCTCGGGGATCGGCCGGTTGCCGCGCAGGTCCTCGTAGCCGTCGGCGCCGAAGATCGGGACGGTGTGGCCGTCCTGCATCTCGTACTCCGCGCGGATCATGCTGTGCCCGAACCGGTAGGCCGCCCCGGAGTACTCGATCGGCATGTAGGGGTTCAGCGGGTTCCCGGGCTGGTAGAGCGTGCCGGTGAACTTGATCGTCCCGTCGCGCTTGATCAGGCTGCTGACCAACGGCTTGCCGACGATGCGCGGCAGGTAGTCGTTCACGATCAGCCACTGGTAGTGCCAGCGGGTCTGCTGCCGGGCCTGGGCGTAGGTCATGCCCTGGTCCATGAAGCTGTTGTGCAGCCGGAGGAAGACGGTGTGCAGCTGGGCGACGATGAGGTTCTCGTCGTTGCGCGGGTCGCCGAGGTAGGCGGCGCCGACGTCGTCGCGGGGCAGGTCCACCAGCCCGTCGTGCTCCCACACCCGCAGGTAGCCGTAGCGCGCGGGGTCGTAGAGCTGGGGGCTGCCCTTGATGCCCTTGCCGTAGACGCTCCCGAGGTCGAACCACGGGGTGTCGTAGTTCTTCATGGCCATCGGGTCCTGCAGCCGGTGGGTCAGCGGCGTCTTGTCCAGGGTCATGTCGTGGTCGACGAACTGGCCGAAGTAGATGTAGCCGGCCGGGATACCGGGGTTGTCGAAAGCGACGTCGCTGTCCTTCACGTCGGAGAGCGGGGCCTTGCCGTCGTTCATGCTCGCCGCGAGCCACAGCAGCAGCCCGTCGGTGGGCGCGAAGGGCGGCAGATCCTTGAACATCAGCCCGAACCGGGCCTCGAGGTTCCGGTCGACACGGGCGGCGACCTCTGCGCCGCGCGGGTCGCCGACGGCGTGCGCGGCCGTCTCGGCGGGCCCCTCGGTCACCGGCGCGGTGGGATCGGTGACCGGGTCGGTGGTCGTCAGCTCCTCGGCGCGGGCGGTGCCCCCGATCCCCCCGACGACGGGCGCGACCGCCACGGCCAGCGCACCGGCGAGGAACCCGCGCCGGGCCACCCCCCGCTCCTGGCCGGCCCCGCTGAACGGGCACCCGCCGCCCGCAACCCGGTGCTCCGTCTCCACCCTCATCGCCTCCGTGCGTGATCCGGGCCCCGCGGCCCGTGACGGGACGAGCATCACCAGCGCGGAGGTGGCAGCGGCAGACGCGACCGTGGGGGTCGGCCGACCCCTAGATCTGGGGGGCGCCGGTGCTAGCCGGTCGCCAGGTCACGGCGGCGGAAGCCCGCGAAGCCGACGCCGAGCAGGGCGGCGGCGACGGCGAGGAGCCCGAGCACGGGGCCGGCGGTCCACGGTTCCAGCGGCATGAGCGGCACCCAGGCGACGGGGGAGAGGTCGCCGACCCAGCCCGGCCAGTCGAAGGACTCGGCGAACATCGTGATCACCAGGAAGAGCCCCACGGCGGTCCAGGCCAGCGCCGTCGCCGCCCGGGGGAGGAGGCCGAACAGCGCGACGGCGAGGCCGGCGACCACCCAGACCGCCGGCACGTACGCCACCGCGGCGGCCAGCATCCGGCCGGACGCGGCGGACTCGCCGGTCTGGAGGACGCGCACGATCCCCGTGGTCACGCCGGAGGCCGCCATCGCCAGGGCGGAGCCGGCCAGGGCGACGGCGACGTGGCTGCCCAGCCAGGCCGCCCGGCTGGTGGCCGTCGCCAGCACCGGCTCGGCGCGGTGCTCGGACTCCTCGCTGCGCGCCCGCAGGACCGCCGACACCGCGTACGCGGCGGCCAGCAGCGCGGTGATGCTGAACGTGGTGCCGAGGTAGGCGTCGACGAGGTCGCCGACGTCGGGGTTCCCGAACATCTCGAGGGCCTGCTCGTTGCCGGCGACCAGCGTCTCGACCGACTCGGCGAGCGCGCCGTAGACCAGGCCCAGCGCGGCCAGGCCCAGCGCCCAGGCGAGGAACGCCCCGCGCTGCAGCCGCACGGCGAGTCCCAGCGGCGAGCGCAGCGACCGCGGCGCCCCGGCGCGGCCCGGGCGCGGCTGGGTCAGCCCGGCGCCGAGGTCGCGCCGGTCGAGCATGGCGAACCCGGCCAGGGTCAGCCCGGCGGCCACGGCTCCGCACAGCAGCAGCGGCGCGAGCGCGTTCGCGGACCACGGGTGGGTGGCCTGCGCCCAGCCGATCGGCGAGGTCCAGACGACCCAGTTGCCCTGGATGTCGCCGATGGCGCGCAACACGAAGGACACCGCGAACGCGCCTCCCACGAGGCCGTAGACCGACCGGGTGTGCCCGGTGACCTGCACGGCGACGGCGGTGATCCCGGTGAAGACCAGCCCGCAGGCCCCGAAGGAGGCGCCGAGGACGAACGAGCCCGCGGCCGGCAGGCCGGTGACCGTGGCGCCGACCCCCACGGCGACGGCGAAGAGGGCGCAGGCGAGGGCGGAGAGCAGCACCGCGGCGAGCAGCGGCGCGTGCCGGCCGACCTGCGCGGACCGGATCAGCTCGGTGCGCCCGGCCTCCTCGTCGGCACGGGTGTGCCGGGTGACGGTGAACATCGCCATCAGGGCGGCGATGAGCATCACCGTCGCCGAGATCTCGAAGGCGACGGCGCCGGCGACCGTGTCGAGCCCGACCGGCGGCCCGCCGAGCGCGATGGTCGCGGCGTTGCTCCCCACCGAGGCGCGGTAGGCGGCCAGCGCACCGGGGGAGTCGTAGAAGGACTGGCTGGAGACCGACTGCAGCGCCACCATCGACGCGCCGGCGGCGATCCAGACCGGCAGTCGGACGCGGTCGCGGCGGAGCGCGAAGCGGAGCAGCGCCCCCGTTCCGGCGGTGGTGGACGAGCGGCCGCTCCGTGGCGGCGCCGCGGGGCGGGCGGCGGCCTCGGACAGCTGGGTGCTCACGACCGCACCGGCTCACGCGCGGCGGCGTCCTCGGCGAGCTCGTCGCCGTAGTGCCGCAGGAAGAGCTCCTCCAGCGTCGGGGGCGTGCTCGTGAGGCTCACGACGCCGAAGCCGGTGAGGTGGCGGAGGGCGCCGTCCAGAGCGTCGGTGTCGACGTCGAACCGCAGCCGGCCCTCCTCGTGCCGCAGGTCGTGCACGCCGGCCAGGGTGTCCACACCGGTGGCCGGGCGGGCCGTCTCCACCGTGATGGCCGTGCGGGTCAGGTGGCGCAGCTCCTCGAGGCTGCCGCTCTGCACCGTCGCGCCGTGGCGGATGATGCTCACCCGGTCGCACAAGGCCTCGGCCTCGGCCAGGATGTGGCTGGACAGGAGCACGGTGCGCCCCTCGGCGCGCACCTCCCGGATGCACTCCTGGAACACCGCCTCCATCAGCGGGTCGAGGCCCGAGGTCGGCTCGTCGAGCACGAGCAGCTCGGCGTCCGAGGCCAGCGCGGCCACCAGGGCGACCTTCTGGCGGTTGCCCTTGGAGTAGGTGCGCGCCTTCTTGCGGGGGTCGAGGTCGAAGCGGTCGAGCAGCTCGGCGCGTCGGCGCGGGTCCAGCCCGCCCCGGAGGCGGCCGAGGAGGTCGATCGACTCGCCGCCGGAGATGGTCGGCCACAGCGTCACGTCGCCGGGCACGTAGGCGAGGCGGCGGTGCAGCGCGACGGCGTCCCGCCACGGGTCGCCGTCCAGCAGCCGCACGCGCCCGGAGTCGGGACGCAGCAGGCCCAGCAGCACGCGGATGGTGGTGGACTTCCCCGAGCCGTTCGGGCCGAGGAAGCCGTGCACCTCACCCGTCGCCACCTCGAGGTCCAGCCCGTCCAGCGCGCGGGTCGCTCCGAAGGTCTTGACCAGTCCGGAGACCGAGATCGCTGTCATGCGGGCGAAGCTACAGATCCTTCACGAATTTGTGAAGGTCATTGATTCTCCGACGCTTCGGGTACCGTGGGCGGCGTGACGGTCGCGGAGAACACCGACGCGGAGCGGGCGACGCTCCTGCGCTTCGTGGAGCGGTTCGCCCTGGTGCTGCGCGAGTCGGGCATGCAGCCCATGCCGGCCCGGGTCTTCGCCTACGCGCTGGCCGACGACGCCGACCGCTACACGGCCGCCGAGCTGGCCGAAGGGCTGCAGGTCAGCCCCGCGGCGATCAGCGGGGCGGTCCGCCAGCTCGTGCAGATCGGCTTCCTCGTCCGCGAGCGGGAGCCGGGTACCCGCAGCGACCTGTACGTCCTGGACGACGCCCACCTGTGGACCCGGTTCGTCTCCGCCGAGCTGCAGGCCCTGCAGCGCTTCCAGGACGTCGTCGGGTCCGGCATCGACCTGCTCGGGACCGATCGACCGGGCGGGCGCCGGCTCGCCGAGACCCGCGAGTTCCTCGCCTTCCTGCACGAGGTCCTGGCCGACGCGGTCACGCGCTGGCCCGAGGAGCGCGAGCGCCGGCTGGGCTGACGAGCCCCTCGGGATCAGGCAGGTGGCCCGCCGCCGGTCGCGGCGTCCGTGGCCGGCGGGGGAGGGGAGAGCCAGAGCGTGCTCGCCAGCGCGCCGTACACCAGCGCCGGGCCGGCGTGCGGCCACCGCTTGCCGGCGGCTGCCCGCGCCTGCCCGCGGCGGAAGGCCCACCGCTCGCCGACCACCACGCCGGCGGTCGAGGCCGCCAGCGCGGTGACGCCGATGCCGATGAGAGCCGCCTTGCTGCGCGCGGGGAGAGAGCGGAACGCCTGCGCCGGCCGCACCTCCTCGCGGACCTCGCGCACGGCCTTCCGCGCCGCCCGCAGCTCCGGGGCCGACGCGGCCAGCGAGGCGACCATCAGGGCCGCCTTCGCCCAGACGCGGCCGGTGCGGGAGGGGATGAGGTCGGGCAGGGCGTAGTACAGCGCGGTGGTGGCCCCGCCCAGCAGGGCCTGGCCCACCCGGGAGCGCATCGGAGGGGTGCTCATGCCGCCATCCTGCCCTCTCCCGGCGCCCGCTCTCGCCCGCATGACCAGCGCTTTCCCGAGCGGCTGCGAGACCGGCCGACATCCGCCCAGGGTTGACCGGACTTCCGTTTTCCGTCGCGCAGAAGTGTTGCTAGCTTCTGTGGCGCAGCACACAGTCTTCGGCGCAGGCGTGGAACCACCGGTGACGGTCGGGAGCCCCGACGGGCTCCGCAGCGGGCGGCACGGGTCACGCGGACTGCGGTCGACGACGAGCGATCGCCACCCCACTCGAGAGGATCCACGACCTTGAAGAGAAGCCACCGCCCCCTGCGGGCAGTGCTGTTCGCCGCCCTGACCTCACTGCTGTTCCTCGGCCTCGTCGGCACGGCGAGCGCGGCTCCGCCCTCGACCCGAGGGCACGGGAGCTCCGACTGCGTCGACCGGGCGGTGCCGGCACGCATGGTCTCCATCCAGCTGTGGACCTTCGCCGAGCACATCGGCTTCGGCACCGACGAGGCCACGCAGGCCCGGCACGAGGAGGTCCTCCGCCGGCTCAGCGAGATGGGCTACCGGAACGTCGAGCCCTTCACCCTGAGCGGCATGTCGGCGGAGGAGTACGCGGAGCTCCTGCGCGAGTACCGGCTCAAGGCCTCCGGGCGGCACGTCGACGTCGGCACCCCCGACGAGCCGGCGGACATCGGGCAGATCCTCCAGGAGAACCGCGTCCTGGGTGTGCAGTACTTCGGCTCCGGCGCCACCCCGCAGCTCGAGACGGAGGCCGAGTGGATCGCCTACGCCGAGTACCTCGACACGGTCGGCGAGCAGGCCCGCAAGGCCGGCCAGTGGCTGATGATCCACAACCACGACTGGGAGTTCGAGACCACCTTCGGTGACCGGACCGCCTTCGACATCCTGATGCAGCACTCCGAGCGGCGGCACGTCGTCTCCCAGCTCGACCTGTACTGGGCGGTCTTCGCGGGTGTCGACCCGATCGACGTCATCCGGGAGTACGGCAACCGGATCCGGCTCTTCCACGTCAAGGACCTGAACGAGGACATGGACCGGCGGATCGAGATCGTCGGCCGCGGTGACATCGACTTCTCGGAGATCTTCCGGGCGGCCGGCGGCAGCACCCGGTACTACGTCGTCGAGCACGACCCCCGCTTCGGCGACCCGACCTACGACCCCTTCGAGGCCGCTCAGGAGGGCTTCGCGTACCTCATCTGCTCCACCCGCTGACGCATCCGGCACGCACGAGAGGGGCGGCTCCGCACTCCGGGGGCCGCCCCTCTCGTGCGCCGTCGGGGCGGACGGCGGCAGCGGTTCACCGGTCGGGGAGCCGGGTCGCCAGGACCAGGCGCGCGGTGGCGCGGGCGCGGCCGAGGGGGTCGTCGCCGATCGGCCCCGGGGTGGTCGCCCGTCTGGCGAGCCCGGCCAGCGCGCCGTCGTAGAGCAGCAGGAGGTCCGCGGCGAGCTCCGCCGGCCGGTCGGCGCCGGCGGTGCCCGCGAGGTCCTGCAACCGCCCGGTGAGGAACGCGGTGTCCGCCGCCAGCCACACCTGGCCGGGATGGCCGGCCGGCAGCTCCGTGGCGGCGGCCAGGAATCCGCAGCCCCGGCGGTCACCCGACCTCTCCCGGTAGCGGGCGAGCGCGTCGAACACGGACAGGAGCCGGTCGCGAGGGTCGTCCCGGTCGGCGAGGACCTCGTCCCACACCGCGCGCCACCGGTGGTGCCGCTGCTCCAGGTAGGCGGCCACGAGCGCGTCCTTGCCGGCGAAGTGGGCGTACATGGTGGCCGGGGAGACGCCGGCCCGCCGCAGCACGGCGTCGACGCCCGTCGCGGCGATGCCCGACTCGTAGAAGAGCTCGGCCGCGGCCGAGAGCAGCCGCTCCCGCGCCGTCGCGGTCGCGGGGGTCCGGGGCACGGCACTACGGTAACGAGCGTTATGGCGAAACGATCGTTACGTATGTCCGACCGCGCCGCCCCGGTGCGCCCTGCTGTGCTGATCGGCGCCGGTCTCGCCGTCATCGCCGTCACCTACGGACTCGCCCGGTACGGGTTCGGCCTCTACCTGCCGCAGTTCCGGGCCGAGTTCGGCTTCTCGGGCGACACCGCGGGTGCCCTCGCGGCGGGGGGTTACCTGGCCTACTGCGTCGCCGCGCTGCTGGCGCCCCTCCTGGTCGCGCGCGGCCACGGGCGGGCCGCGCTGTGGGCCGCCGGTGGCAGCGCCGCGGCCGGGTCCGTGGTGGTCGCCGCCGCACCGGGCACCGCGGTGCTCGCGGTCGGGGTGCTGATCGCCGGCAGCGGGGCGGGCGCCGCGACACCCGCGCTGGTCGCCGCGATCGCCGCCTCCGTCCCGCCCGCGAGCGAGGGGCGAGCCCAGGGCGTGGTCAACAGCGGCACGGGAGCCGGCGTGGTGGCCGGCGGCCTGCTGGTGCTCGCCGCCCCGGCGGCCTGGCGGGAGGCCTGGCTGGTGTTCGCCGTCCTGGCGGTGCTGGTGACCTGGGCCGCCGACCGGGCGGCCCGCTGGCCGGGGCCCGGCGCGCTGCCCCACCCGGCCGGCCGGCCCTGGCGCGGGCTCGGCCGGCCCACCGTGGCCGCGGTCCTCGCGGGCGCGGGGTGCGCCGGCGTCTGGACGTTCGGGCGGGACCTGCTGACCGGGGCGGGTGAGCTGTCCGCCGGGGTGAGCGGGGCGCTGTGGTGCGTCCTGGGCGCGGCGGGGTTGCTCGGCGGGGTCAGCGGCGCGCTGGTCGAGCGGTACGGGGTGCGCGCTGCCTGGCGCGCCGCCCTGGTCCTGGCGGCGGCGGCCTCCGCGCTGCTCGCCGTCCGGCCCGGCGTCCCGTGGCTCGCCGGCATCGCCCTGGCGGTCTTCGGCGGTGCCTTCGTGGCGCTCAGCGGCGTGCTGATCGCCTGGGGCGCTCGCGCCCGCCCCGACGGTGCCGCGGCCGCCGCGGCATTCCTCTTCGTGGGCCTCACCGCCGGCCAGGCGCTCGGCGCCGTGGCGCTCGGTGGGGTGGCCGCGGGCCCCGGGCTCCCGGCGGCTCTGCTGGTCGCGGCCGCGACGGTGCTCCTCGGCGCCGGCGCCGCCGCGCCCCCCGGGTGGGCGGGGGTGATCGCCGCCGGCTCGCGGGAGCAGGCCCGGAGCCGGCGCTAGCCGCGGGGCGAGCGACGGAGGAAGTCCTGCGCGATCTCGTCGAAGGTCGCCCAGCGGACGCCGTCGTGACCGTTGATGTGGTCGATGAGCCGCTCGAGCATCAGCAGCACCTGCGGGCGCCCGGAGACGTCGGGGTGGATGGTCATGGTGAACGCCGCGTAGTCCATCTCGCGGTGCACCCAGTCGAACTGGTCCCGCCACATCTGCTCGATGTCCCGCGGGTTGACGAAGCCGTGGCTGTTCGGGCTGGACTTGATGAACATCATCGGCGGCAGGTCGTCGAGGTACCAGTTCGCCGGGATCTCGACGAGGTCGGTCTCCTCCCCGCGGACCAGCGGCTCCATCCAGCTCTCCGCCGGGGCGTCGTAGTCGATCTTCGTCCAGGAGTCACCGACCCGGACGTAGTAGGGCTCGAAGTCCCGGTGCATGAGCGAGTGGTCGTAGGTGATCCCCCGCTCGAGCAGCAGCTCGTTGGTGACGCCGCTGAACTCCCACCACGGGGCCACGTAGCCGGTCGGCCGGCGGCCGGTCCGCTCCTCGATCAGCGCGATGCAGCGGTCGAGCACCGCCTGCTCCTGCTCGCGGCTCATCGCGATCGGGTTCTCGTGGCTGTAGCCGTGGACGCCGATCTCGTGGCCGGCGGCGACGCAGGCGTCGAACTCCTCCGGGAACGTCTCGATCGAGTGGCCGGGCCAGAACCAGGTGGTCGGCAGCTCCCGGCGGCGGAACAGCTCCAGCAGACGCGGCACGCCCACCTCGCCGGCGAAGACGCCGCGGGAGATGTCGTCGGGGGAGTCCTCCCCGCCGTACGAGCCGAGCCAGCCACCGACGGCGTCGACGTCGACGCCGAAGGCCACGAAGATCTCCTTGCTCATCCCTGCTCTCCATCCACTCGGTCCGGTGCCGGGTCGCCGGCTGCCAGGTGGCCGGCGACGAGCGCCAGCGGGTCGTCGGGGGCGACGGCGAGGGCGGCGGCGAGCAGCAGGCGGGCCTGCCACGGGCTCAGGTCACCGGCGAGCAGCGCGCCGTCCCGGGCGAGGTCGGCGCCCCCGCCCCCGGTGTAGAGCGGGGCGACCGGGCCCGACGGGACGCGGGAGCACACCAGCACCGGCATGCCCCCGGCGGCCAGCTCCGCCACGGCGGCCGCCACCGCCGGGGTCGCGTTGCCCGCACCGAACGCCTGCAGCACGAGGCCGGCCGCGCCGGCCGCCACCGCGGCGCGGAGCAGCACGTCGTCGGTGCCCAGGTAGAGCGGGACGACGTCCACGCGGGGGAGGTCCGCCTCCAGGTCGAGGGGGAGGGGGGCGCCGCGAACCGGACGGGCCAGCGCCGTCACCGCGTCGCCGTGCACCCGGAGCACCGGGCCGCGGCCCGGCGCGGCGAAGGCGCCGCTGCGCAGGGTCTCCACCTTGCGCACCCCGCGCGCTGCGAAGGCGAGGCCGTCGAACAGCAGCAGGGCCCCGGCGCCTCGGGCCACCGGCGCGCCGGCCACGCGCAGGGCGTCGGCGAGGTTGCGCGGACCGTCGGGGGCGGGGGAGTCGAAGGGGCGCTGGGCGCCGGTGAAGACGACCGGCCGCGGGTCGTCGTGGACCAGGTCCGCGAGGAACGCCGACTCCTCCATGGTGTCGGTTCCGTGCGTGACGACGACGCCGTCGACGCCGTCGGCCAGGCACCGGCGCACCTCCGCGACGAGCCCCCGCAGATGCGCGGTCGTCAGAGCGAAGCTGCCCACGGTGCTGAGGTCGCTGGTCGTCACCGTCAGCCCCGTCGGCGTGCCCGCGGCGGCGAGGAGATCGGCGGCGGGGGTGACCGAGGCCAGCCCGCCGGGTCCGCGCCGGCTGGCGATCGTCCCGCCCGTCGCGAGCAGGTGGATGCGCACTCGTCCTCCCGGCAGCCTTCGTCGCGTCGACGTCTCCCCGACCCTGCCCCGGCGGCCGCCCCCGCGCGACCGGAGGCCGCCGTGCCCGCGCCGTCGGCGAGGAGTGACCTGCGGCCCTGTGCCGCGGCGCCGGCGGGGTCCAGGCTGGACGGCACCCTGCGACGAGAGGAGCCGTCATGACCGTCGTCGGCGGAACGCCTCAGCCCCCCGGGGAGACCGGCCGGCGGCGCGGCGGGTGGGATCCGCTCCAGATGACCGAGGCGGAGAAGCGCGCCTGCGAGCGGGAGGCCCGGCACGACGTCGCCGCGCGCGGCAGCCGGCTCGCGCCGGAGAGCCTCCAGCACTACCTGGCGCACGAGCGGGTCGCCCACGAGCACCGGGACCGCGCCCGGGTCGCCGCCGCCGGTGCCCGCTCCGCGGCTCCCCGCTCGGCGGCTCGCGTCTGGGTAGCGCCCCGCTCGGCGGCTCCGGTCTGGGCGGCTCCCCCGGTGGCGGCCGGGTCGCCTGCACCTGCGCACGAGCAGCGGAGGTCCGGGCTGCTCCGCCGCATCCTCGGCCGCCGCGGCTGACCGGGCCCCGCCCGTCGGCGGCTCGTCAGGACCGGACGACCGAGAGGGTGACGCCGCTCGCGAGCCGGTAGGGGGCGGTGGCCACGAGGGCGCCGACGACCCGGCGCAGCCGCGACACCTCCGCGCGCACCGTCACGCAGTGCTCCTCGTCGCCGTACAGCGCCGTGCTCAGCCCCGCGGCGGTCAGCCCCGCGCGGCCGGCCCGCTGCAGCAGCACGAGCACCTCGGCGTGGCGCCGGGTGAGCGGGGTCCGCCACGACCCGGCGTCGGTCCGCAGCCGGAGCACCGGCGGGCCGGTCAGGTCCAGCTCGGCCAGGATGTCGGCACCGGGGCCGCGCGGGCGCACCAACCAGCCCTCACCGAGCCGCTCGGGGGTGCACAGCCCCAGCCCCGGAACTGCGAGGAGCCGGTCGGGCCGCGGCACCTCGATCCGGTCGCGCACCGCGATGCCGGAGCGGTGCGCGACCCAGCCGTCGTCGTCGACCAGCAGGACGGGGCCCCGGACGGTCTCCAGCGCGGCGCGGGCCGACCGGCGCAGCCGCTCCAGGCGGTGCTCGTGGTGGCGCCACAACTGCGACTCGGCCAGCTTGACGGCGGTCTCCACGAGGGCGCCGATGACCGGGTGCAGGGTGAGCGCCGGCCCGCTGACGTCCACGACGCCGAGCAGCTCCCCGCTCACGGGGTGGTGGAGCGGCGCGGCGGTGCAGTACCAGGGGTGCTGGGCCGTCTCGAAGTGCTCGGCGGAGAACAGCTGCACCGGCGCGGCCTCGGCCAGGGCGGTCCCGATCGCGTTGGTGCCCACCGCGGCCTCGGTCCAGCGCGCCCCCTCGGCGAAACCGAGCGCGTCCGCCCGCACCCGGAGCCGCGCGGACCCCTCCCGCCAGAGGATCACGCCGTCCGCGTCGGTGACCACCACGAGGAAGGAGGAGGCCTCGGCGACGCTGCCCAGCACCTGCCGGAGCTCGCCGACCACCAGCGACAGGGGGCTGGCACGGCGGCGCCGCTCCACCTCCTCCAGGGGCAGCGGCTCCCGGGCGTTGGAGCGGGAGGCGTCGAGGCCCAGGCCCAGGACCCTCGACCACGAGCGCGCGACCACGCCCCGCGGGCGGACCGGCGGGCGCCCGCCCGCGATCACCGCGTCGTGCACCCGGACCAGCACCCGGGCGTGCTCCGCCAGGTCGGTCCCGGGAGCGATCGCCGAGTAGCCGGCCACGACCACCTCCTCCGGGCGGGCGCCGCGGCCGGGGGCGTGCAACTCGCTGCAACGCTTCCCCCACGGGCCGCGGCGCGTTGTGCTGCACATCACACCACGCCGTCCGGTGCCCGGAGGAGGAGCAGCGCATGACCCAGACCCTGGACACGCCCACGCAGACCCCGGAGCAGCGGGCGCACCGCTGGCTCACCGGCTTCGAGGAGGCGCTGCGGGCCAGAGACGTGGCGCGCGCCGCCGGGATGTTCGCCGGGACGAGCTTCTGGCGCGACCTCGTCTCCTTCACCTGGAACATCACCACCGTCGAGAACCCCGCGGGCGTCGCCGACCTGCTCACCGCGACGCTCGACGGGACCGATCCCCGCGGTCTCACCGTCGACGAGCAGCCCGAGGAGGCCGACGGGGTGACCACCGCCTGGTTCACCTTCGAGACCGCGGTCGGCCGGGGGCGCGGGCTCGTGCGGCTGGTCGAGGAGGACGGCGAGGCGAGGGCGTGGACGCTGCTGACCACCCTGTCGGAGCTGAAGGGCCACGAGGAGCCGCGCGGCCCGGCCCGGCCGATGGGGGCGGAGCACGGGGCGAACAAGGAGCGCCGCACCTGGCTGGAGCGCCGCGAGCAGGAGGAGGCCGATCTCGGCGTCGGCGTCCAGCCCTACGTCCTCGTCATCGGCGGCGGGCAGGGCGGCATCGCCCTCGGCGCCCGGCTGCGCCAGCTCGGCGTGCCGGCGCTCGTCGTCGACAAGCACCCGCGGCCGGGGGACCAGTGGCGCGGGCGCTACAAGTCCCTCTGCCTGCACGACCCGGTCTGGTACGACCACCTGCCCTACCTGAAGTTCCCCGACAACTGGCCGGTGTTCTCGCCCAAGGACAAGATCGGCGACTGGCTGGAGAGCTACGTCAAGGTCATGGAGGTGCCCTACTGGGGCAGCACCACGGCGACGTCGGCGACCTTCGACGAGGAGAAGGGCGAGTGGACCGTCCAGGTCGAGCGCGAGGGCAAGCCGCTCACCCTGCGGCCGAAGCACGTCGTCCTGGCCACCGGGATGTCCGGGAAGCCGAACGTCCCCGTCATCCCGGGGCAGGACGTCTTCCGCGGTGACCAGCAGCACTCGTCGGCGCACCCCGGGCCCGACGCCTACGCCGGCAAGAAGGTCGTCGTCATCGGCAGCAACAACTCCGCCTTCGACATCTGCGGGGCGCTGTGGGAGCACGACGCCGACGTGACCATGGTCCAGCGCTCCTCGACGCACATCGTCAAGAGCGACAGCCTCATGGAGATCGGGCTCGGCGCGCTCTACTCGGAGGAGGCGGTGGCCGCCGGGGTGACGACGGAGAAGGCGGACCTGATCTTCGCCTCGCTGCCGTACCGGATCCTGCACGAGTTCCAGATCCCGCTGTACGAGCAGATGAAGCAGAAGGACGCCGACTTCTACGACCGGCTGGAGAAGGTCGGCTTCTGGCTGGACTGGGGCGAGGACGGCTCGGGCCTGTTCATGAAGTACCTGCGCCGCGGCTCGGGCTACTACATCGACGTCGGCGCCGCGGAGCTCGTGGCCGACGGCCGGGTCAAGCTGGCACACGGCCAGGTGGTGCGCCTCACCGAGGACGCCGTCGTCCTGGACGACGGCACCGAGCTGCCCGCCGACCTGGTCGTCTACGCCACCGGCTACGGGTCCATGAACGGCTGGGCGGCCGACCTCATCAGCCAGGAGGTCGCCGACCGGGTGGGCAAGGTGTGGGGCCTGGGCTCGGACACCACCAAGGACCCGGGGCCGTGGGAGGGCGAGCAGCGCAACATGTGGAAGCCCACCCGGCAGGAGGCCCTGTGGTTCCACGGCGGCAACCTGCACCAGTCCCGGCACTACTCCCTCTACCTGGCGCTGCAGCTCAAGGCGCGCTACGAGGGGATCCCGACGCCGGTGTACGGGCTGCCGGAGGTGCACCACGTGAGCTGACCCGGCCTGGTGGAGGGCGGCGACGGGGCACGTGCGGCGGGGTGGCCCGGCGCCGCATCTCCGGGCGTTCCGCATCAGGGGGCGTCGGCGGGCCGGTGTGCGGGTAGGCGGTGGGTGAGTGACGCAACTCACCATGGGAGGACGAACGATGACGACGAAGGCTGAGAAGTCGATCCAGGTCGACGTACCGGTGACGACCGCCTACAACCAGTGGACCCAGTTCGAGGACTTCCCGCACTTCATGGGCGGGGTCAAGGAAGTTCGACAGCACGGCGACAAGCGCCTGCACTGGGTGGCCGAGATCGCCGGCGTCCGGCGGGAGTGGGACGCCACCATCCTGGAGCAGGTTCCCGACCAGAAGGTCGCGTGGGCCGCGACGGAGGGCGCGACCAACGCCGGGGCGGTGCGCTTCCAGCCGGTGGGTGCGGGCGCCACGCTCGTGCACCTGTCGCTGGAGTACGAGCCGGAGGGGCTCGTGGAGAAGGTCGGCGACAAGCTGGGCGTCGTGGAGCGGCAGGTCGAGTCCGACCTGCGGCGGTTCAAGGAGCTGGTGGAGAGCGAGGGCTACGCCACCGGGGGCTGGCGCGGGACGATCAACCCCGGCGAGGACGTCGGCACGCCCGGGGTGAACGCGGCCTTCCCGTCCCGGGGGGACAGCGGCAAGGCCGGGGTCTCGGGCAAGGCGGTCGCCGCGGGCGCCGCCGCCGTGGCCGGGGTCGCGGCCGCCGCCGCGGGCGCCGTCGCGGCCGGGTCCAAGAGCGGCGAGCAGCAGCCGCACGAGCAGGTGCCCCCGAGCCGGCCCGAGGGGGTCGCCGTGGTTCCGCAGCCTCCCGCGGACGAGGTCCGGGACGACGTGATGGTCGACGAGTCGGACCCGGGTCGCTACACCACGGGCTCCTCCACGGAGGGTGCCGAGCGGGGCACGGTCGATCGCGGCGACGATCCGATGATCGGCGGCGGCAGCCGCTGATCATCGGGGTCGGTGGAGGACGGGTGCGTCCTCCACCGACCCGCGCGTGCTCGTGGGTCCTGCCCGCTGACCGTCCCGGGCCGCCCCCGGCTCAGCTCGACTGCAGCAGCGTGTGCTCGGTCAGGAACGCGGTCACCAGGCGCACCAGGTCGTCGGGTCGCTCGATGTGCAGCCCGTGGCTGGACCCCGGCCCCGTCATCAGCTCGTACCGCGCGCCCGGAACGGCGTCGGCGACCGCCTTCGCCTGCCAGGGCGGGGTGAGCAGGTCCTGCTCGCCCACGACCACGAGGGTGGGGGCGGTGATGCCGCCCAGCCGGTCGAGGGTGTCGTGCGCCAGGTCGGCGTCCCACTGCTCGACCGTGACCTGCATCTGCTCCTCGGTCTGGGGGAACGCCGGCAGCATCGGCTCGAGCATCTTCTCGAAGTCGGGGTGGTCGAGCAGCTGCGGCGAGAAGGCGATGCCGGCGCTCGCCAGGGCCGCCTCCATGTCCCACGTGGCGTAGGGGTGCCGCAGGGCGGAGAGGACCGAGCGCTGGAAGCCGTCGCACCGCGCCCAGGTCGCGTACATGACCGCGGTCGCGACCTGCTCCGGGTGCGCGAGCGCGAGCTCCTGCAGGATCGCCGAGCCGAGCGACCAGCCCATGACGTGCGCCCGCGGGACGTCCAGTGCCTCCAGCAGGGCGGAGGCGTCCTCGGCCAAGGAGGCCACGGTGATCTCGCCCTCGCCTCGCTCGCTGCCGCCGAGCCCGCGGTTGTCGTAGGCGATCACCCGGTGGTGCTCGGCCAGCCGCGGGATCAGCTCGCCCCAGAGCAGCAGCGATCCCGACGTCCCCATGACGAGCAGCAGCGGGTCGCCCTCGCCGCTGATCTCGTAGTTGAGCGTCACTCCGGTCCGGACGGCCGTCTGCGGCATGGTTGCTCCTCGCTGAGCTGTGGAACCCGCCGGGCACGGCGCCCGTCGGGAGATCTGGGCAGGGCGTCGGCGTCACCGGTAGACGAGCGACCCGTCGTCGAGATCGGCCTTGGGCAGGATCTCGGCCTCTGCCGCGTGCTCCAGCATGTGCGTCCACGGCTCGCGGTCGCCTTGCTTGAACAGCACGTGCTGGGACCGCATGACGTACCCGGCGTTGAAGTCCTCCGGGTCGCACCACGGGCGCACCTGCATGCCGGCGTCCTCGTCGCGCAGCGTCGGGACGACCATGGTGGCGTCCTTGAGCTCCATGGTCTCCATCAGCCGGACCACGAGGTCGCTGACGAGGTCCACCCGAAGCGTCCAGCTGTGCCGGAAGTAGCCGAAGACGTAGGCCATGTTGGGGACGCCGCTGATCATCAGGCCGCGCCAGGTGAAGCGTTCGGTGAAGTCCACCGCTTCGCCGTCCACGGCGAAGGCGACGTCCCCGAGCACGGAGAGGTCGAACCCCGTGGCGGTGACCACGACGTCCGCCTCCAGCTCTTCCCCGGAGCCGACCCGGATCCCCGTCTCGGTGAAGGTCTCGATGGTGTCGGTGACGATCGAGGCCTTCCCCTCCCGGAGCGCCGCGAACAGGTCACCCTCGGGGACGATCGCGATGCGCTGCTGCCACGGGCGGTAGCGCGGCGTGAAGTGCTTCTCGACGTCGAAGCCCTCCGGGAGCAGCGGCTTCATCGACTCCATGAGGAACGTGTGCAGATCGTCGGGGGCCTCGTGCGCCAGCCGGGCCAGCTCGTTGAACTCGGCGGTGTAGGCCCGGCGGAGGATCTCGTGGGTCCAGTCCTCCGGGATGTCCAGCTGCCGCAGCGTCACCGCGAGGTCGTGCGTCAACGGCGGGGCGAGGAAGTAGGACGGCGAGCGCTGCAGCATGGTGACGTGCGCCGCCTGCCCGGCGATGGCGGGGATCAGCGTCGCCGCCGTGGACCCGGACCCGATGACGACGACCCGCTTGCCGGAGAGGTCCAGGTCGTCGGGCCACTGCTGCGGGTGCACGACCTGGCCCTCGTACCGCTCCATCCCCTCCCAGCGCGGCTGGTAGGGCCGGGCGTGGTTGTAGTAGCCCTGGCACATCCACAGGAAGCCGGTGGTGAACCGCAGCTCCTGCCCGGTGTCGGTGCGGGTGACGTGCACGGTCCACCGTCGGTCCTCGCTCGACCAGTTCGCTGCCGTGACCTGGTGCAGGAAGCGGATGTGCGGCGCGAGGCCGTCCTCGGCGATGACCTCGTCCAGGTACTTCAGGATCTCCTCGCCCGCCGCGATGGAGGGTCCGCGCCAGGGCTTGAAGCGGTAGCCGTAGGTGAACAGGTCGCTGTCCGAGCGGACGCCGGGGTACCGGTGGGTCCACCAGGTCCCCCCGTGGCGGTCCTGGGCGTCGAGGAGCACGAGCGACTTCTCGGGGAAGCGTTCCCGGAGGTGGTGGGCGGCCCCGATGCCCGAGACGCCGCTCCCGACGATCAGGACGTCGACGTGCTCGGGGGCGGACGGGTCGCCCGCCTGCTCCGGCTCGGTGCGCTGCTCGGTCAGGGTCATGGTGCCGACCTCCACGTGCTGCTGTGGTCCAGGTCACAGAAGGTACCCACCGCGACGGCCGCTGCGGGAGACCCGGCGCGCCCGGGAACACCGGCCGGTCCGAGGCCTTGTCGCGCGGAGGACGCGGGAGCACCCTGACGGCCATCCCGCAGCGGCGGCGCCGGACGGCGCCGCCCCGCACCTCAGGAGCGCCCGATGCTGTTCCACCTCAGCTTCCGCGTCGAACACACCCGCCTGGACCGCGACGAGTTCTGGGACGAGTGGGAGCGGGAGACCCAGGCGGCGGTCGGCGCGATGGAGGCGGGGCTGATCAAGAGCCTGTACAAGGTGGCCGGCCAGCGCCGGGTGATCGGCATCGTGGAGGTCGAGTCGCACGACCAGCTCGACCAGGTCGTGATGGGCGCCCTGCCCATGAGCCACCACCTGACCCTCGAGGAGGTCCTCCCGGTCCGGGAGTACACCGCCTTCGCCGAGGACGTGCGCAGGCGCTGGCAGTCCTGACCGCGGCCGGTGCGGATGGGCCTCCCCTCCCGGCGAGCCCATGTCCGTGACGCCGCCGCCCCACCGGCGCGAGATCCGCTCGGCCCGGTTCCCCCACGGGCTGCCGGACCGCTGCGACGACACGGTCCTCGAGGCGTTCGACGGCGCCTGGCTGCTGCTGGAACGCACCCCGAGCGGCTACCGGGTCCTCGGGACCGCCGAGGACTACGCGGCGGCGCGGGCGTGGCTGACCGCGACCGGGGACGCGGCCGAACCCTGATCCGGAGCGCCGTCGCTGCCGGCTGGTCGCCCGGAGCGCGCGGCGCGCAGGCCGCGCTGGCGCTCCGGGGACGGCCGCGTCATCGTGTGGGTCGCACGGGGGTCCACCCACTCCACACGGAGGCCTCATGCGCCCGACGCTCCGCCGCACCGCCGCGGCGGTCTTCCTCCTCCCGCCGTTCGTGCTGGCGCTCGCCCCGCCCGTCGCCGCGGACGACCGCCGTCCCGGTGAGGGCCGCGGCCAGCCGGTCACCTACGCGCTGTCCGGCGATCCGGAGGGCTCCCAGTTCGAGGGGATCGCCGTCGCCGGGAAGGGCCGGGCGTTCTACGTCACGGAGACCACCGGCGGGGAACTCCACCGCGGCCGGCTCGACCACCCGCGGACCGATGTGTGGCTGGACGAGGACGACGCCCTGGCGGACGGCCGGCGCGTCGCCGTCGGCATCGCCACCGACCGGCGCGAACGGGTCTACGTCGCCGGGGGCGACAACCGCACGCAGGACGGCGCGCCCGCGGACGCCCCGGACTTCTGGATCTACGACGACGACCGCGACCTGTTGGCGGCCCTGCGGATGCCCGTCGACGGCCCGCTGTTCCTCAACGACGTCGTCGTCGGCCCGGACGGCGCCGCCTACGTCACCGACTCGACCACCCCGCGGATCTTCCGGATCGCCCGCGAGCACGGGGAGTGGACGGCGTCGCTGTGGTCGGACGCGGCCGGCACCATCGCGCAGGAGCCGGGCACGTTCGGCCTCAACGGCATCGAGGTGGCCCCCGACCGCCGGTCGCTCGTGGTGGCGCACAGCGCGGCCGGGCAGTTGTGGCGCTTCGAGCTGGCGACGGCGGCGCCCACCCTCGTCGACACCGGCGACGTCGACCTGACCTCTGCCGATGGGCTCGTGGTGCAGGGGCGCACGCTGGTCGCCGTCCGCAACTTCCCGCGCATCCTCACCTACCTGCGGCTGGACCCGGACGCCACGGCGGCCCGGGCGGTCGCCGAGGTGGCCACCGACCCCGACCGCGTGCTGACCACCGCGGACGTCGCCCGCGGGCGGCTGCTGCTGGTGGACAGCCAGTTCGACGAGGCCCCCCCGTCGCAGGACTCGGAGGTGGTCGTCCTGCGGTTCCGCCCCTGACGACCCGGCCGGTCCCGGCCTCGCACCGTCGCGCCCGGCGGTCTCGTATCGTCCGACCCCATGCGCTCCTCGGCAGCGGTCGACTCGGTCCGCGGCTGGGTGATGGTCGCCGCGGCGTTCGCCGGGATGTTCGTCTCGTTCGGCATCGCCTACTCGTTCGGTGCCTTCCTCGCCCCGATGGCCGAGGAGTTCGGCTCCGGTCGTGGCGCGACGTCGGCGTTCTTCGCCCTGACCTCGCTCACCTACTTCGGCCTCGGCGCGCTCAGCGGCGTCGCGGTGGACCGCTACGGCCCCCGGCGGGTGCTGCTGGTCGGTGCCGTGGCCCTCGGCGCCGGGCTGACCGCGACCTCGCTGGCCGGTGAGCTCTGGATAGGCCTGGTCACCTACGGGCTGGGGGTCGGCATCGGGGTGGCCTGCGCCTACGTCCCGATGGTGGCCGTCGTGAGCGGGTGGTTCGAGCGGCGCCGCACGCTCGCGATCGGGGTGTCGGTGACGGGCATCGGCCTGGGCACCCTCGCGGTGGCGCCGCTGGCCGCCGCGCTGATCGGCGAGCTCGGGTGGCGCACCACCCACCTCGTCCTGGGGCTGGCCGGGGCGCTGGTCCTCGTGGTGTGCGCCCTGGTGGTCCAGGCGCCGCCGGTGGAGGCGGGCCAGGCGGCGCTGACGCTCCGCGACGCGGTGCGCAACCGCGACTACCGGCGGCTGTACCTGGCCTCGGGGCTGCTGTCCGTGGCCCTGTTCGTGCCGTTCGTGCACCTGCCCGGGTACGCCGTGCAGCAGGGCGTCGACCGGGTCGCGGCGGCGGCCCTGGTCGGCGTGATCGGGCTGGCGAGCACCGCCGGCCGGCTGCTGCTGGGGCTGATCGCGGCGCGGACCGGGTCGTTGCGCGCCTTCCAGGGGTGCTTCCTCACCATGGGGCTGAGCTTCGCGCTGTGGGCGCTGGGCAGCGGGTACGGCATGCTGCTCGCCTTCGCCGTGGTGCTCGGCGTCGGCTACGGGGGCTTCGTGGCGATCGGGCCCGCCGTCGTCGCCGACCGCTTCGGCACCACCCGCCTCGGTGGGCTGCTCGGCGTCCTGTACACCAGCGCCGGGATCGGCTCCGCCCTCGGCGCACCGCTGGCCGGCGCGGCCGTCGACGCCTCGGGCTCCTACCTCCCGGCGATCGGCGGCTGCCTGGTCCTGGGGCTGGCCGCCACCCTGGTCGTGCTCAGCGTCGGTCGCGGAGCTCCGGCGCCGGAGAAGGCAGCGACGGCGCAGCCGGCGGCGCGGTGAGCTCCTGGTAGGCGGTGGTGTGCGCGCGCAGGGCGGCGACCGCATCGGCGACGTCGGTGACCGGGCGGCTGCTCGCCACCACCGCCCGCTCGGCCTCGCGCACCGCCTCGCAGACGTCGGCGACCGTGTCCAGGTAGGCCCGGGCCTCGGGCTCCGGATCGGAGCGGTCGGTCGGGTCGGCCCCCAGGGCTCGCTGCCGCAGCCGCTGCTCGAGCCGGCTGCCCTCGGCGACCAGCGACGGCAGCAGGTCGGGCACGTCGCCGAGGTGCGCACCGGCCGCCTGCGCCGCGGCCACGTGGCGGCGCAGCCCGTCCCGCGCCCGGCAGATCTCCAGCTGCAGTTCCGCCGCGGACCGCCGGGAACCCGGTGGCAGGCGGCGCGCGGCGACGGCGGTGGCCCCCTGCAGGCCCAGCTCGCGGCCGCGGGAGGCCAGCTCCCGGCCGCGGGCGACCAGCGGGCTGCGCCGCACGCGCCGCACCACCAGCCAGGCGGTGAGCAGGGTGACGAGCAGGAACACCAGCACGGTGCCGCCGAGGACCGCCAGGACCGTGGGGTCGAGCGACATCAGCCACGACAGCTCGCCGTCGTCGCCCACCTCGAGGGCGACGGCGGGGCCGGTGGGCAACGGGGTGGTCATGGAGCTCCTCGTGCAGGGCGGTGGCCGGTCCCCAGGCAACGCTCACGGACCGCTCGACGGTTCCCGACCCCGCCGGGCTCCCGGGTGCTCAGGTGCGCGCCCCGCTGCCCGCGCCCGCGGTGAGCTGCGTGACCGGGACACCGCAGGCCTTGCGCAGCCGGGCCGGGAGGTCGCGGCGGAGCCACTGCGACAGGCCGCGCGGCAGCGTCGAGACGACGATCTCGTCGGCCGGGAAGTGGCCGAGCGCGGCCCGGACGGCCTGCAGCGGATCGGGGTCGCCGACCTCGCCGTCGACCTCGGCGCCCACGGCGCGGAGCTCGTCCAGCGCCCGGTCCAGACGCTGCCGCGCCAGCGCGAAGGCGCGCTCCTGCACGGAGGGCCCCACGGCCGCGTACGCGCTGGGGCCGTCGACCTCGTCCCGCGCCGGGGTGGCCGGCGCGACGAGGTGGAAGGAGTGCGGCCCGGCGGCGATGCGCTCCTGCACGGCCCGGCCGAGGCTCTCGCTGGACAGGGTCTGGTTGGCGACGACGAGGCAGCGGCGCATGGACGGGCTCCTGTTCGGGCGGTGCCGACGACGGCCAGTGTGTGCCACGTCACGGCGTCCGACCACGCCGACCACCGCCGGCCGCCGATCCGACGCGCCCGGCCCGCGCGCCGTCCGTCGTCGGCATGCCTGCCGTTCACGCAGCGGCCAGGCCCGTCCACCAGGTGGCCGGACCCGCCGGGGAGCCGGGGGCGCCGCACTGCTACGGGGTGCAGGGTCCGCGGCTGCTGACCACGGCTGACGCTCAGCCGGGCGCCTCGGGCAGGGCCAGCCCGTAGCGCGCGATCTTGCGGTACAGGGTGGCCCGGCCGATGCCGAGGGTCTGCGCGGCCCTGGTCACCGTGGTGCCCGGCTCGGTGAGGCAGCGGACGATCTCGTCGCGCTCCAGCCGCTCCAGCCGGCTCAGCACGCGGGAGCCCCCGTCGAGCACCTCCGGGGCGAGGTGGTGGACGTCGACGACGTCGGCGCGGGCCACGGCCTCGCGCACCACCCGGCGCAGCTGGCGGGTGTTGCCCGGCCACGGGCAGCCGGTCAGCGCGCGGGCCGCGCGGGCGGTGAACTCGACGGGGCGGTGCCGCTCGGCCCGTGCCACGGCGTGCGCCACCGCCATGACGTCATCGGTGCGCAGGCGCAGCGGCGGCACCTCGACGACGGCGTCGACCAGCAGCGCCAGCGGCGGGGGGAGCGCGGCGTACTCCCGGCTGGTCAGGACGAAGGGCTGCGGGCGGCCGTCGGTCCGCCGTGCGGCGGCCAGGACGGCGGCGAGCTCCTCGGCCGCCCACGCCGGCAGCCGGTCGGCGGCCGACACGACGACGTGCACCTCGGGGTCCCGCAGCTCGGGTGTCCACAGGTCCAACCAGGCCGCAGCGCCGTCGTCGCCGGGCGCACGGGCGTGCAGGACCCGGCGGCCGAGGCCCCGGTGCCGGCGCGCCGTGACGGCGAGCGTCGACTTGCCGACCCCCGGCTCGCCGACGACGGCGAGCACCCGGCCCGCCGCATCGGCCGCCCTCGCGGACGCGAGGGCCGCGTGCCACGCGGCCGAGACGCACGGGTCCTCGTCGCCGGCGGCCCCGGCGACCACCCGGAAGACCTCGCCCCGGGGTGCCGATCCCGCCGGCCGACCGGTGGCCCGCTGCAGCATGAGCCCGCTCGTGGCGCCGGCCGCCGCCTGCGCCAGGGCCAGCAGCAGCTCGGAGGACGAGTCCGACCAGGTGGTGAGGTTCATCGACCCCGCCAGCTCGCCGGACACCGGGTCCAGGACGGGGACGGCCGCGCAGGTGTACCCGCGCAGCTCGGCGCAGTAGTGGTCCGCGGCCCGGACGAGCGTGGGGGCGCGGTCGGCGAGGGAGAGGCCGAGCCCGTTGGTGCCGGCCTGCCGCTCGGAGTAGTAGAAGCCCGGCGCCAGGTGCACCGCGTCCAGGGAGCGCCGCATCCCCGCGTCGCTGCACAGCCGGGTCAGCACCAGCCCCTCGCGGTCGGCGACCATCAGGCTGACCGGCTCGTTGGCGATCGTGGCCTGCAGCCCCGCGAGCACCTGCGATCCGCACTCGTACAGCAGCGACCCGGTGTCGACCGAGCCGGTGAAGCGCGGCAGGACCTCGTCGGGGGATACCCCGTACTGCTGGCTGCGCCGCCACGAGGCCCGCAGCCGGGGCGCCGCGAGCCGCCCGTCGGGGCGCGGGCCGGGGCCGAGGGGTGCCGGTGGCGACCCGGGCCGTTCCGTCTCCACGCCGGAGCACCTCCTCCGGGGGTGCGTGCGCCTCCGCACCCGCCTCGTTGCCGGTTGGCCCGGCACGGTACGCCTCAGCGGCGTCTCAAAGTGAGACAGACCACATCTTCCGGGTGGAGCGCGACCCTCCTAGCGTCGTCTCCGAGCGGCGTGACCGTCGCCACACCGGGAGACGCTGGGAGGCCGGCAGATGTACCGCAGGGACGGCGAGGAGTACTTCATCGTGGACGCCCACATCGCGCTGTGGGACGCACGCCCGGAGAACCAGCGGAACGTGCACGGCAAGCAGTTCATCGACTGCTTCTACGACTACCACCGCAACCTCAGCCCCGAGTCCGAGGTCTGGTCCTACGAGGAGTACCTCTACCAGGGCGGGGAGCGGCTGATGCGCGACGTCTTCGGCGACGGGATGGTCGACCACGCGATCTTCCAGCCGGCCCGGCTCGCCGAGTTCTACCACCGGGGCTTCGGCCAGACGGAGGAGGCGTTCGCCCTCGCCCAGGCCCACCCCGACAAGCTGACCTACAACCACTACTGGGATCCGCGCGACGGCGAGAACGGCCTGGACGCCCTGCGGGCCGCGGCGGAGCGGATGAACCTCAAGGGCGTGAAGCTCTACACCGCGGACTGGCACGGCGAGTCCCGCGGCTGGAAGCTCACCGACCCGATGGCCTACCGGTACCTCGAGGTGTGCCGCGAGGTCGGCATCCGGAACATCCACGTCCACAAGGGCCCGACGATCCGGCCGCTGGACCGCGATGCCTTCGACGTCGCCGACGTCGACCACGTGGCCACCGACTTCACCGACCTGACCTTCGTCGTCGAGCACTGCGGCCTCCCGCGGCTCGAGGACTTCTGCTGGATCGCCACCCAGGAGCCCAACGTGGTCGCCGGCCTGGCCGTGGCCATCCCGTTCATCCACACCCGGCCGCGCTACTTCGCCCAGATCATGGGCGAGCTCCTGTACTGGATCGGGGAGGACCGCATCCTCTTCTCCAGCGACTACGCGCTGTGGACCCCGCAGTGGCTGGTGCAGAAGTTCGTCGACTTCCAGATCCCCGAGGACCTGACCGAGTACGCGCCGCTCACCACCGTGCAGAAGAAGAAGGTCCTCGGCCTCAATGCGGCCAAGCTCTACGACCTGCCGGTGCCGCCGGAGCTGCAGCTGCCCGACGCCGACCAGACCCTGACCGGCCCCCGGGACCCGTCCGCCGCCGACCTCGCGACCGTCTGAGGCCGAGGCCCCCGTGACCGCCCTCCTGCCCGACCTGCGAGCCGCGGTGCGCGCGGCCCTGGACACCGTCGCCGATCCGGAGCTGGACGAGCCGATCACCGACCTCGGTTTCGTCCGCTCCGTGTCGGTGACGGGCGCCCGTGCCGAGGTGCACCTGCGGCTGCCGACGTCGTTCTGCGCGCCCAACTTCGCGTGGCTCATGGCGTCCGATGCCCGGGCCGCGGTAGCCGCCGTCCCCGGGGTGGAGTCCGGGGGGGGGGGGGGGGGGGGGGGGGGGGGGGGGGGGGGGGGGGGGGGGGGGGGGGGGGGGGGGGGGGGGGGGGGGGGGGGGGGGGGGGGGGGGGGGGGGGGGCTGCCGGCCGGCGGCGGCCGGGCCCGCCCCGCCGCCGGCGCCGGCGGCCCCCCCCCCCCCCCCCCCCCCCCCCCCCCCCCCCCCCCCCCCCCCCCCCACGACTCCGATCTGATCAACCGCGGCCTGGCCGCCGGATCGGGCTACCGCGGCACCTTCGGGCCCGAGGCCGAGGACTCGCTGGACGAGCTCCGCGCGACCTTCGTCCGCAAGGCGCACACCGCCGCGATGGAGCGGGCGGTCACCGCCCTGCTGCGCACCGATCCCGGCGTGGACGTCGCGGCGCTCGTGCTCGGTGACCTGCCGGCGGGGGAGCGCACCACCGAGGCGTTGCTGCACCGCCGGGCCGCGCTCGGCCTGCCGCTGGACGACGACGCACCCGTGCTCGTCGACGCCGACGGCACCCGCCCCACCAGGGAGGAGGCCGCGCTGTTCCTGCGCCGGGCCCGCTCCGTGCGGATCTCCATCGACGGCAACGCGCACTTCTGCCGCGGCCTGCTCACCACCCGCTACCCGGGGTCGGAGGCCGACCAGGCGCCCCGCCCCGAGGACCGACCGCTCCTCCCGCTCACCGTCTCGAAGGGAATCCGCCCGTGAAGGCCGTCCGCGTGCACGCCTACCACGCCGACCCGAGCATCGACGACATCCCCGAGCCGCAGCTGCGGGGGCCGCTCGACGTCATCGTGAAGATCGGTGGCGCCGGGGTCTGCCGCACCGACCTGCACATCCTCGAGGGCCAGTGGGCGGAGCTGCAGAACCCCGACCTGCCCTACGTGATCGGGCACGAGAACGCCGGGTGGGTCCACGCGGTCGGCGAGGGCGTCACCAACGTCGCCGTCGGCGACACCGTGATCCTGCACCCGCAGCCCAGCTGCGGGCTGTGCGCGGCCTGCCGCGCCGGCCGGGACATGCAGTGCGAGAACGCCTTCTTCCCGGGGCTGTCGAACGACGACGGCGGCATGGCCGAGTACCTGCGCACGACCGCCCGCGCCTGCGTGAAGCTCGACCCGTCGACCAACCCGGCCGACGTCGCCGCGCTCGCCGACGCCGGCATCACCGCCTACCACGCCGTGCGCAAGGCCCTGCCGCTGCTGCACCCGGGCACCACCGCCGTCGTGCAGGGCGCCGGCGGGCTCGGCCACATCGGCGTCCAGTGCCTGGCCGCGCTGTCGGGCACGCGGATCGTCGTCGTCGACCGCAACCCCGACGCCCTGGAGCTCGCCCGGCAGATCGGCGCGGACGAGACCGTGCTCGCCGACGGCGACCAGGTGCAGGCGGTGCAGGAGCTGACCGGCGGGGGTGCCGACGTCGTCTTCGACTTCGTCGCCGAGCAGGGCGCGGAGATGGACGGCTGGCGCATGACCGGCCCGGCCGGCTCGCTCTACGTCATCGGGTACGGCGGTGAGCTGCGGATCCCGACGCTGGAGTTCGTCGCCGGGGAGAAGAACGTCGTCGGCAACATCGTCGGCTCCTACACCGACCTGGCCGAGCTGATGGTGCTCGCGCAGGCGGGCAGGGTCACGCTGCACACCCAGCAGTACCCGCTGGACCGGGCCGTGGACGCGATCCGCGATCTCGACGCCGGGAAGGTCCGGGGCCGGGCCATCCTCGTGCCCTGACCGGGCCGGCCCCTCCACCGCCCCGACCGGCGCCCCCGACGACGACGGCCTGCGGATCAACCGGCTCCGCCGCATCGCCTGACGGTCGGGTGTTCAGCGGCTGACAGCATGGCGGCGTGCGCGCCGTCGTCGTCGACTCCGTCCGAGCCAGACCCGAGGTGCGGGAGGTGCCGGCACCCACGGCGCCGGCGGGCGGGGTGGTGGTGCGCGTGATGGCCACCGGGATGTGCCGCAGCGACTGGCACGCCTGGGCCGGTCACGACGAGATCGCCTTCCCGCACGTGCCCGGGCACGAGCTCGCCGGCGTGGTCGCCGAGGTCGGCGCCGGTGTCGCTCGCTGGCAGCTGGGGGATCGGGTCACCGTGCCGTTCGTCTGCGGCTGCGGTCGGTGCCGGTGGTGCCGGTCGGGGGAGGCCCAGGTCTGCCCCGACCAGCAGCAGCCCGGCTTCACGCACTGGGGGTCGTTCGCCGAACAGGTCGCCCTGCACGGTGCCGACACCAACCTGGTCGCGATCCCCGAGCGCGTCGACTTCCCGACGGCGGCCGCGCTCGGCTGCCGGTTCGCGACGGCCTACCGCGGCCTGGTGGGCCGTGCGCGGGTCGCCGCCGGTGAGTGGGTGACCGTGGTCGGAGCCGGCGGCGTGGGGCTGAGCGCCGTCATGATCGCCCGCGCGACGGGTTGCCGCGTCGTCGCGGTCGACCGCAACCCCGCGGCGCTCGCCGCCGCGGCCACGCTGGGCGCGGAGCACACCGTGCTGGCCGACGGCGCCGACGTCCCGGCCGTCGTGGGGGAGCTGACCGGCGGCGGCAGCGACGTCGCCGTCGACGCCGTGGGGAGCGAGCAGACCTGCGCCGACGGCATCCGGAGCCTCCGGCGGCGAGGCCGCCACGTGCAGATCGGGCTGCTGCCGCCGGTCGGTGGGCACCCGCGGGTCCCCATGGACCGGGTGATCGGCTGGGAGCTCGACCTGCTCGGCAGCCACGGCATGGCGGCGGCCGACTACCCGGGCATGCTGGCGCTCATCGAGCGGGGCGCGCTGCGGCCCGACCTGCTGGTGGAGCGCACCATCGGGCTCGCGGAGGCGGCGGACCTGCTGCCCGTCCTCGACCGGGTGGAGGTCGCCGGGATGACGATGGTCGACCCCGCCCGCTGACGGCCCGCCGCCCGTCGGGCGTGAGCCCGCCCGCGTGAGGGCATCGGAAGATGTCACGCCGGCTGTCGATCCGGTGGTGTCGCCGTTCGACCCAGGGGTGAGAGGGTCCGACCGGGACCCGGACACCACGCAGGAGCGACGCCGTGAAGTACATGCTGATCATGCGGGCCACCGACGAGAGCTACGCCGAGATGGCGAACGTCGACTTCGACGAGGTCCTCACGACGATGGGCCGGTTCAACGACGAGATGATCCGGGCGGGCGTCCTCGTCGCGGCCGAGGGTCTCGACGACGCGGCGACGGGCGTCGTCGTCGACTACTCCTCCCAGCCACCGGTCGTCACCGACGGCCCGTACGGGGAGACCAAGGAGCTGTTCGGGGGCTTCTGGATCCTCGACGTCGCCTCGCAGGAGGAGGCCATCGAGTGGGCGAAGCGGGCGCCGCTGGCCGGCCCCGGCATGAAGGCCGAGATCCGCCGCGTCAGCAGCATCGACGAGTTCCCCCGGGACAACGAGTGGATCCAGAAGGAGCGGGCGTGGCGGGAGCGGACCGGCCAGCTGTGAGCCCGCCGGGGGGGGGGGGGGGGGGGGCCCCGCCGCCCCCCACCCGCGGCCGCCCCCCCGCCCCGCGCGGGCGGAGCCCCACCCCGCCGCTCCCCCCCCCCCC